>JAHZKW010000002.1 GCA_022600175.1 Campylobacterota bacterium
ACTAACTATATATAATAAAGAGGGCTGTTTGACTTAGTATTGACGGTAGATGCGCATATCACTTATTACCTTACGCTCCTTTATAGTTATTGACTATCGTTTTACGCTCTGTGCAAACACCACCTGCCCCAATGCAATCCCTCCATCGTTTGGAGGTATTGTCGTTGAGAAGATCACCTGAGGCACTCTTTGCATCACTAACCCCATCAAAACACTATTTTGAAACACCCCTCCACTGACAACCAACGGTAAATCATACACACTCGCCACATGTACAATCATCTCTACGATGGTATTAAAAAACTTAGAGACCCCAACATGCAGCTCTTTTTCCGCTAAAAGAGCCTCTATCATCTCCAAAAAGTCAATCTCTCCCTCTTGATAATGCAGGGAATAACGCTGCGTTATCTCTGGATCATACAACTCCTCAAGTAACATCCCACTCTCTCCCTCAAAGCTCATCGTTTGACATACACCAGTGAGTGAAGCCACCGCATCAAAAAGCCTTCCCATAGATGAAGAGAGAGGAGTATTGAGCCCTTTTTGCCAAGCAACAAAGTGTACTTTACGTTCTACTTGGCTAAAAGCATTTGTTGTAGGATTTTTTAAAGTGAGTGCCTCTTTGCCATACAGATCAAACAACAGACTCAATGCCACACGTTTTGGCTCTTTGATCGCTTTAGCCCCGCCTAAAAGCTTAAAAGGTTTAAGGTGAAACACCCTCTCATACCCCAGATAATCACATACTAAAAATTCACCACCCCATAAAGTCCCATCATCACCATATCCCGTCCCATCAAAGGCCACACCAAGTACTTTTTCAGTGATCTGTTTTTCAGCCATTACCCCTAAGATATGTGCATAGTGATGTTGGACTGCATAACTCTTTTGATAGTGCATTTTGGCATACTTGGTCGACTCATAGTCTGGATGTTTATCATGTACCACTACCTCAGGTGTAAAGTCATACACCCTTTGTAACGTCTCAATATTTTGTGCAAAATAACGCACTGATCCTAGCGTATCAAGGTCTCCAATATGAGGCGATAAAATCACCTCTTTATCAAAACCAATAGCAATAGTACTTTTCTGATTTGCCCCAAGTGCTAAAACATTTTTTTGAAGTGAAAAAGGGAGTTTCACACTCGCAGGAGCAAACCCACGTGCACGTCTAAGCATCAAAGTCTGCCCTGCCACAACAGTCAAAACACTATCATCGCAACCATTAATAATCTCCCTATCATGATCTACTACATAGTCATAAATACCTTCTAATTTTTCTAAACTCTCAATATCCGTACAGATTGGCTCATCAGTAATATTGGCACTTGTAGCGACCATCGGTCTTTGTAAGCGTTCTAAAAGTAGCAGATGTATCGGAGTATAGGGTAAAAACAACCCTATCTTTGTGATATGAGGTGCTACATGTTTAGAGAGTAGATCATTCTCTTTAGTTTTCAAAAGTACGATAGGACGCTCTTTAGAGTTTAAAAGCTTCTGCTCTTGTGCATTGATATGGGCTAATTTTGAAGCTTCATCAATATCTCTTACCATCACGGCATAAGGTTTTGTAGGTCGTTTTTTACGCGTACGCAGTTTCAACACAGCACTATCATTAGTAGCATCACAAACAAGATGATATCCACCCACCCCTTTAATCGCTACAATAGCCCCCTCTTTGATCAAAAGAGCCACTTTTTCAAGATCCATAGAGAGTGTTGGTCCACACGCATAACACCCAATAGGCTGTGCATGATAACGTCTATCCATGGGGTCTTTATACTCTTTTTCACACGCTTTGCACATCCTAAATTTTGCCATTGAGGTGTGTTGGCGATCATAGGGGAGTGTTTTGATAATAGAGTAGCGTACACCACAGTTGGTACATGTGATGAAAGGGTAAAGATAACGACGGTTATGAGGATCAAAAAGTTCTGCTTCACATGCACTGCAAATTGAGATATCAGGAGGGATGAGTGTGGTTTTCAAACCACTTTCATCACTCTGAATGATCGAAAACCCCCTAAATATTTTAGGGGCTATTTTTGAAAAACAGATCTCGCGAATCTCTGAAAGTGGTGGCGCTTTGGTTTTAATATCTTCAATAAATAGTTCAAGTACTGCGTGAGTGGTGCAGAGTTCTATCTCCACACCACTACCATCATTACTCACACTACCCTCAAGTGCATAGGTCTGTGCTAATTTATAGATAAAGGGACGAAATCCTACCCCTTGTACCGTACCAGTGATCTCGATCTTATAAGTAGTTGGCTCCAAAGATGACACTCTCTTTTCCTATTGGATAACTTCGATTTAACAGTGGATGTTTTGCACCCAAGTTTCGCTGTATTCTACCCCAAAGCGACTGATTTGCAAATGTCTTACCACTTAGAGTGAGCCTTGTTGCTTTGGTTTTTTCCATCAACTGTGTCACAATATCAGCGATATAGTCTCCAAAAGATTCATAGATACTATAACAGATAAGATCAGACTCTACCCCACTGAGTTGATAGCTCATGATAGACGCTAAAAAGCTATAATCATTAAAACGGTTATCTTTGACTTTAGTATCAATCTGCAATCCACCTTTGCCTAAAAAGCGAAGTGCCTCAGTCGAGATACCATCAAAACTCTCCTCTTGTAAACCCAATATGATCGCCGTCACTTCAAAAATATCATGTTCACCATGTAAAGCATTCAGGCGTTCTACAGTTTTAGGATAAGCTTTTTGGTAATTTACCACCAATCTATCTGAACCCTCACGCAGTACAGCAATCTCATCAAAGAGTCTATCAGCTTCAAACTGCTGTGGTGGGACTACATCCATCACCTCTACTTTATTATAATACAAAAAGTGCAGCCTCTGATCAAAATGTACACCAATAGCACTCTCTTTTAAAGCCTCATGTTCAACCAAAATACCCAGCATTGAAGCTTTAAAATCCTCAAAACGGTACTGATTTTCAAACGAAACTTCAATAGGCTCATCTTTTCGTATCCAAAGATCTTTTACTGCCATCTTGGAGAAATGATCCATCCTATCAATGATCATTTGATCTTCTACCCAGACACTTGCCATTCCATAAGAGAGCACAATACGCTCTTTTTTTGCATTATGCACCGTAGTAGGGAAAATTGAGCGTGTCCCACCCACCAACAGTTTCGTATCTTGATTGATAAAGAGTTTAAAATCCTCTTGTGGGGCAACAGGAATATCAAAATCCACTACATAGTCTGCCTCTTGCATCTCATCACAAGCACGATAAGCAATATATCCACATCCCACACTTTGAAGCTCCTTGGCTAACAACATCGTCATCCCATCATCAGGATACTTCACCCAGCTACTACTACCATAAAGAGCTTTCATCTCTTCACTCTTAGTAGCCACTCTAATCATAGGTCTCTCAATACTCAGCAGTGCATTAAACTCCTGTACCACTATCATAAAATGTCTATTGAGACTGCCTGCTTCAGTCACTAAAAGTGTTGAGTTATGAAGCAACATCTCAGGCGTAGGCACAAAAAAGAGACGGTCCCCATGGGTGGTTTTCATCTTGACACTTTTTCCTTTTAAAAGTGCCTGAGTGGTGACTTCAAAAAGTTTACGATAACTCCCCTTGTCATTGGCAATATGCTCTTTTTTTGCATTACGCATCTTCAGTGCAATCCCACAATCGATACAAGAGATTGTCGCTAAGTTTTGACGCAGAGGATTTTGCTTTTGCTCCTTTTGACACGCCTCACAAGGTGCTAAAAACTTCATGTTACTGTTTTCACGTCGCATCGGATGCTGTGTCAAAAAGGCATGTTGACTACCACAAGCATTACAGGAAGTAAAAGGATAATAGTAACGACGACTTGAGACATTGAACATCTCTTTTTGGCATGTAGGACATAAGCCAATATCTATAGGCAGATCATTTTCAACTATCGCTTCATCACTTGGCTTCTCATCACTAAAGTAGTGTCTACTCTCACCCAGATAGATGGAAGCTGGAATACTCTCTTCTAAAAGTTTCAGATACGCTTCAAGTGAAGCAGCATCTTTGTTTGCAATCAAAATAATCTTCTCTTTTGTATGTCTTATCTCAACTTCAAGACTCGATTGCACCGCCAATGCCTTGATCAAACGACAGATATAAGCTTTATCACTGTTAAATATCATCTCAAATATAAAATACAAAACATGTCCCCTTAAATTTAGTGATAGTGATGTGTAGGCATCGTAGGGTTAGCGTAAGCGTTAATAATTTCATCTAAAGAGGTCTGTTTTTGATGTGGCGTTAAATGCACCCCATCTTTTGCAAATGCCTCAATAATAGTATCAATAAGTTTTGGAAATTGTGCTTTGACACAGGCAGTCAAGTTGGCTTCAACAGGCATGATATCAGAAGGCTTCATCGCGATAATTTCCACCTCAGCCATCTCTTCCAAAAGGGAACAGATCTCAAGCATCTGTACCACTTCCACTTCATTGGCACTCTGCCTGCAAACACCTTGATCCATCAAGGCTTCTTTAGTAAAACGGTGTACTTTCCCCTCATCACCTTCAATAGAAGTGGTGCTAACAATGTATACTTTATCATACTCTTGGTAGTAAGTCATCAATGTAAAGCCGAGTGTACCACCATCGACAATCTTGACATAGGGAGGTCGTTTAAAATTCTCTTCGATGTATTTTACCGCATATACACCCAACCCATCATCGCTAAACATGATATTTCCAATACCCACAAGTACAACTTTATCCACTGCATCCCCTTAAATACTAAGGGATGATGCTCTTAGCACCACCACTTAATATTTATTATATCTTTATGCTTTTGAGACCTCAACTAAAGAGGTCTCAATGATAACAAAAAAGGTTCAATCCTCTTTCTTCTCATCTTTGACAAATTTACTACCACCAAAAGCGATCGCGATATCACCCTCTTGCCAAAAGATCGTTCGCCACACCTGATAGTAGATATGAATCACCACCCAAACAATCAGCCACCACATCGTATAGTGATGAGAAATACGCACATCCATCAACGTTCCGCCACTCACTGGAATCGTCCAATCCGTTGCAAAATGCAGTATCCAAGGCCACCAAGCACCAATACTACTGATCCCTGCAGCAAGCCCATGAACATAAAGTTGCAATCCTGTTAGAAGCATCCAGATCAACAAAAGATGAAAGATCAAGAAATAGACCGTATTAAAACTATCACTATGTGTAGAGTCAAATTTTTTACGACGATTAAGTGTGATGAGATTGATCAATACCTCAAAAAACTCTTTGATATTTTTTCCTGTAGGAATGATCTTCTTATAGGGTTTATCAAAACGTGAAAAGAAATAGAGATAGGCAATCACAATAGAAGTGACATCAAAAATAATCGCGACAATAAAGTGTCCCCATCTATTCCATGCCATCACATACTTATCAACCGCATCCTCAGCTATCAAAGTCTGATAGTAAGGCTCAGCAATATAAAACCCCGTCACAATCGCCACAATCATAGAGAAAAAATTTAACCAATGAATGATACGCATCGAAGAACTCATACGTTCTACTTTTTTATACCCTTTTTTCATTTTACTCTCTCCTCTCCAAGAAGCAAAGCTCCTTAAAAATTCCTATCACTAAAGCTTCACCTTCAGTGAGAAAATTTATAGTATTCATTCTGTGCTCCTCTATAAAGCGCAGTTAGGATCTATTTTATAGACACTGAGCTCTTTACCTTTAGTATCAAGGACATGTACAGCACAAGCGATACATGGATCAAAACTATGAATGGTTCTGATAATCTCAAGCGGTTGTTCTGGATCAGCCACCTTAGTACCAATCAGTGACGCTTCATAAGCACCAAGCCTGCCTTTATCATCTCTTGGTGAAGCGTTCCAAGTAGAAGGTACCACGGCTTGATAATTAACTACCTTTCCATCTTTCACACTCACCCAGTGTCCTAGCCCTCCACGTGGTGCTTCTGCAAGGCCTTGACCTTTACTCTCTTTTGCTACCACATCAAAGTCAAAATCACTCCAAGTGCTCAAGTCTCCACCAGCAACATTTTTAGCCAATTCATCAAGCCAATCCATCATCACATCACCCATAAGCTCAGTTTCAATTGCACGTGCAGCGGTTCTACCCACTGTAGAGAAGAGTACTGTCACAGGGAGCCCTGAACGCTCTAAGAAATTACCCACATACTTTTTGATTCGCTCATCACCTTTGGCAAATCCTACCACCATTCTAGCCAGTGGTCCTACTTCCATCCGTGTATCATCATAGTTTGGTGCTTTAATCCAAGAGTACTTCTCTTTGGTTTTAAGATAGGCAATCCCATCCTCTTTTTTCTCTAATCCCGTATACTCAGGAATCGTCTCACCCTCATAAGGGTGTAGTGGTTTATCCCCTTTATACCAAGCATGTGTCACATCTTCGGTAATCTTTGTCGGATCAACTTCCGTCACTTTACTGATATCTCCACCATGTACGATACCTGATGGGAAAAGCAGTGCAGCGTTATAAAAACCTGTATCATCAAGTCTAAAATCACCATAACTCATAAAGTTAAGCAATCCTCCACCTGTTCCACCAACACCGCTAAATGTCGCTTCAGAATCAACAGCCTCCTCTTTATACATCGTACCAGCCATATAGACATCTGGAAGATAGGCACCTCTAACAAACTTCATACCATCTTTGAGCAACTGTTTAAATAGTGCAATACGTGCAGGATTTTGAATATCTTGTACACATGTCACACCACCAACAACGATTGATTGTGGATGCGGGTTCTTTCCACCTAAGATCGCTTGCATTTTGGCAAGATCACGTTGAATATCAAGTGCTTGAAGATAGTGTACTACACCGATAAGGTTTTGTTCAGGCGTCAATTTATAGTTATTGTTACCCCAATATCCATTTCCAAAAATACCGAGTCTTCCCTCTTTGGCAAATTTAACCACTCGCTCTTGAATCTGTTTAAAGACCGCTGGATCAGCAGTATAAGCAGGATTTCCTGCGACATCAGCCCACTTTTCAGCCTCTAGTGCAGCGGCACGCGGATCAGCCTTGGTTGCAGCGATAATATCTACAAAATCTAGTGCATGAAGATGATAAAAATGGACTAAATGATCATGGATATAGAGGGCACCTTGAATCAAGTTTCTCACAATTCTTGCATTTTTAGGAATCGTAATATCAAAGGCATCTTCAACCGCTTCAATACTTCTTTGATAGTGCGTACCCGTACACACACCACAGATACGCATCGCCATCAAACCACAATCTCTAGGATCTCTTCCTTTTAAAATGGTCTCAATACCTCTAAACATTGTAGAAGAACTATACGCATCTACAATTTGGTTATTTTCATCAATAATCGCTTCAATACGAAGATGTCCTTCAATTCTTGTTATCGGATCAACTACTAAATGTTTTTTACTCATGACTCATCTCCCTCACTCTTTTTACCCGCTACAGCACTGGCTGCTGCGTGAATACCGATACCGATACCCGCTGCTGTCAGGAGTCCTAAACCAAACTCATCAACAGTCTTTTCTACACCACCTGTTGGGGCTTTGATATTGGCATTTGCCATCGGTCTCTCATAAGCATATTTATCCCAAAAATCAGGCTCTGAACAACCAATACAACCACGCCCCACACCAATAGGCCAGTTGACTCCTTCGTTATAACGGATAATCGAACAGTTGTTAAAGGTCATCGGTCCTTTACACCCCACTTTGTAGAGACAGAAGTTATTTTTCGCACCCTCATCACCAAACTCTTCTACAAATTCACCTGCATCAAAGTGTGCACGTCTCTCACAATTATCATGAATTCTATATCCAAAAGCAAACTTTGGACGAAGCAATGAGTCAAGTTCTGGTACTTGCCCTGTAAGTACAAAGTGTAATACAACCCCTACCATGTTTGAAGGGTTGGCGGGACAGGCAGGAATATTGATAATCGGTTTTCCTTGCACAAGATCCATCACACCCACTGCATCAGTTGGATTAGGTGCTGCTGCTGGAATACCCCCGTATGTAGCACATGACCCCACAGCCACTACTGCAGCTGCATCTTTAGAGATACGAAGCAAGTGATCTTTAAACGTCTCGGCTTGTGCACCAATCGTACCATACTGACCATCTAATCCTAGTGGAATCGCACCCTCAACGAAAAGTAAAAACTTCCCTTTAAAGTGCTCAATCGCCTCTTCTAACTGTTTCTCTGCATTATGTCCAGAAGGTGCCATCAAAGTCTCATGAAATTCCAATGAAATAATATCAAGGATAATCTCATCAATCTTTGGTCCATCACTTCTAATGAGTGCTTCTGAGTTACCTGCACAATCTTGAAGCTCTAGCCACACCACAGGGACCCTGTTCATAAGCTCTGCTGCTTCAGCTACTAACGGCGTAAATGAAGCAGGCAACATTAACATCGCAGTCGTTGCCGATGCCCACTTTAGAAAGTCACGTCTATCTAAGCCTTCAGCAAAGATGCTCTCTTTAAAATCAAGTCTATTATTTAAAGGCTCTAAGGCACGTAAAGCGTCTAATCTCTCTTGACACTGTGCATAAAGCGCTTCATAATAAGCTTCACCTCTGTTTGTATCAACCTTTGCACTCTGCGACGTAAAAAGCTTTTTTACTGATTCAAAGCGTTTGTCACTCATAGGAGCTCCTTTTTTTATAAATGAATAGTCATTCATAATTCTAAGGTAAGTAACCTTAGCGACACTTTAAATTACACGATATGATATTTAAAAAGGGATTATTATAATTTATGATAATTAAAAAGATTAATTTTGCTAGTGTGTAGTACAGACAGAGCAGACATCAAAAGTCTTAAAGACAAATTCAGCAAGCGCAATATCATCAACTCCTAACATCGCTTTTTGAGCGACTCCAGGGGTTTCTCTATCTCCATTACTGAGATTCCACTGTGTAGGAGTGATGAGTTGATAGTTTTGGATACGCCCCTCTTCGAGAGCCACTTTATGAATAAGTGAACCACGTGCAGCCTCCACAGCGCCTACGCCATTCGCACTGATATTGCTAATAGGTTGATATGGGACGATATAAGAGGGTTCGCTTAGATCAATCTTTTTGACAAGCCCTAAGCTATGGTGCAACAGCTGTAATGACTCACAACTACGTGCAAGCACCCTACTAAAGAGACTATCACTAAAGCGTCGATGAGACTCTTTGATGAGTGGCGTTTTCAAAAGCATTGCACGACTCAAAGGCCCTACTTCAAAATATTTCTGTTTATACATGACATTTTTAGCTAAAGAGCGATCATTGTCACTTAGAGAGAGATAGCGTTCATCTATATGAGGCTGTATCCGTGTTTTGACTGATTTGCCACGTTTAAAGTAGCTATCTTCCCCAAATACGATAAACCGATCAAAACTTTTTCCCAAACGGTGCCATTTTCGTGTAATCAGTTCATTTAAGATATCGGGTAGATCACCCTTATGTCCTAACATCGTCTCTATATGTTCACATGAGAGCATCTCCTTAGTATCTGTTTGCACCATATAGGCTTCAAAAAATCGGATCGTCTCTTGGATATAGTTTTCAAGTTGTACAAGCTCCACAGGGGTAGGATCACTCACTACACCTCCGACAATGGCATAAGAGTTATGGGGATATTGTCCAGCTAAAAGGGCTATCGCCTTAGACATCAATTGTGTTGCTTTAGAAGCCAATAGAATCTTTTGTTCATACCCTAACAATGGCAGTAGTGTCAAATAGAACCATTTAATATGATTTTGGATCAACTCAAAATTGAGGGTAAGTTCACGAATGATCTTTGCTTTTTGAGAGATCTCTATCTGGGCATAACAATCTTCAAGCGCTTTGACTGCTGCGATCAAATGAGCATGTCCACAGATACCGCATACTCTAGGAGTAATTACCAACGCATCCTCTGCAGGTCTACCCTCCAATATACGCTCCATACCACGCGCATGCGGAAAATGGATATCCACAAAATCAATTTTCTCATCTAAAAAGTGAAAATCCAATGTCGCTTCACCCTCTATCTTTTCAATCAACTTTTCAATTTTAATGCTATTCATCTGTGATCCTTTGCTCAAACCGCTCGATCTTAAACGCTTTTACTACGCCTGCAAGTGTGATATAAGTACGTTTTGCTATCCCTAAAGGCAGATATTGTGGGATTCCCATATTTTTCTTGGTGTTAAAAAGATCGATTTTAGGGAAGTCTGGTTCTGTACATCCCATACAGGGTTGCCCTGCTCTGGTTTTTGAGTTGACCTCATTCCAAAGTATCTTGTTGCAACTGCCATGGGTATAAGGGGCTTGACAACCATGGTCATAAAACATACACCCCTCTTTTTCTCCAAACTGATGTTTATCCACTTTATACTCAAAATACTCATTTCGAGTACAGCCATTGTGCACGGTATAGCCAAAAAATGGTTTAGGTCGATGGTAGTGATCGACGGCAAAGGTCATCTCATTTTTTATCATATAAAGCGTATTGGCAAGCACTTCAGGATGAATAGGACACCCTGAAACACTCACCACTTTATCTTTAACACGCGCAAAAGTATCTACGCTTTGAGTCTCATCAAACAAAACACCACGCACATCCAGATAAGGACTCTGCCTAAAAATACCCCCAAATGTCGCACATGTGCCCACAGTCACAATCTTTTTAACATAAGGCGCATACATGTTGATGATATCGATAATCGATTTTCCCCCACGTAAAAACGCTTCAGAAATGGCACCCTCAATCACTAAAATATCAGTTTCATGATAACGTGATACTACCGCTTCTAAATTCGCTTTAGACTCAAATAGCGGATTGTAGACAAACTCAAAATCCTCTAAAAACTGCTCTATTTGGGGATAATTTAAAAATGAGTGGATATTTCCGTTGCAGGTAATTGCCGATAACCAAAATATTTTACACTTCATGATGGGGCTTTAATGCCTGATAGATATTATAACTGATATCATCGATATACCACTCAAGAGACTCTGGTAACGTCTTTTCACCATGCAAAAAGACCATCCCACCAAGGTATCCCATAAAGAGACCAAAAGCGGAGAAGAAGTCTTGATCACGAAGTTCACCCTTTTGCACACCCTCTTCAAAAAAGATCATAATCTCGGTAACAAAATCACTCACACAGATCATCCCCTCACACCCATCTTTGAAGACTTCTCTATTGGAGAGATAGACACGTAAAAAATACTCAATCATCTCAGGCTCTTTTTGTGCCGTTTTAAAATAGATCGTTACAATGTCATGAATCTTCTCTTTGGTAGCTATCTCTTTTTCATTGATTTTTCGTATCTCTTGACCAAGATAGTGCGAGATATATTTGATAATCTCTTTGGCTAAGATATCTTTTGATTTAAAGTAGTTGTACATATTTCCCACACTCATGTTAAGTGCTTTGGCAATATCTGGAATCGTTGTAGTATAAAACCCCTCACGCGAAAAAAGCTTCAATGCACCCAGCATAATTGACTCTTTTCGCTCTTCTTTTGTAGGTTTTGCCATTGTGTTCCTTTGTTAACGTGCCGTAAGTATAGCAAATATTTGCATGAGTCTCTCTATACGCTTATAAAACCTTGGTAATCTTTTTGCTATACTTCACCCTATTTTTTAGAAACGGAACTCATATGATACAGCTTGTAAATCTCTCCAAAAGTTTTGGTGCACAGAGACTTTTTAACAACCTCAACCTTCAACTCTCACCTGGACAAAAGATAGGTCTTATTGGACGAAACGGCTCAGGGAAATCAACACTTTTTAAAATCATCCTAAAAGAAGAGAGCTTTGATGAGGGAGAGCTCATCATCCCCAAAAACTACAAGATCGGCACACTTCGCCAACATCTGCACTTTACGCAAAAGACAGTAAGAGAGGAGTGTGCACAGGTTCTTAGTGAAGAGGAGCAGTACCACTTCTATAAAGTTGAAAAAATTCTCTTTGGGTTGGGGTTTAGCAGTGAAGATCTAGAGGCTGATCCTCAAAGCTTTTCAGGCGGATATCAGATCCGTATCAATTTAGCCAAACTACTTGCTACAGAGCCACACATGCTCTTACTTGATGAGCCTACCAACTACCTTGATATCCTCTCGCTTCGATGGCTTCAAAGATTTATACGTGAGTTTAAAGGAGAGGTGATCCTCATCACACATGATCGAGCATTTATGGATAGTGTCACAACCCATACGATGGGACTACAACGAAAAGGAGTACATATCATTGAGGGAGATACCCATAAGTATGAAAAAACCCTCGCCCTGCAAGATGAAACTTATGAAAAAACCAGACAAAACCAAGAGAAAAAAAGAAAAGAGTTAGAAGAGTTTGTCGCCAGAAATAAAGCCCGAGCTTCCACCGCAGCACTCGCCCAATCAAAACAGAAAGCCTTAGACAAGATGGAGGAGATGCAAAGCCTTGAGAGTGAAGCAAATCTTAGTTTTCATTTCAACTACAAAGAGACACCTGCAAAGATCACCCTAAGTGCTGAAAATCTAGGATTTGGATACAAAGAAGATACCCCACTCTTTAAAGACTTATCTTTTACACTCGAAAGTGGCAAGTGTCTGGCAATCATTGGGAAAAATGGTAAAGGAAAATCAACCCTATTAAACTACCTTGCCAAAGAGCTACCCCATCAAAACGGGGAGATCACCCTACATCCCTCCACTGCCATCGCACACTTTGGGCAAACCAACATCGAAAGGCTCAACACCAAAAACAGCATCACAGAAGAGATCAACTCAGTGGTTAAAAGTATGCCCATCGCACAAATCAGGTCAATCTGTGGTACGATGATGTTTTCAGGAGAACTTGCAGATAAAAAGATTGAGGTACTCTCAGGTGGTGAGCGTAGTCGAGTGATGCTAGGCAAGATCATCGCAACGCCATCTAATCTCCTCTTACTTGATGAGCCAACCAACCACCTGGATATGCAATCTATCGATGCACTCTGTGATGCCATAGAGAGATTTCAAGGTAGCACCATCATGGTCACCCACTCTGAGATGCTACTGCGACGTCTTGCTGATGCACTCATCATCTTTCATCAAGGAGGGGCTACGTACTTTGATGGTAACTATGATGACTTTTTAGAGAAGATTGGCTGGGAAGAAGAAGGCGTAGAGAAACCTAAAAAAGAGAGACCAAAACTCAACCAAAAAGAGCAAAAAAAGCAGAGGTCACAACTCATACAAGCCCGCAGTAAAGAGAGCGGACCTTTTAAAAAAGAGATCACTTTTTGTGAAGAACAGATTATGGATCTTGAAGAGAGACTCGATGAAGAGAATGCAAAACTCACCCATGCCTCAAACAGTGGAGACAATGCTGCTATCATTGAACTCTCACAAAATATTGCCAAGCTTAATAGTGAAATTGAAGCCCTATTTGAGAGACTTGAAGTCGCTAGTGAGAGCCTCGAAGAGATCCTCTCAAAATATGAAGCCTTGTTAGAAGCATTGATATAGTAAAGTAAAAGCTTAAATGCAATAAACTCAAAACACTATTATCTCAAGGAGAGAAGATGAAAGAAGAGAAAAACGGTATATTAGCGCACTTTATGAGAGTGATGATCAAAGGGCTTTTATGGATACTCCCTATGGTCGCGGTGGTGATGATCATCGTCTGGCTCTATGAGAAGATTGATAGATTGGTCGAAAATGTCTTTGAACTGGTCGGGTTTAGTCCACAAAACAATGAGTTCTTATGGCTTATTGCCGTCGTCATAATCTTTTTAGTATTACTCTATATCGTGGGTCACTTCATCGATACAGGTCTCGCCTCACTCTTTGAAAAACTCTTTTGTAAGATTCCTGGATACTCCACACTCAAAGATATCATCGGAATCTTTAACGCATCAAAAGATGGTCAAAAAAAAGTATTGGTCGTCGCAATCAAAGGATTTGCCAAGGAGGGCTATAACATCGGACTGATGTACTCACAAAAAGAGAGCATCATCAAAGATCACTATACCGTCACACTCTCCATGACACCCATCCCCAATGGCGGCTACATGTTTGAGGTCCATAAAGATAAGATCTTTGTAATTGAAGAAGCAACTTTTGATGACAATCTACAGTACCTTTTATCCATGGGTGTCAAAAGTATGGCAGATGTGTTAAAAACGAAGCCTAGAGCTTTGAGTGATTTTACACCACTTGCAAGTTGGTTAGAGAGATAATCGCATCAAGATCAAATGATGGCAGACTCCTCATCATGTGATATGCACTTTACACTTGACTTTTAAGATATAACTTCTCAACCTTCGCCCTCGCCCAAGGCGTCTTTCGCAAAAACTTCAAACATGACTTGATAGAGGGATCATAGTTAAAACAACGAATCTCAATACGCGCCCCCAACTCCTCCCATCCATACTGATCTACCAGAGCTTCTAAAATCTTCTCTAACGTCATCCCATGTAAGGGATTATTGGGTTGTGCTTCATTCATGTAAAATATTTTCCTTTGGTGTAAGTTATCGTCGACGCTTTTATTTTAGCCATACCAATGAAAACGAGTATGCAGTATAGGCAAACAAAGGTAGTAAGGGAAATGTTATTTAAAAAACTCTCCGATATCGATCTCTAAGACTTTAGAGATCTTTGCTAAATGCTTGAGGTTAAAATGATGATCATGTTTTCGTATCTCTGCACGTCCAAGATAAGCACCACCACTCATTCCAATTTCTAATGCCAATTGCATTTGTGTAAACCCTTTTTCTTTACGGTATTTTGCCACATTTTTCGAGACCGTATTGAGGACATGTTGACTATATTTTTCTAACTCATCATCTTGACACAAATTATTTCCTAACGACATATAGATTTCATGAGGAAATAATATTCCTTTTGTTAGCATTGTTCAACGATTTATATATCGTTAATATTTTTAAAGGTGTTATTATGCAAACTATTATTTATAAATCCCATCCACTCTATATTCAAACCACATCAGAACATCCATTCTTGATTTCACACCAAGATTTAGCAAAAATATGCCATATCCATGAATCTTATCTTGATCTCCTCATCAACCTACATCCTCTCTTAATCGTACATCGAAAACACTACTTGATGCGCGACAATACTACCTATTGGACCAAGTATGGTATCATTAGAATTTGCACATTGATGGGCAATGATGTCGCAATCGATTTTGCAGATTTTATTGAAGCGATGTAGAGATGTTTTATCTCGCTTCATAGAGATATGATTAAAAGTATTGTCTATCTTTATGCTAAAATAGGATTAATTTTATAAAAGAGTCACATATGCAAAAAAAATTCCTTATAAGCTCAGCACTCATGTTAATCCTGTTGCTGATACTGAGTTCCTTACATCTACTGTTTTTATTACTCTTCTTTCTTTTTTTGCCTCTTATTGCTATTGGTATTTACGATACTATACAGACCAAACATACATTAAGGAGAAACTTTCCACTCTTTGGAAGACTTCGATGGCTGCTTGAAGCACTGCGTCCCCCTATCCGTCAGTACTTCGTAGAGTCTGATATCGATGGTGTACCTATCAGCCGTATGCTTCGAGGTTTGGTCTATCGACGCTCTAAAAATGAGAATGACACCATCCCCTTTGGTACCAAAATGGATCAGTATGAACCAGGGTTTGAGTGGATTGGTCACTCACTCACCGCCTATGATGCAAAAACACTCAACCAAAACCCACGTGTGCGTATCGGATCTTCTGAGTGTAGCCAACCTTACGACTCTAGTATTTTAAATATCTCTGCGATGAGTTTTGGTGCATTGAGTCAAAATGCGATTTTAGCATTAGGGCATGGTGCAAAACTTGCCACATGTGCACACAATACAGGAGAAGGAGGACTCAGCCACTATCACCTGCAAACATCGGCTGATTTGATTTGGCAAATTGGTACAGGCTATTTTGGTTGTCGAGATGAAAAAGGAAACTTTGATAAGACACGCTTTGCACAAAAGGCGACCTTAGCACAAGTAAAGATGATAGAGATCAAACTCTCACAAGGCGCAAAGCCTGGACATGGTGGTATCTTACCTGCAGATAAAAACAGTGTTGAGATTGCAGAGATTCGAGGCGTGAAGCCCCATACACAGGTTGACTCCCCACCCCTGCACTCGACCTTTTCTACACCTTTGGAATTAGTCGATTTTATCCAAACACTCAGAGAGCTATCAGATGGTAAACCAATTGGTTTTAAACTCGCTATCGGTAGAAAAAGCCAATTTATCGCTATCTGTAAAGCGATGGTCGCTAAAAAGATTTATCCTGATTTCATCACAGTCGATGGAGGTGAAGGGGGAACTGGCGCGGCACCTCTTGAGTATACCAATCATGTCGGTATGCCCCTTCGTGAAGCGTTGGCATTTGTGAGTGATGTTCTGGTGGGATATGATCTGAAAAAAGAGATCAAAATTGTCGCTTCAGGAAAGATGCTTACGAGTATGGATATCATCAAAGCACTCGCTTTAGGTGCTGATCTTTGTGCCAGTGCCAGAGGATTTATGCTCTCTTTAGGGTGTATCCAAGCACTACAGTGCCACAAGAATAGCTGCCCCACTGGTATTGCAACACAAGATAAAGGACTCTCTTACGGTTTAGTGGTAGAAGATAAAAAAGCACGTGTTGCTAACTTTCATACACAAACAATTCATAGCTTTGTGGAATTGCTCGCCTCTGCTGGTTTACAGACACCACAAAGCTTAAATCGTACCCATATCTACCAAAGAGTCAATCGCACAGAGTATCATCGCTATGACTCTTTTTTCCCACCCCTCACCCCTGGGGAACTACTCCAAACACCCTACCCACAAAGGTTGGCACGCTATATACAAGAGAGTGATGTAGCACACTTCTAAGCCAAGGTATAGAGGATATAGATCCCTATACCACTGATAGCAGATCCTACATGAGATAAAAATGATACCCCTTGGGATAATCTTTCCCCCAAAAGCCCGATCGCCACACCTGCAATATGCAATAAAATCGTCGCAACCACAAATCCACTGATATAGTGTGATACTGAACTGATATTTGGAATCTCAACACCATGGGCATGACCATGAAAAAAGGCAAAAAAGGCGACTACACTCATACCAAAAAAGAGTGAAAACTTCCACCGCATACTCATAAAAATACCTAATAACAAGAGCGAGATTGCAATCCCTACCTCATTATATAAAAACTGCATACCATAAAAACCAAACAGACTACCAATGAACATGACAGAGACAAAACTCAAAGGCACAAGATAGATCGCACGTCCACCAATCATCGTGGAGATAATCCCCACAGCAACCATCGCTAAAAGATGATCAACGCCAAGTACAGGGTGTAAAAAACCCGCTTCAAACCCACCACCATGAAGTTGTGCATGGCTGGGAATAGGGATAGAGATCTGCATCACTTTACCTACCTTCCAAAAGAGCTATCAGGAGTACCTTTGTAACAGCCAAGTACCCAAGGATAGGCGTCTGTAACATAATAACCATAGGCTCCGTCTCTTGTCATACCGTTACACGCATCAAGATCACCTAAACCTGCTACATACTCATAATCACTGGTATAACTACCATCATAAGTACCACCTGGGTTGTAAGTATGGCTGTTGTAGGTGACGGCATCTCTTGTGCCTGATTTAAGTTGGTAGCTTGATGTCACTTTTCTAATCGTGCCATTATCATTGATATAACTGCCATAGATTGGATATCCATCTCTAGCAAACCCAATCACTGGAGACTCACTAGTGCCTTGGGTATCAAAAAGCGCCATAGGATTTCCATGATAGTGATACTTACCATCAGGTTGTACATGGGCGTTGTGTTGATCTGTACCAAAGTTTACCAAAGGAGACATTGGATCATAACGAAAAGGTTCATTGATATCATTGCATCCGATATTGCCATCTGCAACGTCATAACAGCCTGCTGAGAGGATACTGAGTAACACACCATTGAGAAAGATTGCATTATCACCTAGATCTAGCGCTGTATCAGAAGCAGCAAAACTTGGACTACTGGGGACAGAGACGTTAATAGACTGTTCACTAGCAGGTGTGGCAAAGTGTGCCGTAGCATCGTTAAAGTCGTGGTTTGGAATGCTATTGGCAGTGAAAGTACACTCATTATTTGCTACGCTGATCGTGAGTGAGCCATCATACGCGGTATTGTTTTGGATATCTTTGACCATAGAGGCATAACTAGCGACATAATCTGCACAGTTTGCACTGCGATTGGTTAGAATCGCATCTGTGATGTCTCTTGTATCAGCACTATTGCTTGTGCCACTTTGCGTCTGATCTGTTGTATCATTTGTAGTAGCATCACTGCTACCACAACCACTCAAAAGCACTATACTTAACCCCATTGCACTTAACATAACTCTCTTCATGACAAATCCTTTAAATTGATAAAGGTATCTTACAAAGCTAACTCAAATGTTTGGTATCAAAAAGTAAATGGTAAGTAACAATGGGAGATATGTATAATAAATTTACTTTGAACTTTTTATCATTCTAAGCATAAAACTTCTCTAGATTATAGCTTCTCCTCTATTGATTTTGATCACCAATTAAATTCATGATTTTCATTTTAACTCTTATCAATTATCATAGTGAAGAGTTAAAGTACAGGAACTATTGAAGTTAGGTTTATTTATCAATACTCCTAACTTTAATAATAAGATTAACCTTTTGTCAAACTACATACCCACCGTAGCAAAAACCATCGAGTGGTCTGACCCTGCGGTGTTTCCTACTTGATGATTGATAACAGAGATATCATTGGAAACTAAGATATAGTCAAGTTTAACAGCTAAAAGAGCAAATGTACTGCTCCAGGTAGGCACTAAACCAAATCCAAGTGCACTGTCATGTAAACTGGTTTGCGCTATGAGTCGTTGAAAATGGAATGAAAAAGGTGAGGTATTTAAATCACCCATCACGATTTTAGATCCATGAAGGGTATTGCAAAAGTGAGAAAGTTCCTCTAAATGTTTATCTCTTCTATCACTTCCATACTTTCCAAGAGGAGGATATGGATGCGTACCAATCACATCGATAAATTTACCATCTTTTTCCACTACGACATGAAGAGAAGGTAGCCCAGTAAAAAATAAAATCTCACTTTTTTGCAATGGTAACTTACTAAAGAGTGCAACACCAAAATTATCTTCTCTTGCTTCAATCATCGAATAAGGGTAGAGCTTTTTGAGTCTGTTTAAGTGAGAGACCCAAGCGTTATTGACTTCTGCAAGAAAGAGGATATCAGGTTTAAAAGATTCAACATTTGCTATCACTTCACTATATTTACGATTTGACGTGAGGAGATTATGGGTCATCAACGAGAGTTCTACATGACTACTTTTCACCTGAGGCTTTGAAAGATAATATGGATAAAGGGTATAAAAGTTTAGACTCAGTGTGATGATACCTATGAACATAAAAAATCTATTTTTACTAACAAAGAGTATAACTAAAGATAAAAGACTGAGTATAAAATATTGCATACGAAAATGTGAAAAAAGGTCAAACGTCCAATGTACATGCCCTAAAAATCCAGCAATTGAGATAAAAAAGAGTATAGAGATACTCACAATGGTAAGACTTATCAAAAACTTTTTTAAAATAGTAGAACCCTTTTTTATGTAAAACATCTATTTGCAATAAAAAATATTTAATTTTTATATTAGCATCAATATTTTACTTAGAAAAGCTTCTTCATACTTGAAATTCTGATTTTGGGAGAAGATTTTAATGGCGCGGCGGACGAGACTCGAAACCGTTTCAAAACCTAGCCTTAAACCCCATATTATGGGCTAACACCGATATGATGGCATTCCTAGTAATCAACAAGTAAACAAATCATCTACTAATCGAATACAAAAATGGCGGGATTTTTTAGTTTCCGCCACTTTTTTAAAAAGCTTTAACTTATTACATATGTACTTATTTCAATTATAAAAATATCACAAGATGATAGGTTGATTTTTATCTTATATAAGCTACGAAATAAAATATTATTTTTTCTATGTAATACATCTTAGAAGAGAATCATTTTCCAAAAAAATATTAATTATTTTCTAATGAAATTATAAAATCCCTGTATAAAAAATGTTACTTTTTGTAATAACTCTAAAATAACAATTTAAACTATTTTATATTGTTAAATTCAACTTGATAAATATATTTTATTAACGATATGTTTTCAATTAAAATAATATTTATATATTGGAGTATTTATGCGAAAAACTTTATTGGCTTTGTTATTAATATCACTTTCATTGG
>JAHZKW010000109.1 GCA_022600175.1 Campylobacterota bacterium
AAATTTTGGATTACTTAACAATCTATGATATAATAAAAAATTATATTAAAAGGAGTGCGGCGATGTCATTTAAAAAACAGCTCTTACCGTTGTTGGCTATCTTCATCGTACTCTCTGCTTTTAATGCCCATCCGCATATGCATATTGAAAAGCATTTAGACCATCATCATATAGAGTATCATGTCTGTCATGATGAGATGGATCTCTTGATGCCGCATATCGATATAGAGCTAGATTTGGGGATCATCAGTACACTGTTTTTACTGTTGCCATTGCTTATTTTGACAATTGGTTTACTGCTTTTAAAGCACTTTCGTTATCATAAAGCACTCTTTGTCCCCTTTGGCCCTGAACCCTTTGTCTACCATTTTAACCAGACACAATCCTTTTTAAAATCCTTACTTTTTCACGCCCCTCCACAACAATAATCCTTTTTTCACACTATTAAATTACCAATTTTAAGGATTAGATTATGAATAAGAACCTATTTTTAGTGGTTCTCATGACCACTACGCTTGCGGCTTCCCCTCAAGAAAAAAACTATAGTGCCCAGACGTTTATACAAAAAGCACTTGATGCATCATTTACACTGCGTCAGTCACACCTAAAGGTGCAGCAGCGTCAAGCTGAGCTTGCCCACAAAAATGTTTGGGAAAACCCTGATCTTTCAGTACAGTTTGATGATCGTTTAGGTGATTCGATGAAACTTACGGGCATAGAAGTCGCACAAAAGCTACCGACTTATGGAGCATCGAAAAATAGACATGGACAAAACCAAGCCTTTTTAAATCGTGCAGAGTTTAACAATATACAAATGAGGTTGGATACTCAGTATCGTGCGGCAATACTCTATTATGAGCTCTATTACGCCACCACTGCGTCAAGTGTTGTGACAAAGCAGTATATGGAGATTGAAAAGCTGCTTAATATTGCACAGGCAAGAGAAGATGCAGGTGAGATCTCAGGTGTTATACAAGCACGTATAAAGATTGCCAAAGCAGAGCTTTTTTCAACAAAAATGCGTTTGCAACAGGAAGCAGATAAATTACATAACAATGCACAATACCTTTTGCAAACTCAAGAGAAGATAGTGCCAACAAAATTATTAAAATTACCACGCGAACTTAAGCAGTTAAATATCAATGCATCTGCACAGATCCAAGCCTTACATGAAGAGGTAAAAGCAGGATCATATACGCTTTTGCTTGAACAATCAAAACGCTATCCACTACCTGAACTTTTTGCCTATAAAGAGCGCGAAGAGGGAGTACAAAACGATGTTGAAGAGATCTATGGGGTAGGTCTTCGTTTTTCTCTGCCGCTTTGGAATCAAAATCGTGCAAGTATTGAACGAGTGCGTCTTCACAGACAGCAAGCCAGACTCTCTTTAAAAGAGGCACAGAGTCAACTCTCCTATACCTGGCAACAACAAAGAGAGCATTTTAAACAGTTAATCCGGCAAATACAGCAGCATACTGAAATGATTTTACTACCTGCTAAAAAGTTTTATGAAACACAGATGCTGCTTTTTAGATCAGGTGAAAGCAGTTTACTTGAAGTACTCGATGCACAAGCACTCTATGCGGATGCACAGCTTAGACAAAATACTCTACAAAAAACACGTGATATCTATCAACTTATAATGATGCAAACAGCATCAATTGCACTCGTAAAGGAGACAAAATGAGACAAATTACAATAGCAGTGTTAACTTCTTTGATACTGGCGACAAATGCTTTTTCAGGAGCTGGACATGACCACGATCATGAAGGGCATGATCATGCACAGCATCAGCAAGAAGAAAATATGCCATCAGTAGAGAGTGATAAAGTGTTAGCACTTGAACCCGAAGTGGTCACACACTTTAGTGATACAGCAGAGCTTTTTGTCGAGTTTTCACCACTCATCATGGGAGAAACGAGTACTTTTTTAGCCCATTTTACCAAGCTTTCAGATTTTAAACCTGTTGAAAGTGGAGTGGTTGAGGTATGTCTGAATTATAAAGAGGGAGATCAAGAGTGTTTTGAGATAAAAGGGCCTGCAAGAAAGGGACTTTTTAAACCGCTTGTGACACCGGGAAAAAGTGGTAAAGCAGAAGTGTTGGTAAATCTTTTTTCGCCGACTATCAGTAGTCATAAACTAGGCACCTACAATGTGGCTGTATCTATTGATGAATATACAAAAAATGTAGCTGTAAAAGATAAACGTGGTGATGAAAAAACCCCATTTTTAAAAGAGCAGCAGTGGGAGATCGCATTTGCAACGGCTGAGGTGAAGATGCGAGAGATGCGTCCTTCACTTTTAACTTTTGGGCGATTCGAACTTCCAAGCAGTGCACAACAAACTGTCCTCGCTCCTGTTTCAGGTATGGTGATTCCTATGCCTGATCTTCATGTTGGAACTCAGGTCAAAGTGGGTGATACTCTTGGCTTTATCACACCTACATTAGGTGAGAGAGAAGATACTGCTACGCTAACATTTCAGCTTCAACGTGCCAAAGCAAACCTAAGATTAGCCACCACTGAATATCAAAGACTTCATCATTTAAAAGCAGAAAATGTGATTTCGAAAAAGAGACTTTTGGAAGCAGAAAATGTACTTTCCATTGCCAAAGCAGAACTCAAAAGTATAAAGACGCGTATTGCTCAAATTGATCCCAAAGTGCAAAGTGGTGTAGCGATAAAGAGTCGCATTGCGGGTACGATCGTCTCTCAAAATATTATTTCAGGTAGTTATGTCAATGCAGGCGAGAATCTATTTCATGTAGCAGACACAAGTACACTGTGGTTAAACATACAAGTAGCCGAGGCAGATATTGAGAAGGTCAAAAAACCCTCAGGTGTCACTTTACATCATATAAAAGAGGATATAACTCTCAGTGATGAACACTTAAAGATGCTCTATTTTAGTGATATTATTGATTCAAAAACAGCAACTGCTTCACTGCTTTTTGCGGTTAATAACAAGCTATATCACTTTAGAAGTGGAGCACGTTTTAGTCTTCGTCTCTATACCAATGACACAGAGGAGCTTTTAACAATTCCACGAAGTGCTGTAGTGGATGATAGTGGTATAAAAGTAGTGTATGTACTGGTTGATGGCGAACACTTTGAACGAAGAGTTGTAGAGACAGGTATCATCGATGGTGAGACAATCGCAGTTCTCAGTGGACTAAAGGCAGGAGAACGTGTGGTAAGCAAAGGTGCTTATCGTGTATTACTTGCAGGACTTTCCCCGGCAGAAGCCGGTCATGGTCATGCACACTAAGGAGGGAGTGATGTTACAAGCTTTAATACGCCACTCCCTTCAAAAGCGCCTTATAGTGCTTTTAGCGGGTATAGTGGCATTTGTTTGGGGGATAGTTGAAGTACAAAAATCCTCTATTGATATCTTTCCAGATCTTACTGCACCAACTGTGACGGTGATCACGGAGAGTGAGGGGATGAGTCCTTTGGAGATAGAAAAGTTGGTGAGTTTTCCACTGGAAAATGCACTCAATGGTTTAAGTGGATTACGCCGTATACGCTCAAACTCACTTAGCGGTGTATCTGTTTTATATGCAGAGTTTGAGTGGGGAACAGATATCTACCTCGCGCGTCAACTGGTGACTGAAAAACTACAGTTAGCACAAAGTATGTTACCACAACGTTCAAATATGCCGGTACTGGCACCCATCTCTTCTGTAATGGGTGAGATCATGTTTATTGCGCTGCACTCTAAAGAACATGATGCTATGGCGTTAAAGACAACGGCGGATTGGCAGATACGACAACGTATTTTAGCACTTTCAGGTATTTCAGATGTTATCTCTGTGGGAGGAGAGACAAAACAGTTTCACGTACTTTTAAAGCCTGAAAAATTGATCGACTATGATATCCGTGTAGAGGAGGTCTTAGCGTCGTTATCCAATGCCAACACTAACAGTGCAGCAGGATTTTATCTACAAAATGATCAAGAGTTTTCTTTACGTGGAGTAGGACGGATAGAAAATCTAAAAGATATTAGACAGAGTCTGATTGCTGTAAAAGAGGGGCATCCTATACGGGTAGGTGATGTCGCCGAGGTGAAAATCGGTGCCGGAGTGAGACGCGGGATTGGCTCTTTTAATGCCAAAGAAGCGGTTGTCCTAGCGATCCAAAAACAGCCAGACGCCAATACCTTGGCATTGACAAAAAAGATTGATGAGACACTCATCGCACTTCAAAGTGAGCTTCCGTCCGGGATGATCATCGAAAAAGAGCTCTTTCGCCAATCTTATTTTATAGAGCAGGCGATTGAGAATCTGCTAGAGGCGCTACTGGATGGGGCGATTTTAGTGATAGTAATTGTACTGCTGTTTTTGCTCAGTATTCGTGCAACGCTCATTACGCTGACGGCGATTCCGCTTTCACTGATTGCGACAATCTTTTTACTTAACTTTTTAGAGATCTCGATCAATACTATGACGCTTGGTGGCATGGCTATCGCGCTGGGAGTGCTTGTGGATGATGCAATCATCGTGGTAGAAAATATCATACGACGATTGGAACTCAATGCAAAATTGCCTCAAGAGAAGCAACAATCTCGTCTACACGTGATTACTCAGGCAACATTTGAGATCCAAAGCTCTATAGTGTTTGCAACACTGATTATTATGTTGGTATTTTTACCGCTCTTTTTTCTTGATGGGCTCGAGGGACGCTTGATGGCACCGCTGGGATTGGCCTATATCTCTTCACTGATTGCATCACTTTTTATCGCGATGACCTTAACTCCAGTGATGAGTTACTACTTTTTAAAGGTGAAAAAGAGCAGTGTACATGAGGAGTCAAAATTTTTACAGTGGCTGCTTTATAGTTATGAGACTGTGTTACGCAGTACAATGTACTACTGGAAAACAATTACACTCTTTTCTCTAGGGCTTTTAGGTGTAGCACTTTTCTATCTATTTGGAGCAGGAAAGTCGTTTTTGCCAGCATTTAATGAAGGGAGTTTGACAATTTCTATGGCTTCACTTCCCGGTACGGCTATAGAAACATCAGGAAAGTTAGCATTAGCGGTAGAGAAGAAACTACTTGACTTTAATGAGGTAAAGACAGTCACACGTCGTACAGGAAGAGGTGAACTAGATCCTCATGCCCTTGGTGTACATGCTTCTGAAATCGAGGTGACTTTGGAGATGAAAAAGCGCTCTAAAGAGGAGTTCTTAGAAGCTTTAAGGGCAGAGCTTAAAAAAGTCTCTGGGCTTTATATCACGATAGGACAACCTATATCACATCGTATTGATCATATGCTCTCAGGCTCTAAAGCTTCTATTGCGATCAAGGTGTTTGGTGAGGATATCTATGAGCGTCGAAAGATTGCGGAGAAGGTGAAAACTATTGTCGAGTCTGTAGAGGGAACGGTGGATGTGATGCTTGAAAATAGTGGGGATCTGCCACAGGTCACGCTAAAGATGCATCGTGATCAGATGGCACTGCATGGTATCAGTGTAGTAGAGTTGAGTACTATCATAGAGACAGCATTTTATGGTACAAAAGTGACAAAAATCATAGAGGGAAATACCTTGCGCGATCTTGTACTAAAGTACAAAGGTGTAGAAAACTTAGATCTGGAAAAGATTAAAGCAACACTGGTAAAGACATCACTAGGCAGTGAAATACCGCTACATAGTGTAGTAGAGATTGCTGAGGCACGTATGCCGTATCAGCTGAGTCGTGAAAATGGTATGCGAAAAACGGTACTTACCTCCAATGTCGCCCAGCGTGATGTTGTGAGTGTCGTAGGTGAAATTCAAGCACGTATAAACGCAGAGATAAAATTACCAAAGGGATATCGTGTTGAGTATGGAGGACAGTTTAAAAGTGCCACAGAGTCAACAAAACGGTTGATGCTTTTGAGTGTCGTTGTATTTTTGGGTGTATTTTTACTGCTTTTTATGGCGTTTAATTCACTCAAAGATGCACTGCTTATTTTAGTCAATCTACCGCTTGCATTGATCGGTGGTGTGGTTGGACTCTACTATGCAGGCGGGGTAATCTCCGTAGCGACGTTGATCGGGTTTATCACACTTTTTGGGATAGCGACGAGAAACGGTGTTATTATGATTGCTCACATCCATAACCTGATGAATAAAGAAGGTGTTAGAGAGTTTGAAGAGGCTGTACGTCGTGGAGCAAAAGAGCGGTTGATACCGATCATCATGACAGCATTTTCAGCAGGGCTTGCGATGGTACCATTGGCAATGGGTATGGGAGAAGCTGGAAGTGAGATTCAAGCGCCGATGGCGATGGTGATTCTTTTTGGACTTTTTAGTTCTACGTTATTAAATATGGTAGTATTACCGGCACTATATCTACGTTTTGGAGAAAAGAGATGATGGAGATCATGGGAGAGGCATCGTTAATGATACATAATGGTATTATGCGAGAAAACAGAGAGATGGTAGGTAGCCAATGGCGTAGACCGCATCATCAACCATCCAGCGCCAAGGCATAAGCCTTGGAGTATCATGCACCAAATTGATCAGGAAAATTTTAAAGCAAGTTTGATTACTTTTGACTAGATGATGGATAGAGATGCCAGCCGTATTGAAGCACTTGCAAACAAGGGAGATTGGATCAATGCATCCGCCGCTTCACAAGCACTGAGTGTGACTTGTATCTCATGTCATATACAGTGGAAAAACCGTGTAAAGTGATACCTCTATAAGGTAAGTGAATTTCTTAAAAAGAGTTCACTTATATAGTATTAACAGGGTTAACCCTATAACAAAATACCTCCTGTTTTTGTGCGATCCCCCTTTTTCCCCACAATTTTCTTTTATCATAAAAATGTAAAAAAGATTAAGGATGTAGTATGGATGCAGTGATTCGATTTTTCCTGACAAAAGAGCGGTTAAACTATACGCTATTTGTCTTTCTACTACTCTTTGGGATCATCTCCTATCAAACCATTCCCAAAGATGTTTATCCCCCTTTACAGCTTGATAAGATTGTCGTAGCGGGCGGATATGCAGGGGCAAGTGTCGAGACACTCGATAAGATGGTAGTGGTGAAGCTGGAGAAAGGGCTCAAAGGGGTAAATGGCGTAGAGAAGATTGAGTCTTATATCAAAAATGGTGAGTTTAGTATCATCCTACGTCTTCAATCAGGTAGTGACAAAACTAAAATTCTTAATAAATCAAAAGATGTGATCTCCAACAGCAAAGTAGATTTTCCCTCAGATATGGATGAGCCGATCGCTTCGATTATCGACTGGTCATTTCCACTGATCAATATCACCATCGCTTCGGAAAAGCTGAGTAAAGATGAGATGATTAAGATTGCCGATGTGATCAAAACGGATCTCTCCACCATCACCAATGTCTCCAAAGTTGAGCTCTATGAAGATACGACTAAAACGTTTGAGATCATTCTTGATAGTCAAAAGATTGATCTTTATGGCTTAGATAAAGCATTGCTGTTTCATCAGATCCGCCAACTCTCTTATATCTATCCGATGGGTAAGATCGAAGATCAAGACGGGCACCTCTATCTCTCTACGATCAATGGTAAAAAAGAGGTAGAAGCCTATCTTGATACACAGATCAAAGTAGGGGAGAGAGTGATCTATCTTGGTGATATTGCGGAAGTCAAAGAGCAGTATAAAAAAACAGATATCATCTCTCGGCTTAACGGCAAAGAGAATATAACCATAGGGCTCTTTAAAAACAGCCAAGCTAATGCTATCAGACTCGTTGAGAAGATCAAAGAGCGTGTGAATGTCATGAATGAACGTTATCAAGATGCAGATATCGGAACCTTTTACGATACCTCTATCTATATCAAAAACCGTCTCAATACAGTAATCTCAGGTATCATGTTTGGATTGATACTCGTGGCATTTGCACTTTACATACTCATCAACAAAAGGGTAGCCTTTATCGTGGTGATGGGGATTCCAACAGCGATCTTACTGGGGGTTGCACTGCTTTCACTCACCACTTACAGTATCAACATGATTACACTTATCGGTGCATTGTTGATCCTTGGTGTTTTGGTAGATGATGCGGTGATCATCGCTGAAAATATTCAGCGTCATATCAGTATGGGTGATGATAAACTCCAAGCTGCTATCAACGGTACCAAAGAGGTACTTTTACCCGTAACTGCTTCATCGATTACGACGACATTTGCTTTTTTGCCGATGCTGATGCTTACAGGAGAGATTGGAGAGTTTTTAAAACTCATCCCTATCGCGGTTGTGATCTTGATCATCACTTCACTGTTGGAGAGTTTTGTCTTTTTACCGATCCATTCATTGCATCTACTGGATAAAAATGACAAAGAGTTAGATTGGAGCAAGGCACAAGAGCTCTACTCTAAGTTTTTACATGTGGTCATCGTACACCGTAAAAAATTTCTACTCTTTTTCCTTGTGTTTATCCCAGCTCTTACGGTACTGATTATCTCGATGATGCGCTATCAGCTTTTTCCTACTTTTGACAGTGACAAGGTCTATATTCGTGGAAAGTATACGGTCAATCATAGTGTACAAGATACCTATGAAAAAACTAAAATGATTGAGAGAATACTCTTGGAGCATAAAAAAGAGCTTGCGATCAAAACGCTCTCATTTAGCAGTGGACTACGCACAGACAATGAGGAAAACATCGAGATCAAACAGTCAGTATTTCAGTTTAACATGGAGCTTCATGATCGCATGCCGACAAACTTTGTAGATGGATTTATCACACCGATACTCTCTTTTGACAATGCAGATACACCAAAGGTGCGTACGAAGAGCGTAGATGAGACAGTTTTAAAAATCAAAGAGCTTTTAAAAGCATTTAAGCCTGAGGGATTGACTGAGTTTTCGATCAAAAAAGAGGGTGCAGGGGTAACGGCAAATGATATCGAGATCCTTTTTAACACCAAAGATACAAAAGTACTGCTTGAAGCGATAGAGAGCGTCAAAACAGAACTCAACAAATTGGATGGGATTATCTTTGTGGATGATACGGCAAAGTTTGGTGTTAAGGAACTCAAACTCAGACTTAACCACTATGGAGAGTCCTTAGGTTTTAATGAAGGGGTATTAGCAGAAAATCTCACACCGCTTTTCTTACGTATCGAGCAGACAAAGGGCCTGGGTAAAGAGGGGATTTTTGAGATCATCACTTATGACAATAGACGAGATCATTTTGAGACACTCAGCGACCTTGAAGTAACGATACCTGAGAGTGATCAGATGGTGCGCTTAAGTGAGATATGTGACTTTACCTATGTCAATAACTTTGACTCTATCACCAAAGTAAACCGCATCGATACAAAAAAAGTCGTTGCTAATGTCAACACAGAGCTTTTAACAGCAGGTGAAGCCCTCAGCCTTTTAGAGCCAACCTTCGAAGCACTACGATCAAAAGGGGTTAACATCTTATTAGAAGGAGAGGTAGAGCAGAACAAAAAGATGGCAAAAGAGATGAGCTTTGCCTTTTTTGTAGCGATCTTTTTGATCTTTATCACTCTGTTGGTGATGTTTGACTCTTTCAAACAGACACTCATGATTCTCTCGATCATTCCGCTCTCGGTTATCGGTGCATTGGCTGGGCATCTGATCATGGGGCTTAATCTCTCGATCACCTCCGTGGTGGGGATACTAGGGCTTGCAGGGGTTGTGGTCAATGATGCAATTGTGATGCTTGACTTTGTACGTAAAAGTCAGAGTTTGGAGGAGATGATGAGCAGGGCCAAGCTGAGACTTCGACCTATCCTTATCACCTCTTTGACGACATTTTTAGGGCTTTCGACGCTGATCTTTTTTGCTACTGGACAAGCGAAGATCTTACAGCCTATCGCACTTTCACTAGGCTTTGGTCTGATGTGGGGAACGATACTGACACTGATCTATCTACCAGCACTTTTTGCGGTAGTGACTAAAATGAAAAGGGGAACATCATGAAAAAAATCATCTTACTTTTAGGGATAGCACTTGGGTTACAAGGGGCGACTTATATGGCAAAGGTTGAGCCGTATGAGAGTACGGTTGTTAGCAGTGAGTTTGGAGGTAAAGTGGTCTTTACTGATAAAGAAAAGGAGTTTAGCTATCTCAAAAGCCCTACAACGGTACTGAGACTTGATAGCAGTGAAGAGAGGATAGAACTCAAGCGTACACAAGAGAGTTTGGCGATCCAGCAAGAGGTGTTGAAAATCAAAGTGCAAAACTATCAAAATAAACGCAGTGTTAAACAGATGAGCAGTTATGAAAAGCGTTTGGAAAAGTTGGTGATGCTTGAGAGTAAGCAGATAGTATCTGATCTCAAAAAAACGATAGCACTTTTGAAAAATCAGCAAGCAAAAAAACACTTTAGTGTAGAGAAGCGATATTTGGGAGAGCTGTTTGTGAATGAGGGGGCATTTGTTAATCCTGGAGATTCGCTCTTTGAGATGCATGATTTTTCACGATCAAAACTGATTGTCTATCTAAAACCAGAAACACTTGAAAAAGTCGAAAAAAAAGCAGTCTACCTGGATGGAAAAAAGAGTAACTATAAAGTTGTTAAAGTGGCAAAAGTGCGTGATAGAAAAAGAGTCTCAACTTATCGTGTAGAGCTAGAAAAAGAGAATCTTGAGGATAGCAATCTCTCTTTTGGTGCCGTGGTCAAAGTGGAGTTTAAGTGATGAAAAAGTTACTTCTTTTACTCATCCCCTTTTGGCTTATAGCGGGTGATATAAAACCGCTTAAACAGCAGGAGTTACAACTCAAAAAAGAGCAGGCAACGTTAGAAAGTGATCTGTTTAAAGATGGCTGGATCAATCCTCTGATGATCATAGGAAGTACTACAAAAGCAAATGTAGGAGATCCAGATAAACTGACTGAGAAAAAGCTGGGACTTCACCTCTCACAAGATATCTTTAGAAGTGGCGGGATCTACTATCAGCGAGAAAAAGCAAAGAAGCAAAAAGTGCTTTTTCACCGTGCTATTGATCTTGAAGAGAGACATATGCAGATGCGTCTGTATGCGTTGGTGTTGAGTTTGAAAAAGCTTGACCTTAGTATCGATCAAACTCTGCTTTTAGTCAAAAATAAAGCGCTAGAGATTGAAGTGCTCAATGACAAATACCTCAATGGACTGGTTGATATAGCGATGCTCGATAGTGCGATGATAGAGCTGGGAGATTTGCAAAACAGTGTCGAGGATCTCTATATGACGCATCAGGAACTGCACACAGAGCTTAGTTTTTTGAGTGATAAAAAGTATAGTGAGATAACGCTTGCACACTTTAAGATGATTGATCTTGACACTTATCTCAAGTACAACAGTGTGACATTAGAAAAAGAGAAGATCACGATCCAAAAGCTAGATAAAAAATTGACAGATACCAAGTATTTGCCAAAACTAACGCTTGAAGCAAACTATCAATATGACGAGAGTATCTATACCAAGTCGTTTCGTGATGATAAAAATGCACTCTCTTATGGGGTAGGGGTTTCAATGCCACTTGATTTTAATATGCAAAAAGATAGAGAGTTGGCACAAAAAAACTATATGCTTTCAAAAATAGCCTATCGTGATCTATTGGATAATGAGGTGAAGTTCTACGAACAAGTAGAAGAAGAGATAAAGATTATTGATAAAAAGATCAAAAATCATCAAAATATTTTATCTTCTTACCATAAACTTTTTGTACAAGTAAAAGATCTGTATGAAAATAGTCTCAAAACCAAAGAAGATGTTGTAGTAGTGGAAAATACGAAAAAGATCAAAGAAAAGGCGATAGAGATCGAGGAGGTAAATAAAAAATTGGCATTGGTCAAGCTGTATGGGAGAATGTTGTAGGATAGTAAAAGTATTATTAATATAAAATTGTAAATACAATTTTATATTGAAGGCTTCTTTTTATGAGAGAGTTAGAATTACAGGAGTTTATAGACGAAATTTATACCGACTCTATGAAAAATAGGGATACACAGTATATATTTTTTTTAGGTGCTGGTTGTTCAAAAAGTTCTGGTATCCCTTTGGCAAGTGCATTGGCTCGACGATGGTATGAAGAGCTTAAAGAACAAAAAACTAAATTTGATAAATTTAATAAAACATATAAATTACCCCATTCAACAAAGATTGATTTTGCAAAATACTATTTTGAAATTTTTGAAGCTTTATTTCCTTCACCGTTGATGCAGCAAAAAGAGATACAAAGAGTAACCAATGACAGGAGTGTAAATCCAAGTTTAGGATATTATGTATTGGCTGCATTGATGCAACAAACATCGTTTAATACAATTATCACAACAAATTTTGATAACCTCATACAAGATGCTTTAATTTATCGTGGTCATAAAAGAGCATTAGTGATTACACATCAAGACTTAGCACAATTTATCAAACGAGATGAAACACCACTGATTGTAAAAGTACATGGGGATGCTCATATCCATCCTTTTAATAATAGCGATGATACGAAACGAATACCACAACCACTTAAAGGTGCGATACAATCTCTTTTTACTAATGCAAAAGTTGTTTTTATGGGTTATAGAGGTGATGATGAGAGTATATCAGATTTATTGGAAGGGTGTAATAGAATAGATCAGGTTTATTGGTTGAATACTTCAGTACCTAAAGATGTTAAGTTATCTCAATGGTGGAAAAACTTGAGTACAAAAACATTTATTAATGACGTTGATTTTGATAAAATTATGAATGTTTTAAAATCAAAATTTACTATAGAATCACCTGACTTTTATAAAAGGGCAAAAGAGTTAGAAAATAGTTATAATTGTGCAATAGAAGAAGAGAAAAATGAGTTAGAGAATATTAAAGAAGATCAAAAAACAGATTTAGATTATTTTTTATTAGGAAATCTTTATTTCCAACAAACAGATTATGAGGAAGCGATTGTCAATTATCAAAAAGTAATAGCACTTAATCCTGAATATGAGGCAGCTTATTATAATATGGGGATTGCCTACGCTAAACAAGAAGAGTATGGTCAAGCGATTGTCAATTATCAAAAATCAATAGCGCTTAATCCTCAAGATGATGATGCTTATTATAATATGGGGATTGCCTACGCTAAACAAGAAGAGTATGGTCAAGCGATTGTCAATTATCAAAAAGCAATAGAGCTTAACCCTCAGCATAAAAATTGCTATATCAACTTATTTGAATTAGAACTCATACAAGATAAATCTATTAATATAGAGTTAGAAAAACAATATAGATTACTTTTTAAAGAGCATAAAGATACTTTTTGCGAATATGAGTTATTAAAAGTATTTTTTAATATTGCAGATAAAAAAGCGATAGATGGTGAAATTGATCAATGGTTTCAATTGTATAAAATTGACTGTTTAAATAGTTGGTCATTTGAAGAATTGGAAAAATGGGCAAATAGTAAAACAGGCGAAATGAAGAGAAGTCTCCTAGCAACGATTGATATATTTAAAAATAGATATAAAATAAAATATGATAACCATACATAAAGCAGAGCTTCAAGATATCCCTATCCTCTGTGAACTCCTCCATATCCTTTTCTCCCAAGAGGTTGAGTTTGTACCTGATCAAACAAAACAAGAAAAGGCACTTTGCCAGATCATAGAAAGTGAGATTGTAGGGGATATTTTTGTTGCCAAAGTAGAGGGTAAAATCGTCGCGATGGTCAATCTGCTCTATACCCTTTCAACCGCCCTTGGCGGGAAAGTCGCGCTCTTAGAAGATATGATTGTTCATCCTGCATATCAAGGTAGAGGCATAGGCTCTACCTTGATTGATGAGACGATGAGAGAAGCACAAAAAGCAGGGTGTCAAAGGATCACACTTTTAAGCGATGATGATAATCATAGTGCACATCGTTTCTATCAAAAGAGTGGTTTTTCACCATCTTCTATGAAATCTTTTAGAAACCTGCTGTCATAATAGCTCAAAATCAATCTGTAGGGATACACCTTGAAATATACTGATGAGGTTTTACTGGAAAATAAAGAGTCTAAGATCATTTTGTATAAAGATATATGCACAGTAGAGCTCTTTTTAAATGAACCGTTTGAAAAACATAGTACGATTCTTTCCGATAATTTGATGGTGATTTTACTAAATGGTCAAAGAGTGATGCAGACAGAGCAAAAGTCATTTTTAGGAAGTGCAGGCGATATCTTTTTTGTGCGAAGTGGTACGTATGTGTTGAGTGAAGTGTTTGATGATGTACCTAGATATGGAGCCTTGATCTTTAAGTGGAATGATTCGTTTATCTATGAGTTTATCAAAAACAGTCATCTCGATCTCTCTTACATTGGACAAAAAGAGGACGCTATTTTTCAAATCATTCCTAACGAAATGTTACGTTATGCCAGTGATACATTTATCTCTCTGTTTTTATGTCGTGAACAAATAGATGAATCGATTATCAAACATAAGCTTGAAGAGATGCTGTTATTGTTATACAATAGTGACAAGGATGATTATTTTAAAAGCTTTTTAAAACTGCTCTCTTTTGATAAGTATATCGATATCAAAGCTAAAGTAGAAGAAAACCTAAGCCCTCATGATACGATAGGAGAGATCTCAAATAAGCTAGGTATACCTCCAAATGATTTTCGAAAAGAGTTTACTAAGATCTATGGTACAGTGCCGCAAAAATGGCTCATCAAACGAAGACTTGAGATGGCAAAATTACTGCTCATGTATGATGATAAAAATATCTCAGAAGTATGTACAGAAGTAGGTTATGCAAACCTTTCATGGTTTATTCAACAGTTTAAAAAAGAGTTTGGTTTAACCCCAAAGCAGTTTCAAAAACAACAAAAGTTGTAAAAAGAGAGTAGTACGATGGATAAAGAAGAGATAGTAAAAGCGTATTTAGCACGATTAGAGATCAATGATGATGTTAAAACATTAGAAGATATTACAAAACTTATCAAAGCACATCTCAAAACATTCCCATTTTCTAGTTTAAAAGTTTTGTTAAAAGAGGAGATCTCTTTAGAGTTAAATGCCATATATGAAAACCTCGTGGTTAAAAAGAGAGGTGGATACTGTTTTGAACATAATAAGCTGATGTATGAAGTCTTAAAAACATTAGGCTTTGATGTTACACATTATCTAGCAAGAGTGGTTAACAACAGTGAACATATTCCACCGCAAACCCATAGATTTACACTACTAAACTTTGAAGCGCAACGATATCTTATCGATGTAGGTATCGGTTTTCGTACCCCTAGTGTACCTATCAAGTTTGGTAATGATGCGAGTATCAGCCATTTAGGTGTAGCGTATAATATAGTAGAGTTTGATGACAAAACATTTGCGATGCAACTCATAGAAAAAGGCAAACCTTTTGTCGCTACAAAATTTGATCTAAATAGATGTTATGATTCAGATTTTGAGATGGGACATTTTTATTCATACAAAAGCCCTGATGCTGTATTTGTTAATAATTTTGTGATTTCAAGAATTGAAGAGGATATGATTTACTCCATTGTGAATGATCAATATCTTAAAATTTATAAAGAGTGGACAGAAGTAGTAGAGATTAAAAGTATTGAACAATTAGTGAAAATAGTGCAAGATGATTTTCATTCAAATTTTACTTTGGAAGAGATTAAACTTTTTTATACGCAATATGTAAAAATACAAAAACAACAAAAATTGTAAAAATCCCATTATTTTTTCTCCTTGGTTTTGTCTATACTTGATCAAAACCAAGGAGAAAAAATGCAACATACCTATACATCAAAAGAGAAAGACTATTTAGAAAGTTTTCATACTAGGACACTTGACCTAAGCCAGTTTCACCATAGAGAACATCTTCAGATTACCTATACTCTGCTTATAGATAAAAGTATAGAAGAGAGTTACCAAGCCATAAAAGAGGGAATACTAAATATCCTACATGATGTAGGAGTAGATACAACAAAATATCATGAGAGTATGACTTATGGATGGGTAAAAATAGTAAAATATTTTATGATAAAAACCCCACCATGTGAGAGTTTTGACGCATTTATTGTACAAAATGAACAGTTGTTGGATATGGATATTTTGTATCAGTACTATTCAAAAACATTGATACAGAGAGAAGAGGCACGACTGAAAATTTTACCCCCTGATTTAAAAGAGATAGATTTATAGTGCACTAAACTATATATCTATATCCATACTTTATCGACTATATAATATAATCAAAAATTATTTTGATAACAAAGAGAGAGATTATGAGCCAAAAATGGAATGTAGAGACAATCGCAATACAAGGTGGCTATCACCCACATAACGGTGAGCCTAGAGTTGTACCTATCACACAAAGTACCACGTATAGATACGATACAGCGCAAGCTGTAGCAGACTTGTTTAACCTAGATGCACCAGGACATATGTACTCACGTATCAGTAATCCGACATGTGAAGCATTTGAAAATAAGATGGCAGAGTTAGAGGGTGGTGTAGCAGCCCTTGCTACTTCGTCAGGACAGACTGCCTCAACGATTTCTATCACAAACCTCTGTAGTTCAGGGGATCATTTTGTTGCTATCGGTGCACTGTATGGTGGAACAGTGTCGCTATTTACCAACACGCTTAAAAAGATGGGTATCGAAGTCTCATTGGTTGATGCATCACTACCGATAGAAGAGCTTAAAAAGTTTTTCAAACCAAATACCAAAGCGCTTTTTGGTGAGACCATCGCCAATCCAGCTCTTGATATCTTAGACTTTGAAAAGTTTTCAGCTTTGGCACAAGAGATGCATGTTCCTTTTGTCGTTGATAATACCTTTGCAACACCGTATCTTTGCCAACCTTTAAAACATGGTGCAAATATCGTCATCCACTCAACGACTAAATATATCGATGGACACGCGACAAGTGTTGGTGGTATCATCGTAGATGGTGGAAACTTTGACTATACCAAAGATGATAAATTTCCAGAGTTCATCAATCCAGACCCTAGCTATCATGGACTTGTCTATACAGAGAAGTTTGGAAACTTAGCTTACATCGTCAAAGCGCGTGTTCAGTGGATACGTGATCTTGGTTCTTACCAAACACCGATGAATGCATTTTTGACCAATCTAGGGATTGAGACACTGCACGTGCGTATGGATAGACACTGTGAAAACACACAAAAGCTAGCAGAGTTTTTAGAAGCTCACGAGAAAGTATCATGGGTAAATTACCCAGGACTTAAAGGGCATAAACATTATGAACGTTCTAAGAAATACCTTAAAGGAAACAGTGGTGTATTGACCTTTGGTGTCAAAGGTGGTGCCAAAGAGGGTGAGATCGTGATGAACTCTCTCAAACTTGCGGCTATCGTAGTACATGTAGCAGATGTCAGAACAGGAGTACTGCATCCTGCAAGTATGACGCACCGTCAGTTAAGTGCTGATGAGTTAGAAAAAGCAGGCGTGACACCAGATCTCATCCGTGTGACAGTCGGTATCGAAAATATCGATGACATCATTGCAGATTTTGACCAAGCACTAAGTAATATTTAAAGTAAGGTAAAGAGGTTTTCTCTTTACCCGTTTTATATCATGTCAAATACCAATCTTTCACTTTACTACGCCTACGATATCGAAACCTTTCCCAATGTCTTTACATGTGTGATAGAAAATATCGCTACATCTGAATTGCGAAGCTTTGAGATCAGCACAAGACAAAATGATGCACAGAAACTCTATAAAACTTTACAGTGGTTAGGTAGAAGTGATAAAACACTGGTAGGCTATAACAATCTCTACTTTGACTATCCAGTGATCCAGTACTTTATCGCGACTCTACCGAAAAATCTCCAAGGTGAAGCACTGGCAAATGAGCTCTATCACTATGCTAGTGATCTCATACGTGGAAATAAAAGTGAGCGAAATACACCTCATACGATGGTAGAGATCAAACAGCTCGATCTCTTTCGACTGCATCACTTTGATAACAAAGCAAAACGTGTCAGTCTCAAGATGCTCGAAGTCAACATGCGATCGCAAAATATTGAAGATCTCCCCTTTACCCCAGGTACGACGCTCAAACCTTCCCAGATCGATACACTGCTGCACTATAACCGTCATGATGTACGCGAAACTGTGAAGTTTTTTCACCACTCCAAGGCTGAGATCGCGTTTCGTCAAGAGCTAAGTGAACGGTACAATGAGGAGATGATGAACTATAGCGATATGAAGATTGGTAAGCGCTACTTTATCCGAAATCTCGAAGAGCGTCTTGGCGATGAGATCTGTTTCAAAGATGGCAAACCGAGACAAACACCACGGAACTATCTCAACTTCTCCGATATCATCCTCCCTTGTGTGGAGTTTCAAACACCTCCATTTCAAGCACTCAAAAACTATCTACAAAAGCAGTATACCGATGATGTCAAAACTCTCTTTGCAAACATCCCCAAAGAGAAGTTAGGTGCACTGGCAGACTACATGACACTCTCTCAAAAGGGTGTAGCGGCAAGTCTACATGTGAACTTTCATGGGTTTAGATTTGACCTCGGTACGGGTGGGCTGCATGGGAGTGTAGAGAGCTGTCACTATGAGAGAGACGAGGAGTATACGATCATCGATGTAGATGTCGCAAGCTACTATCCTAGTATCGTCGTACAAAACAGCCTCTATCCTGAACATCTCGGAGAGGAGTTTTCCCAGATCTATAGTGAGATACGTGATCTTCGTTTTAGCTATCCCAAAGGGAGTGCAGAAAACAAGATGCTCAAACTCTCCCTCAATGCCGCAGGATTTGGTGATACGAACAATCAGTTCAGCCCCTTTTATGATCCAAAGATGACGATCACGATCACGACCAATGGACAGTTGATGCTCTGTATGTTGGCAGAGATGTTAGCTGTAGATATCCCCAATCTCTCGCTCATACAGGCCAATACAGACGGCCTAACGATGCGGCTTCCGCGTGCAGATCAAGAGAAGTTTTATGCACTCTTGAAAGTGTGGGAGAGCAAAACAGGTATGGAGCTGGAAAAGACAGAGTATACTCACATGTGGATACGCGATGTTAACAACTATATCGCCAAAGATACCCAGGGAAACGTCAAAAAGATAGGTGCGTACAAGTATGATCTGGAGTGGTATCAAAACCACTCAGCTCTCGTCGTACCCAAGGCGGTAGAAGCGTTTTTGATAGAGGGTGTGCCTCTAGAGGAGTTTATCAAAAACCATACTGATGCTTTTGACTTTATGCTGAGCTTCAGAGCACCTCGTGGGAGTTCACTCGTACTGGAAAAGGTAGAGGGGCTAGAGAAAAGTTACGAGCCACTTCAAACCACACTGCGCTACTACATCGCCAAAGAGGGAAAAGCACTCAAAAAAGTGATGCCCTCCCTCAAACAGTACAGCGATGATCGCATCATAGGGATCAATGTAGGCTACATGATACAACCATGTAGTGATGCATCAAAGTTTAGCTTTGATAATGTGAACTTCGAGTGGTACATCAAAGAGGCGGAAAAGTTGACGACGGTGCTGTTTGGGGTGAAGCAGAAAGGATTGTTTGATTGAGTTATATTATAGAGTTTGAAAATATTCATGTAGGATACGATGAAGAGGTAGTGTTAAAAGAGGTCACGTTAAAGATCAAAGCAAAAGAGCATTGGGCGATTTTAGGTGCTAATGGCTCTGGAAAGTCAACACTGCTAAAGTTAATACAGTCTGAGCTCCATCCGCGACAAGAGTATAAACATAAAAAAGAGATTCTTGGTAAGGCACGTTATGCCCTATGGGATCTGAAAAAAGAGTTGGGTATTATCACGAGTGATCTGCATAACTTTTTTGATGTTTCAGGGGCGTATTTGAGTGGTTATGAGGTGGTGCTGAGTGGATACTATAGTACGATAGGAGTGTTTAAACATCAAGACTTTAGTGAGACACAACATCAAAAAGCTTCAGAAGTGATAGCATATCTAGATATTTCACACTTAAAAGAGAAAAAAGTAAGTGCGATGTCCACTGGAGAGCTAAGAAAGTGCATTGTGGCAAGAGCACTGATCCATGATCCCAAAGCTTTTATCCTCGATGAGCCGACTACTGGGTTGGATATCAAGGCACAGATCAATTTTATAGCGATGCTTCAAAAACTATCACAAAAAGCGACTATCATACTGGTGACACACCATATCGAAGAGATATTTCCGCAGATTAGTCATGTTGCTTTGATACATGAAAAGTCAATCTATAAACAAGGGCTTAAAGAGGAGGTTCTTAACAGTGAAAATATCTCAGATATTTTTGAGATGGCATTAAAGATAGATCAGGAAAATGACAGGTTTTATATAAAAGAGATTGAGTAAGATAGCGTAGCGTATAGATAAAGTGTGCAGAGGGGATAAATATTTGCAGCAGTCAAAACATCAGTTTTATATATTACTATTTTTAGCGATGGTTGGGTGGGGTGCTTCATGGACAAATGCCAAAGTACTGAGTTTCTATATTGATGAGTATGAAATGGTACTTTTCCGTTTTTCCCTCACGGCACTTACCTTGATACCTATCATAATTGTATTGCAAAAATCTTTTTATGTCAGTATAAAGACAATTTTCTATGCTTTTGTGACTTCTCTATTTTTAGTGGCGTACATGAAGTACTATTTTTTAGGGACAAAGTATGGTACTGCCTCTTTAGGTGGGGCTTTTGTTACGACATTAGCACCTATTATCACTTTTCTTTTATATGTTCTCTTTGGGGCGAGAAAGTTACGAAAACGAGACTGGTTTGCACTCGCGCTTGGGGCTTTAGGTGTGTCAACCATGCTTAATATCTTTACTTTTAAAAGTGAAGAGGTTTTTACCCAGTATAATCTCTACTTTTTGCTTGCAGCGACACTGTGGCCTTTGGTAACAATACTCTCTTCAAAAAGTAAAGATACTTCACCTATAGTATTTACCTTTTACCTCTATATCTTTTCTAGTTTGTTAGTAACACTCTTTTTTATTGATTTTAATACGATTGCATATGCGTCGTTTGACAGTACATTTTATCTTCATATGGGCTCTTTAATCCTCTTTTCTACTACCTTTTCAAATACGATTTATTTTTTAGGGATTGAGCGTTTAGGGGTGGCTGAAGTGAGCTCTTTTATCTTTTTGGTTCCTTTTTCTGCGATTGTTTTAAGTGCATTGTTGATTGATGAAGAGATAGGGGTACCTGTACTGATTGGAACATTATTAACACTTTTTGCTGTGAAGATTTTAAATAATATCAACTTTTTTCGAAAAGGTCATTAGGTGTTCTCTTAACGGTTGACTTGAGAAATATGCGTCTCACTTCAATTCGTTTGATAACTCTTAAAGATATTTTCTTAAAAAAGCTTTAAAAATCGGCTGGGTAGGCATATTTCTCTCCAAAGTTTTGTTAGCTTTTTAACTTCTATATTCACTTTTTGCCTGTTCAACAAGTTTTTCAATAATATCAAAATTGGTATCAAGATCATTTCCTTTTAATCTAAATCGATATTGTTTCCATTGTTTATCATATGCCAATGTATCTAAATCTGAATTTTCAATAAGGCTATCAATATCTTCAGATTTTTCTAGTTTTATATTAAGAACTACAACACTTTTTCTAGGTATAAAAGAAATAAAATTATTAGCAATATTGTTTTTTTCTAAACCAATATAATGTTTATTATATTTTAATTTATACTCAGATGTTGCATCAGGTAGTTTATCTAAAATCTTTTCTGTAAGTTTTAGAGAATTCTTAGTGGCTCTTTTTTCCCAATATGCTCTATCGCTTGGTTCAACTAATATATCCTCATCAAGAAGTTCAAATTTTGCTTCGTCTAATACTTTTGTGAAAAACAATGAAATTGTATCTCCAATTTTGACTGCTTTGACTTGAATAGCTATTAATGGAATAAATCCATTAAATAGTGATATTACATTTAAAAATCTGCTTGTTATATCTTCAGCAACTATCACGGCACAATGTTCATACTGTGGATTTTTCTTTCTTTCTAAATCCCAATATTCAATAGTTCTGATAATATGGGATTCATCTGTTTTTCCAAGTTGTATTTCTACTTCGTACCTTTTTTTATCTTCTGGGTCATATAGTATTGTGTCTAATCTTCCACCACCAGCTAATATTTTTTCAGTATCTCTAAATTCAACTTCACCTATACCAAGGATAGTTGGGTCATCTTCAATTCGTGATTGAAGCCACTTTTCATTAAAGTCTGTACTATTTTTTAGGCTGATAACTTCTGATTTGACATATTCCATTTTTTGTTCCTTACATATTTTTTCACTTAAATTTTGGGCACCTTTTTTAAAAAGGTGCAGGACTTCCATATATCTATTTTGAAGTTTTTATGAAAGTTCAATGCCATAATGACTTTCTCTTTTGGCTACCAAAATAACATTTTGGACTATTAAACTAACTATTTATTCAATGAACATTATATCAATGTCTACTACAAAAACAAGCTGTTAACTAACACTAAGAATATATATTTAACTATGAGAAAGATAAAATTATGTTGCAAGATGCAATACTATGACCTTTTAAGTAAAAAATAAATTACTATTTGCTTCATTTCAATTTGTCGTTTAATACTGAAATCGTTGTTATTTTAACAAACTGTTTAGTGATGATCGCGATGGTGATTTTATTCCTGATGAAGTAGAAGATGCAGTTGAAGATGTAAAAGAAGTTGCTAAAGAAGTAAAACGCAGAGCCAAAAACGTTAAAAAAGAACTTAAAGACGTAGTAGAACAATCTAAAGATGTAGTTGAAGCTGCAAAAGGGAAAAAACGTAGAGGTAGAAAACCAAAATCTAAAAAATAATGAGCAAATATAATTTAATAGACATTTACGAACAATACCAAATTGGTTCAGGTTGGACCACAGATTTTGATTATGATGGAATGTTAAAGACTGGTTTAGGTACTAGCATTGATACTCCTATTGAAGTTCTAAAGAAAATATCTGATGACTTTGAAGATGTTAATTACCATAGAGAAAATATGCATCTAAGTTATGCTATTGATGCAATAGAAATTGGTGATATGATGGAAGCTGAAAGTAGACTAAATGATTTTCATAAAGAAATTAAAGCAACAATGGGGGATCAAGGTATGGACATTGAACCAACATTAGGTAAATTTATGGCTTCTAAAATGGAAGAAAATACTGAAGCAGTTGATTTAGCAATTGAAGCATCTCAGGAAAAAGCAGGTATTAAAGAAGCAAGAACATATGCTTCGGTTGATAAAGAAGTAGCTGATCGAATTGAAGGTATGCTTAATATATCTATGAAAGCTAAATTTTTAAATGCTTGGGAAGATTTATTCTATGATTTAGTTGAAGAAGATCCATTTTACGTTGATGATGTAATTGCTTATTTAAGTAATGAAATGGGTAAAGTAATAGATGGTAATCAAATGGCAGGTGATAGATTAGCTGGTATAGGTGATTTCGAACAAGAAGAATTTACAGCTATTCCTGAAGAAAATTCAATTGAAGAAGGTAGTACCCCATCTACAAAGGATATTGTTAAAGCACTAAAATCAGCTAACGCTCAAGATTCAGAAATTAAACAATATATGACATCATTGAAAAAAGCAGGTGATAAATTTGATGATGTAGATGATTATGTAGAAGATTTTAATGAATATGTTGCTAATAAAGGATTAGAAGAACATTTTAAAAGATTTATGTAAAAATAAATTAAAATAAATTAAAGATAATGCGGTATCCATTTGGTTAC
>JAHZKW010000010.1 GCA_022600175.1 Campylobacterota bacterium
AGTCCAAGACCGATACCAGCAGCTAATACTGAATAACCTTTAAGTGTTTCGTTTGCTACAGCACCATCAGCAGCAAATGCAGCAGTTGCAATAGCAACCATTAAAAATAGAATCTTCTTCATTGAAGTTCTCCTTATAAAAATATTGTTTCCAAAGTCCGTTCGGCTTGCGTATCCCTACTTATCACTTTGCGGTGAGATTTTATCCAAATATACTTAAAAGAAGCATTAAAGCTTCTCAATCAAACCTAATTCAACTTTATGTCCCTTTTGTGCCAAAATTTTCACTTTGACTCTATCCCCGATATTTAAGATATCTGTCACTTTATCAACACGCTCTTCTGAGAGTTTTGAGATATGCAATAACCCATCAACACCACCTGGTAATTCGATAAATGCACCAAAATCTACAATACGCTTTACCTCTCCATCAAAGACTTGTCCCTCGTCAAATTGAATCTGCTCTTTTTTAGGTTTTCTAGACTCTCTTTTTTGACTTGCAAGCTCTCTGATATGATCACAAGCAGCACTTACTTGTACTTTATTTGAACCTTCAACTTTAACGGTTCCATTCTCTTTATCTAAATCAACCGAAACTTCAAATTTCTCTATGATTTTTTTGATAGTTGCACCTGCTTGACCAATAATCGCACCAAAAGTCGATGGATCAAGATCAAAAATTGATCTTGCAGGCAGTGCATTCTCATTGAGAACAATTTCACTATTAGCTTTTTCCATAATATCTAAAATATGTGCTCTTGCTTCACTTGCTTGTAAAAGTGCTTCTTTAAGGGTCTGTTGATCAATACCACCTAGTTTGATATCCATCTGTAGTGCAGTGATACCATCACAGCTACCAGCTACTTTAAAGTCCATATCACCATCATGATCTTCAAGTCCCATGATATCAGTCAGTACTGCATACTTATCATCTTCTACCACAAGTCCCATAGCTACGCCAGCCACAAGTTTTTCACTCTCAATACCTGCCGCACGCATTGCCAACGATCCACCACAAACAGTTGCCATTGATGATGAACCATTAGATTCTAATATCTCTGAAACCAATCTGATAGTCTCATTATTTGGTAGATCGATAGATGGCTCTAATGCTCTTTTTGCCAAATTTCCATGTCCAAGTTCTCTTCGTCCTGGAGGTCTTAATGGTGATGCTTCTCCTACTGAAAAACCTGGGAAGTTATAATGCACCATGAAGTTCTCATAATGAGGATCTTTATCACTTAATACATCATACATTTGTGCAGCTTTACCATCACCAAGTGTTAATGCGACTAAAGCTTGTGTTTGCCCTCTAGTAAATAAACAAGAGCTATGGACTGATGGTAAAATATTGGTCTCAATCACAATATCACGTACCTCTTTAAGCCCTCTTCCATCTGCACGTATTTGTTCATCAAGAATCATTGAACGAACAACTTGTTTCTTATATTTACCAACCATATTAGAGATGAGTTCACTACTCCATCCCTCTTTTTGCGCTGTCTCATCCAAAGCAATCGTTTTAGCTATCTTACTCAAGCCTGAGGCTCTCTCACTCTTTGCCATCTCTCTGACAGCAGCATTGATCTCTTCTTTATAAAACTCATCAATATAATCCATGATTGAGTCATGAGAGAGCTCACTTTTAAACTCTAACTCTGCTTCTGGTTTTTTCAGTGCTTTAAATCCCTCTTCATAGGCAGCACTCGCCTCAGCAATAGCATCTCCTGCAATTTGAAGCGCTTCTAGCGTCTCTTCATCACTGAGTTCATTCATCTCACGAGTAGTCATGACACTTTGTGCAGCATTCTCACCCATGATAGGTTCCAGTATCACTTCTGTCTCATGTGTTGCAATCGCACGCATCTCAATCATCAATAACTCATCTTTAGTCCCTGTCACAAAAAGGTCTAATGAACTCTCTTGAAGTTGTGAAGTTGTTGGATTGACAACAAAATGTTGATCAACTCTTGCAACTCTCACACCTGCAACATTTTTATCTACTGGAATATCAGAAAGATAGAGCGCTGCAGATGCACCATTAAGGGCTAATGTTTGAAGATCCACTTCTGGATCTGCACTCAGTACAAAGAGTACAATTTGAGTAGGATACGCATACCCTTTTGGAAAAAGAGGTCTTAAACTTCTATCAATAATACGTGAAGTTAATGTTTCAAAATCTCCAGGTTTGGTCTCTCTTTTGATATATCCACCAGGGATCTTTGCAGCAGCATAACTTTTTTCTATATAGTTTACAGTTAGTGGTAAAAAATCCTCTTCTACCATTTGATCATCTCTAGCCACAGTCGCTAATATTACAGCATCTTTTTCACGTACAAGTACTGCACCGCTTGCCTGTTTAGCCACTTTATCTAGTTCAAAAATCTCTTCTTTATTATTTATATTTATTTTTACTTCACAGCTCATTTTAGTTCTCTCCTTTAAATGGCAAATACCAAGTACTCTCTTCTAGTATTTTTCTGGTTTTTTTTCTTTTCACTTCCTCTAGCTCTCGGTAGTAGTAATCTACAGCGATAAAATCCTTTACTTTATAGTTTGTATATATTTTGTCTACTTTCATCTCAAGATGGTGATAGAGATCATCAGCGATCATCGGTGTTGCAACAGAGACTTTTTTCACCCCTAATGCAAGTGTAGATTTTAACGCACAAAGAGTAATAAGCCCTGTCTCACACCCCTCATCTAAAAGCAAAACATTACGCTCTTTCATATCTGATAAACTAAGAGACTTTCGATACAAATTTTGATACTCTAAAAGTTTATGTTGATACTTTCTTTGTGCTTCACCATAGATATAATCAAGTGTAATGCCAAAACTATCTACTAAATCATGATGAATAACTATCTCTTCAACTTCACTCACCATAGCAACTTGACACTCATCGTTATTAGGTGCATAAATCGGCTCAACAAATAACAGATCATAATTAATTTTAAGCTTTTTTGCAATGATCTCGGCTATTGAGACTGCACCATTAGAGAGGCAGAGTATCACCCACTCCTCTTGTTGCATCAAATCCTGAGGTAAAATATCTAAAAGTTTTTTTGCAGCATCTTCTCTATGGTTAAAAAGATAGTTTTTAGAATCTAAATTTTCTGGCATGATTACTTTCTGGAAACTGTTTCATTATCTCTTCATCACTAAAGCTAAATCTATAGTGAAATATATACTGCTTTAAAACAGCATAGGCATCATTAATTTCTTGCATTTTACTATCTTCTTTATTAAGATCTGGGTGGTGTCTTTTTGAAAGCTCATAATAACGGCTTTTGACATCTTCATAAGAGACTAATGGAGGTAAGTTTAAGGTCTCCAGTGCATTATGAACAAGCTCTACAATCTCATTTTTCACCGTGCGAAACTTCCTAAACTTTGGCTCATGATCAACTTCTTAAGATCATCATCAAAAAATCTCACTCCTATACCCACAAAAGCATTATCTGCTTTTTCATTTAAAAAGTTATCATACCCACCATAAAGATCAAGATGTTTTAGTAAGGTATAACGTGCACTTACTTTAGCATGAGGACTATTACCACGTACATCATTGACAGCATTAAAGTCATGTACTTGTGCACTTGCTTTAAAGGTATCATCCAAAAGATAATAATCAACACCAGCTCCTGCACTATTCTCAATCAATCCAGCACGTAATACTAAATCATCATATCTTTTTGCAATTTGTGCAGAGAGAAGAAACTCACTATCTTCATGTTTTTTAGGCTCAATAAAATTATTGTCATCATCTAACCGAGAATAATCTTCCGTACTGACAATATCAAACATAAATCTCTTTGTATCACTTGGGATATAATTCAAAGAGACATATCCCTTGTTCGCTGAATCATTCATCATATACTCATTGCGCATTGCAACTTCAAGTTGTACTTTATTAATCGTGTTTAAAAGTTCATCTACTTTATCAAAGGTATCTGTTCCCGAAGAGAAAAAAGAGTTTGCAGAAGTCAAAGCATTATTGACAGGTTGTCTATTTTCACTAATCAAAGTCTCTATATCACCTTCGATTTTTGCAAACTTATCAGCCAAACCAGGGATACGATTTTTGATCTCAGCACTTGCTACTTTAAGATCTTTGATCAAAAGATCAAGATTGCTTAATATAGTCGGAAGCTTATGATTAATATTATCACCAACCGTTTTAAAACTATCACCTGCTTCCGTTAACTTAACTGCCATGTTATTAAAATTATCAGCAGTTCTATTTAAATTATCAAGTTGCGTAAAACGCTCTAACTCAGTTGTAATCTTTTCTAGATTTGAAAAGGTCATCCGTAAAGACTCTCTAGCTTCACCATTTAAGATTTCACGTACCTCCGTTGTCAACGCTTTAAACTCAATCGCTGCTTCTGTAATAGCATGGCTTGCATCATTAAAATCCATCAAGGTCTCTGCTGTTTTAACAATATCCTGATCTTTTAAATTTGTTTGTGCATTGCCTAAAGTAAGACCTACATACTTACCACCCAACAAAGACTCTTGTAGAGGCTTAACTGTTGAGTTAGAGGGGATTTGCATCCCTTCATACATAAACATCGTAACACGTACCTTATCACCTGCAATCTTCAAATCTTCAATATAGCCAACATCTATTCCATTTGCCTTAATTTTTGAATTAACATCAAGCCCTGAAACATTATCAAAATCAGAATAAACTCTATATCCATCTTTAGAAATATTTTGAAAACTACCCACTTGTGTCGCTAACAAAAAAAGTAAAATCATACCTAAAAAAACAAAGATACCTACTTTTGATTCACTGCTCACTATTTATTCTCCAATGTATAATCTTTTACGCTCTTTACCTCTACGCCACCAATATTAGCAAGCCTCACAAAAAGGTAGATTCCACGTCTTGTAATTGACTCTGTTCCACCACTGGTCAGACTTGGGGTAACATTCTCTTTATATCGAATCTGATAATCCCAACACCGTTTTTTCATACTCCATCCAACACGCCACTCTTTGGTAAAGTCATCATCAAAATCATAATCAACTCCAGCAAAAAAGCTATAACGTTTGTCAATTTTACGTGTATAATCTGCTGTCAAAAAGTTGATATCTTCAACCTCTGGAGCTTCTTGAAAAGTATGGTTTATATTTAAATTATTATACTCATCATTATAATATAGTCCTGATTGTATCTTTTTTAACTTATTATGTTCATGAGAGTATACTAAGGTGTTACGCATATAAAAGTCATTTGACAACCGATATATAAGCTCATTTTCAAGATCATCAAAACTATTATCTTCATCTTCAAGATAGACATTTTGACGTATCCTATGGGATAAAAAATTAAATCCTTCTAAATCATAAAAGTACTCATTGAATTTTAATAAAACACTTTTTTGTTCTAAATTAAAAGGAATAAAATCAGCAAAATAACCATTTTTATTATCAAAACTAGGAATAATATAACTCACACCTAATTGCATATTATGAATAAAAGTATCATAACGTTTGGAGAGATCTGAATTTACACTGATATTATGATAATTACTAAAATAGTTTGCATGATCGGCTGTACTATTTCCCTCCATATAAATGACACGAGAGTAGTAGAGGTTCTCTGAAATTGAAACATTAATTAAATCATCAAAAAATGGTCGACTATAGGTCAAAGGCAGACTAATCTCATGTTGTCTAGCCCGTAATCCCTCTTGTCTATAACTGTTTTTAAATTTATAATCTAAAGAGTATAAAAAATGTTCTATGGGTAATTTTTTTGTAAATCGATGATATTGAATTGAAGGGAGTGTCTGCAGGGTATCATCATTATCTAACTTCTCTGTATCAATAAAGTACTTTGCATATACCCCTGCATAATGCTCTTCATTAGAAAGAGAGTAGTTTAATTTAGATGTTACAAGCTTATTAACAGCTAATTCTTCATCATGTTTTAAATTGATAAAATCAATATCACTTAAGTCAGTATAATCAATTAAAAGCCCATCTTTATAGTTTCCATATTTTTTAAAATAATCACTCAAGAATGCACTATTTTGATACTTCACCTCTATTCCATTATGGGTGCTGTTTTTAAGATTATGCTCTTTAGCATAATCGGTTTTTTCATCAAACGTACCTAGTGTCACTGAACCATATGAATGATCAGAGTCCACAAAGCGGAGCGTTCCATAAAGCCCCATACCACGATCAAGCCTGATTTGAGGACTTAATTCAATATCCCAGTTTTCGTAAGGTGCAATAAAAATAGGTTGTACAAAAAGTAAGTTTTCACTATTTTCAAATCCCATATAGGGTTTGAGCAATCCCGAACGCCGCTTCGTATTGGTTGGAAATGCAATCCACGGGAAATAAAATACTGGCGTATTTTTAAGATAAAATTTTGGATGATTGAGTGTAATATACTCTTTATCGCTATTATACACACCTCGTTTAAAAGTAAAAAACCAATCGGGGTCTCTTACATCACAACTTGAAGTTGTTGCATTTTTAAACTTATGAACCTTTTTATCTGACTTAATAGTACTGCTTTTTACCCAAAGATCTGACTTTTCATCATATAAAAAGAGCCGCTCCCCTCGGATAACATCTTTGTTAAGATCAAGCTTTAAATACTCATTTTTAATATAATGCACACCATCATAGGTCACATAAACATCGCCTAAAAGCTCTAAAATTTCACTCTTTTGGTTATAAATAATCTTTTGTGCACTAAAAGATGATGTAGGATTATAAATCACTACCCCACCTTCAGCGATGATTTCATCCTCTACTGTATATAACGTAGGGGCATAGAGAGTATAGGACTCTTCAAAAGTTTTTGCATACATAAATGATGCAAAGAGTATGAGAAAAAAAAAGAGTCTATACATCAACTACAAGTGTCGAAGCTACTCTGTCCTGCCAAGTCATTTTCAAAGGACTAAAAAGTGCGACAATAAAACCTAAATAAAACAACATTTCACTCAGTACACGTACCACAGCGCGCAAAATTGCCTCTTTAACTGTAGGTAACCCTAAATAGTTACTCTCAATCACTCTAATTTTAACAGCAAGCTTCCCTAAAGTTGCCCCATACATGTAGATAAATACACTCTGATACAATACTTTCACACCCATAATATATAAGATCAATGATTGACTATATGCCATAATTGCTTCAGGTGAACCAAGACTTTTCAACTGATCCCAAACAATAATTGCAAAAATGGCAGAAACAATCAGCTCATCTAAGAAGTAAGCAAAAGCACGTTTATTGACCGATGCAAGCTGAAGTTGCTCACGATGTAGTTTTTCTTCTATCTCTTCTGGATTCATTTTATGTTCTCCTTTTTACGACACCAAACCTTAGAGGAGATAAATCCCTCTAAGGTTTTGCCTTTAGCAGAAACAAATAGTCTCATTACTTTAAGGCCTGATATGCGATATCTGTACGATAATGTTTACCTGCAAAATGCACCTGTCCAGCCATCAAATAAGCGGTATCTCTTGCCTCTTGGATAGTATCACCCAGACCTATACATAAAAGCACTCTACCTCCAGTAGCATAAAGCACGCCATCTTCTTTATTCACACCAGCATAAGAGATATGCGCATCACGTTGTAATCTCTCTAATACAATATCATCAACAATAATTTCGGCAGGTACAGAACTTTTATATGGGTAGTTTTTGCTTGACATCACTACTGCTACAGCATGACGATCAGACATTTTGATCTCTAAACTATCAAGGTCACCTGTAGCCCCTTTATAAAAAAGATCACAAACAGAACTCTCAATAAGTGGCATCAGTATTTCACATTCAGGATCACCAAAACGTACATTATACTCTAAAACTTTCACTTCACCGTTTACAATCATCAATCCAATAAACAGTACACCTTCAAATGGCATGCCCTCTTCCTGCATACCTGCAAGCGTTGGCTTAACTACAAGATTTTCTATATCTTGATACAATCTTTCATCTATTAAAGGTGTTGGTGCATATGCTCCCATACCACCAGTATTTGGGCCCGAATCACCATCTAATAACCTTTTATGATCTTGGGCTGCAGGAAGCAGTTTATAGCTATCACCATCACAAATCGCAAAGACAGAGAGTTCATAACCATCTAAATACTCCTCAACAATAATAGACAATCCCGCATCACCAAAACTTTCACCACTTAACATATCACGTGCCGCGTCTTTAGCCTCTTCACGACTCTGAGCAATAATCACACCTTTACCACCGCACAAACCATCTGCTTTAACAACAATAGGCACTTGCATCGTGTCGATAAAACTACTTGCTTTTTCAAACTGATCTGTTTCAATAAAAGCAGCTGTTGGAATATTATACTTTTTCAAAAAGTTTTTCATAAAGATTTTTGAACCCTCAAGCTGACTGGCTTGTTTTGAAGGACCAAACACCGTTAATCCATGAGATTTAAATAGATCTACAATACCATCAACTAACGGTGCTTCAGGGCCTACGATAGTTAGTTCAACTTCATGTTCTTTAGCAAAAAATGCTAATGCTTCAAAATCACTGATCGCAATATTTTCACCAATGTTATCAGTTGCACCATTGCCTGGTGCAAAATATATCTTTGTTACTTTTTCATCTTTTTGTAAAGCCAATCCTATAGAGTACTCTCTACCGCCACTACCAACAATCAATACATTCATGAATTTTTTACCTATAAAATTTAAGTTATTTAGCGAATCAAAAAAGCGCAATCCACTCTACGCTAAAACCATCCGCCGAGGATATAAAAATGATAAACCCAAGCAGCCGTTCCAATTAAGATGTAGCCCTAAAAAGCTAACAAATTAGGAGCGACCCTCCCTTTAGGGGCAGCATATACCGCCACACACCAAGAGGCGTACAACTCCAACTACAAATACTGTGTCGGACCCTCGTTTTATGGTTATCGAACCACTTAGGCTTATGATAATTATAGCCCTTTTTTACTTAATTTTTTTGCAAGTTCAATACAAGAGGGTATTGACTGTTTTTCTGCACTCTTATAAGGTACGTTTGAGGGCATAAAAGAGGCTGTTTTTTCACCTATCACAATCGCTTGATAGCTCTGATCCCACATAAAACAACGAAAAAAGCACTCAATAGTTGAAGGGGAAGAAAAAATGATACTTGATCCCTTAGGAGGTCTCTCTACAGAGTCACATTCAGAACACACTGTCTCATATACAATAACTTCATCTAACAGGACACCCGCTTTGATCAATTTTTCATTTAAAGCGGAAGTAACTACTTTTGCCCGTAAAAAGAGTGCCCTTTTACCCTCAAGCTCCCCTTTTATCTCATCAGCAAATTTATCACCATAAGAGTTTCTAGCCTCATAGACAATATTACCGCCAAGTTCTCTAATTGTTGCGGATGTACCACTACCTATTGAAAAAGAGGGTATTGCTTTCCAATCATCCATAAGTTTTTCAAGTGCAAGCACACCATTCTTTGAACTAAAAATAAGTGCATCATAAGGGGTAAGGTCTATTGGGGGAGAAAGATGTCTGATAAGAATAACAGGAAGATTCCCAGCATCTTCATACTGTTTTTCACTCAATATGAAAATAGGTGCTATTGATTCCATACGTACCGCCTTTAAAGGATTTTTAAGTGCGGTTCATCTGCACATAAGCTCTCCACAGAGGAGAACCCAGTGTTAACATAGTAAAAGAAGCTTTGCTCATTTTGCATATACAAAATATTTTTACTCCCACTCAATCGTCCCTGGTGGCTTTGAAGTGATATCATAAACCACACGATTGATACCATCTACTTCATTAATAATTCTCGTACTGATTCGTTCTAGCACATCATGCGGAATATGTGCAAAAGTTGCTGTCATACCATCTACTGACTCTACCATTCTCACACAAACAGTGTTATCGTAAGTTCTATTATCTCCCATAACACCAACACTTTTTACATTGAGTACAACTGTAAATGCTTGCCATACTTGATCATATAAACCATTGGCTTTAAGCTCTTCTTGCATGATTACATCTGATTCACGCAGTAATCTTAACTCTCCAGTAGTCACTTCACCCATTACACGAATCGCAAGTCCAGGACCAGGAAATGGATGACGACCAATCATATCACGAGGTAGTCCAAGTTCTAATCCTAGTGCTCTTACTTCATCTTTAAAGATTTCACGTAACGGCTCAATGAGTTCAAATGTCATCCAATCAGGTAATCCACCTACATTATGGTGTGACTTAATCGTTTTAGAAGGACCTTTCACAGAAACAGATTCAATGACATCTGTATAGAGTGTGCCTTGTGCTAAAAACTCTATATCATCATGTTTTTTTGCTTCTCTATCAAATACTTCAATAAAAGTTTCACCAATAATTTTTCGTTTCTGTTCAGGGTCTGTAATACCTTTGAGTTTTCCCAGAAACTCTTCAGTTGCATCTACAGTAATAAGATCAATCTCTAAACGCTTAAACATCGCTTCAACTTGTTCACGCTCATTCGCACGGAGTAACCCTTGATCTACAAAAATAGGTACAAGGTTATCACCAATGGCTTCATGAAGCAGTGTCGCAACAACAGAGCTATCGACACCACCACTTACACCACAAAGTACTTTTTTATCACCTACTTTTTCTTTGATATTTGCAATCTGCTCTTTTGCAAAAGAGCCCATATTCCAAGTGCTCTCCACATTACAAATATATTTCGCAAAGTTCTTTAAAAGTGCTGTTCCTTTTTCAGAGTGATACACCTCTGGATGAAATTGAAAAGCATAGATATTTTTATCTAAATTAGCAATTGCCGCATATGGAGAGTTTGTACTTCTTGCAATTCTTTCAAATCCATCAGGTAACATATCTACTCTATCACCATGACTCATCCAAACAATCTGTCCACTTGAAGTGTTATTAAAAATCTGACAAGCAAATTCATCACTAAACTCTAGCTCTGCTTTACCATACTCATGATGATCTGCAGGCACAACTACTCCACCAAAATATTGCGTAATGAGTTGCATGCCATAACAGATTCCCAACATTGGTAATCCTAACTCAAATATCCCACTATCAGGATGATAAGCATCTTTGGCATACACAGAAGCGGGTCCACCACTGAGGATAATACCCTGTGGCTTTTTTGCTTTGATATCCTCTATCTTCTCGTTGTAAGGTACAATTTCGCAGTAAACACCACTTTCTCTTAACTTTCTCGCAATTAACTGTGTGTATTGCGAACCAAAATCTAAAACGACAATAGGAACGTGATCCATAAAAAACCTTTTATATAGGAAGAATAAAATTATAGTTTGGGGAGTTTTTAATGTGCTCTGTTTATATAACCTGAACACAGTACTGAGAAGAATTTAGCATAAGTGTTGACAAAAGGAAAAATCCCTTTTGTCGCTATCTTTTTAGTATAATCCCAAAACTTGGAACTGAATATACCATACAAACATTGAAACTAAGTAACCTACAACAATTGTCCACGCATATCGCATATGTGCACCAAATGTATAGATACCTCTAAGACGTCCCATAACACCAACACCAGCAGCAGAACCAAAAGAGATCATACTACCACCAATACCTGCAGCGAGTGTTACTAGTAACCATTGATCAAGTCCCATAGTAGGGTTTGCTTTAAGGACTGCGGACATAACCGGTACGTTATCAACGATAGCCGATAAGAAACCAACACCCATATTACCTGCCGTTGGACCAATAACATCATAAAGATCAACGATATATGCAAGGAATCCTAAAAAGTGTAGTGCACCCACTGCTGCTAAAATACCAAAGAAGAAAAGTAAAGTATCATTTTCAACCTTTTGCATATTAACAAAGACATCAAAACTCTCATTTTCCGTACGTTTAAGTCTAAATGAATAGAGTTTAAGTACTGATAGACCAAACATCATACCCCACATTGCTGGAAAGTGGAAGAATTGGTGACCTAAAACTGCTGTAGCGATAGTTGCAACACCTAACCAGATAATCACTCTGGCACCTGGTTTCATCACTTCAACTTTATCTGTTTGCTCTGAAAATGGTGGTTTTCCTTCTGGAACAAACTTCACCAATAACCAAGCAGTCACAACCCATCCAATAATAGAAGCTGGGAATAGTGTCATAAAATCTAAAAATGTTCCTTTACCTGCAGTCCATGCCATAAGTGTTGTAATATCACCAAATGGACTCCATGCACCACCTGCATTTGCTGCAACAACGATATTTACCGCACCTGGAACCAAAAACTCTTTATTTGTTTTATCAATGGTAAAAAGAACCGTTGATAAAATCAATGCAGTCGTTAAGTTATCTGCAATCGGCGAAAGGAAAAATGCAATAAGACCAGTTAACCAATAAAGTTTTTTATAACTGTAACCTTTTGAAACAAGTTTATATTTTAAAACATCAAAAACATTTCTCTCAATCAATGTTTCAATGAATGTCATCGCTACAAAAAGGAAGAAAAAGATCTCAGCAATCTCTAAAATTAGATGCTTCATCTCTGAATGTAAAGGATCTACATTTAATCCATTTATTGCAAAATAGATACCAATGAGCATGAACATAAATGTACCGATGAAAAGCGCTGGTTTTGCCTTGTTTATTTCATACTTCTCTTCTGTAGCAATAAAGTAGTAACCTACCACAAATACGGCAACTGCCAAGATTCCTACCCATGTTCCAGTATAGCTAGCGTGTTCAACTGCTGCAGAACCACTTTCACCAGCAATACCGAATGTTGTTAAATACATTAACATCAATAAATACCTCATATTTATCCTTTTATTATTTTATTAAATAGTGAGCACCAAGACTCTCTTTCCTGTATATCGCACTTTCAACGATATTTCTTGAGGTTTTCAGTCTTAGTCGCAGTAATTTCCCTATATCTCCACTTAACATTTCATTAATACGCTTCAATGTTAACTCCAATTTTGACACTTCTCTCATGATGCCTGCGTTTTCCCACATCAATTCACGCAGTTCATTTTTAATTGCCTTATCTCCCTCTTTAACTAAAACTTCCTCCTCCTCAGTAAATATTTTTATCTCAAAATTAAAATTCTGTTTTGCAATCTCTTCTACTGCCCTTTTAGAAAAGACTAATCCTTCTAACAGTGAGTTAGAGGCTAAGCGATTTGCACCATGTACTCTTGTATTAGCAACTTCTCCAATTGCATATAAGTTTTGCATATTTGGTAACTTACCATTGATATCTGTCTCAATCCCACCCATAGCATAATGAAATGCTGGAGAAATAGGTACCTCATCAAAAGGTAATCGAAATCCCAAATCTTTCATCGTACTATGAATGGTTGGAAAACGACGTTGAAAAAACCGCTCTTCAAAATTTTGAAAAGTAAGATAGGTTTGTAACCCTGTTCTTTTTTTCCAATCAAAGATAGAACTACTCACAATATTTCGAGGACTTAACGGCCCTCTTTTGTCATACTCAAACAAAAACCGTTTACCATCATCATCAACAATCCAAGCACCCTCACCTCGCAAAGCTTCTGTTAAGAGCTGTTTTCGAGCGCCCATGTTATGAATAAAGACCGTAGGGTGAAACTGCATCATCTCCATATCACGGAGTTTACACCCTTTCTCTAACACTAATCCCTGCATCTCACCACTAATCGTACGTGCATTGGTATGATACTTATAGATAGAACCGACACCACCACTTGCAATTATCGTTGCTTTTGCATAGTAGTTGCGAAACTCACCTTTATGATATACACGCACACCATGACAAACATCATCTTCCAGTAAAAGATCTGTCACAGTTGAGTTATACAATAAGCCATGAATATTTTCACGCATCAAAAAGTGATGCATACATCTACCGGTAGCATCGCCACCTGCATGTAAAATACGATTCTTTGAGTGTGCAGCCTCTTTGGTATAGTGCAATTTACCTTCATCGTCTTTATCAAATGCAAAACCACGATCAATCAAGTCATCTACAGCCACTCTACCATCACGGCATAAAACTTCAACAGCTTCTCTATCACAAAGTGATCCACCAGCTGTCATTGTATCTTCGATATGTAGTGGAATATCTTCTTCATCATACGGTACTGCCACACCACCTTGTGCATAAAAGGTATTACAATCCCAAGAGTTATCTTTACATATCACCAACACGTTTTTATCTTTAGGGAACTTTGCAGCAGCATTTAAACCTGCTATTCCTGCCCCTATAATAATCGCATCATAAATCTTCATCTATATTTCCCTACTTTCTTCACACAAAGTTATGAAATACTTTGCATGTCAGGAACCCAAAAAGTTCTCATTATTTTTAAATCGGATAATTTCATTTTTTTTGTTTAGTTTGTGGTACATGTACAGGATCAGTTTTATATCCACATCCCAATAAAAAAACAATCAAAAATGGTATAATCAAAATATGAAAACATCGAAAGAAATCATTTCGCATCTTATAAACAAACCTCAACATAGTCAAATTACCCAGAAGCAGTGCATCGATAAACTGATCTCTCTGCTCCCTCCAACGCTAGGAAGGGCTATCATGTTTACCTATATTAAAAATCGCACGCTTTTTTTTGTTTTAAATCACCCCGGACTTAAAATGGAGTTTAATTATAAACATAATTTAATAAAGAGCCTATTAAATAAAATTAAAGATATTGATTTGAATTGTCAAAAATTAGAAATAGATAAAATCAACTCTTTTGTGAGTAATAAAGTAACACCGAAACCTACTTTATACAAAAAAACCGATACACTTCGTTACAAAGAGCGTGCATCAGGAGAATTTGACAACTTAGCCAGTACAGATGAGCTCAAAGCACTTTTTGAACAGATCAAAATTGAAATCAAAAAAAACAGATGAACCTCAAAAAGACGATTACGCTACTTCCAGATAAACCTGGAATCTACCAATACTTTGATGCACAAAAAAGATTACTCTATATAGGCAAGGCTAAAAACCTTAAAAAAAGAGTTTCAAGTTACTTTCGATTTAAACCTGATTTTGGACCTGCTCCCAAATTGGGTGCAAGAATTGCAAAGATGATCTCTGAGAGTGTAACACTCGAATATCTCATTGTCGAGAGTGAACATGATGCACTAATCCTTGAAAACTCTCTAATCAAGCAACTCAAACCCAAATATAACATTTTGCTTCGTGATGATAAGACCTATCCCTATATCTATATTGATCTTAGTGAAGATTTTCCACGATTTGAGATCACTAGACGTGTCATAAAAGGTAAACATATTAAATATTTTGGTCCCTTCTCTACCTCTGCCAATGAAATTTTGCAAAGCCTGTATGATATCTTTCCTTTGGTACAGAAAAAGGGGTGTTTGACAGGTAAAAAAGCCTGTCTATTTCATCAAATAGAGAAGTGTTTAGCACCATGTGAAGGTAAAATAACGCCTTTAAAGTATGGAGAAATTATCAATCAAGCCATTGAAGTTGTCAACGATCGTAAAAAATTGATCAAACTCCTAAAGAGCAAAATGGAGTTTTACAGTGAAAACCTCCTTTTTGAAGAAGCCCTAAAGATCCGAGACTCTATTGTCAAAATCGAAAAAGCCAATATTTTAAGTCATGTTGATTTAGCAAAACTAGAAGATTTTGATATCTTTGCCGTAGCTATTGATACTATTAGAGCCGTAGGTGTTCGACTCTTTATTAGAGAAGGTAAAGTGACTTCAAGCTCCTATGCACACTTTAAGTCAGATAATGGGTTTGACATCGCAGAGCTCTATAAAGTTTTACTCTTAGAGTATTATCAACATGAGCTTCCCTATACACCACAAAATATACTTGTCTATGAAGACTTTGAAGAACAGCCACTTTTAGAGACTATTTTGGAAAAAAAGTTTCATAAAAAAATACCAATTAAGAGACCTAAAATCGGTGAACGTAAAAAACTAACAGAGTTGGCTTATAAAAATGGTGTTGAGTTACTACGTCTTGAATCACATAAAAATAATACCTCTATTTTAGAAGAGATTAAATCACTTTTTTCACTTGAAAAGACACCTTTTGAGATTGAGGGGTATGATAACTCTCATATGATGGGTCAAGCAACAGTAGGAGCGATGATCAAATGGAATGAAAAATTTATCAAAAAGGAGTATAGACACTATAATCTTGAAGCAAAAGATGAATATGCACAGATGAGAGAGCTCATTTCTCGACGTGTAGAGAGTTTTCATAAGAATCCACCACCAGATCTAATGGTGATTGATGGAGGGGCAACACTGTTAAAGTTAGCAATTCAAATAGTTAAACAAAATAACGTTTTTGTCGATGTAATTGCAATTGCAAAAGAAAAAAGAGATGCTAAAGCAATGCGTGCTAAGGGTAAGGCATACGATATCATTTATACAACCCAGGGAGAGTTCAAACTTAGCCCCAATGATAAACGTCTGCAATTTATCCAAAATATTAGAGATGAGTCACATCGTTTTGCAATCACTTTTTTCAAAAAACAGAAGCTGAAATCTGACCAAAAAATATCCCTACTGAATAAAAAAGGGATAGGAGAAGCCACAGTGAGGAAACTTTTGCAATATTTTGAAACTTTTGACAATATTGAGAATGCAACTTTTGAAGAGATTGAAGGAGTTGTTGGCACAAAAATTGCTAAAAGTATTAAAAATATTTAATATAAAGAGGAAAAATCGTGATTCTATATGATGATAAATACAACTTTTTAGGCATGAGCTCAGAAACTTTAGGATTTTTGGGATACGAGGATATTAACGAATTTCTCTCATTAAATAGCGACGTTGCAAATCTTTTTGTACGTAAAGAAGGATTTATCTACAACTTTGAAAACTTTTCCTGGATCGACTTTGTACTCTTTAGTGGTTCAGCAAATAAAAGTGCTCTTATCACACTCAAGAATGGTCAAGAAACCAAAGTAGACCTCTCTATAAAAGAGGTACATCTCGCAAATGAGATGAATGGTATACGTAAAATGTATGGTGTCAAACTCATCAGTGAAAACTTTCATGAGATTTCAGGTGTTGCTAAACAAGAGAGTCCGATCAAAGGGGCAATTGGAGGATTCACGCTGGGTGAAGTGAGCGCCCCTGAAATAAATAAAGAACCTGAGCCTATTGCTGAAGAGGTAGTACAACAAGAGAGTTTTGAACAAGCTATTGAAGCGTCCAAGGAACAAGTATCAGAACCTGTAAAAAATGATAGTTTTATCTTAAATTTTTCAGAAGATGCACTAAAGCCAAAAGAGGAGATTCAAGAAACTCCTGTAGAAACAGTACAGGAAGAGTCCTCAGAAGAGTTTAAACTTGATCTCTTTAAAACTGATACACCACAAGAGGTACAAACAGAAACTAAAGAGATAACACCCCTAGCTTCAGAAGCACAAACGCAAACACAAAGCGCATCATCAAACTTTTTTACACTTGACACACAGACACCAACAGAAGATGCTGTCAATGAGACTGATGAAGTTCCTGTACAGACAGAAACATTTAATTTCGATGCACTTAAAACTGAACTTTCCCCGCAAATAGAAACAGAACAAACCACAGAACAAAGTACTCCTCAAGAGAGTATACAAGAGGAAACCCCATTTACATTAAACTTTTTAAAGTTACCAACAGAGGAGCACACACCACAAGCAGAAGCACCTCTTGAAATCCAAAAAACTCCACAAGTTGAAGAGGAGTCATTGAAACTTGATTTTTTAAAACAAGATGCATCTGTCGAGGAGATTAGTCAAAAATTTGAAGCACAATCAATTCAAGAGGAAGAGACACAGCCTTCATTAAAACTTGACTTTTTAAGTGTAGAAAATATACAAGAGGAAGAGACACCACAAGTAACAGAACCTGTAGAAAGTACACCTGAAGAGACCAAGCCTTTTACACTAAACTTTTTACAAAATGACCTTACAGAGGTTGCAGACGCAAAAATACCAGAAATTCAAACCGCACAAGATAAAGCAACTATCATTGAGCAGATCAAACAAGATATTCAAGAGATTGATGCAGGAAGCAATGCAGAGCAAACAGTCAACGAGACAGAATCAGCACTCTCTCATATCTTAGATATTCCTGAAACACCACAGGTCGAACAACCTCTACAACTCCATAACGAACCCCAACCATCTAAACCAACAGATACACCACAAGCACAAAGAAGTGTAGAGGAAGATACGACTCAACCACTTTCAAACTTCCAAATTGAAGAGACAAAGACATTGGATAAAAATAGATCTTTTACCAGTACACTCAAAGGACTTTTTGGCAAAAAAGAGTCTGATATGAGTGCTGAGTCTAGTGAGGAGATGTTTGAGTTTAAACTCAAACATGATAACCAACCAGAAGAGACAGAATCCCTTTCTATAACTGAAACAGAAGAGGAAGAGTCTCCACTGGCGTTTATAAAAGAGCAAACCCCCTCTACGCTCAGCAGGGATAACACATTTGCCCCTATGCAAGAAGAGGTATCCAAAGAGCCTGTCCCAATCATCCAAGAACTTATCAAAGAAGAAGTGGTTGAAGAGAGTGAAGCAGAAATCTCATTTCCACCACTGACAAATCTAGGATTAACCCAAGAAGAGACTTTTGATCTTATTGCAGACTTCATTACAGATGCAAAAGAGAGTCAAACTTCAATCGAACAGTTTATAACAGCCAATGATTTTGATAAGATAAACTACTCACTCGTTAAAATTAAAAGTTCTGCGGAAATTTTAAACCTTGATGCTATAATTAGTATCTCAAATAGTATGCGTGAACACTGTATCACAAAAGATACACAAAAAGTAACTGCAGATGTAGAAAAACTAAAAGCACACATTACACTTTTAGAGAGACATTTAGAAGAGACCGCTGTCTAGAAACTTTGGAGAAGAGGGATTATGAAGATTAAATCAAATTTGAGGCTTATTACGATTGTACCTATTGTACTTTTAGCATTAGTCTCAGGCTACTTTTTGGTAAATAGTTACCTAAAATATCAAGATACTGCCACACAGATTAAAACAAATGAAGAGGTAAAAATACTCAAAACACTAACCATCAATCTTTCACGAGAAAGAGGGTTAAGTGCACTCTACTTAATTGATAGAAATGTTAAAATAGAAGGATTGTTAAAGGCACAAAGAGCCACAACCAATACAGCCATCAATGCAACTTTAAATCTCAATACAACTTATCTTACAGATGTAACTGGCGTAAAGATTGTTGAAGGTATCAAAAATATTCAAAAAAATAGAGAAAATATTGATAGCGGTAGAGAAACCTTTGAGTCACTCTTCACCTATTATGACGCTATTAACAGCCATATTATACAAAAAGTACAAAGTGACTTTGCACACTCAGTTAATCATAATGTAGATAATCTATCTACCAACTTTGTCAGTGCACTTTCACTTATGAAATCTATTGCAAATGAGAGAGATCTAGTAACAAATGCACTCCATCAAAAAGAGAGTATCAATCGTCTCTTCCTTCTTGATACCTTTAAACATAACACCATTGGTGCAACATTTCAACTACTGACACCAGAATCAAAAGCATTTATAGATGCAATACATAAAGAGCCTGGTTTTATTACAGCAGTGCAAGAGAGTGATAAGATCAAAAGATCACTTTTACAATCTACACAAAGTCTATATCAAATCAACCCTATTGATTGGTTTTCTCATGAGACTGATAAACTAGTCTATATCAATAAAATCTCTAACCATCTCTATAGTGAGATCACAGAGGCACTGCATACACAGAAAAACACACTATTACTTAAAATGGTACTGTTAGGCGTATTATTACTGTTATCACTCTATATGCTTTATATCTACAAAAAACTTTACCATTTTCTCTATGATACTGAAGGACTTGAAAAGCTTCTTAATAAGATCATCAAATATGGGCTGATTGAAGATACCATCGATCTAAGAACAACCACAGGTGTCGATAAAACATATCAAATTGTCGAAAGTAGTGTTGATAAAATCTCTATAGAAAAGAAAAAAGCAGAACGCGCTAACGCTGCAAAAAGTATTTTTCTTGCTAATATGTCTCATGAGATCCGTACACCGATTAACGGTATCATAGGATTTACAGATCTACTTAAAAACAGTAAGTTAGAAAATGAAGAGAAAGAGTATGTTGATATCATCCAAAAAAGTACAGATAACCTCTTAGAGATTATTAACAATATTCTTGATCTCTCTAAAATAGAGAGCCAAAAAATTGAGATTGAAAAGATCTTATTCTCTCCAGTTGAAGAGTTTGAAAATGCTGTAGATGTCTATATGGCAAAAGCAGAAAGCAAACAGATTAACCTCTCTTTATTCATGGATCCAAATTTTGAGCACTACCTTTTAGGTGATCCAACCAAGATCAAAGAGGTACTTTTAAACCTTATCTCTAATGCAGTCAAGTTTACCCCTAAAGAGGGACAGATCTCAGTAGTGATTTCTAAACAACAGACATCCAATCCAGATATAGAGAAGATCTACTTTGAAGTGAGTGATTCAGGGATAGGGATAGAGGAGAAAGATCTAGAAGATATTTTTGATGCCTTTTCACAAGCAGACTCAACTATTACACGTAAGTTTGGAGGAACAGGTCTAGGACTAACCATCTCTTCAAACTATATTGCACTTATGGGTGGAAAATTAGAGGTAGCTAGTAAAGTAGGTGTTGGCAGTAACTTCTATTTCACACTCGAACTGCAAAAAGAGAAACCACTCAAAAATGTCTACCATAACAAATTTGCACATTTTACGCCACTTATTATCGGTGATGAAACACACAGTGGTAAACTACAATCACAGCTTACAGAATATATGTACTACCTTAGTGACAACGTTAAAGTAGCACCAATGAGCAAACTTAGTGAACCAAAGATATTAGAAGATATCAATTTAATTATCACACAAAAAGAGCTTATTAGTGAAGAAGATATGACCTTACTCAAAGGGTTAAATCTCCCACTCTTAAATATTGAAAAAACGCAAAACCGCGCAGACGTCAAAAATATTATAGAAGCATCTTACTTTAGTACCTTTGAACCAGTCAATATCTCTAAAATGGTCAAAACATTACAGATGATTGAGCAAAAAAGTGATTTTATCGCAACTGAGTTAGAAAATGAAAACATCACCAAGAGTAAAACACCTTACCGTGTCTTAGTTGCTGAAGATAACGAGATTAATCAAAAGTTGATCACAAAAATCCTTGAAAACCTAAACTTTGACGTCACGACAGTTGCTAATGGTCAAGAAGCAGTAGCAGCACGAAAATCTGCCAATTTTGATCTTATCTTTATGGATATTGCAATGCCAGTGATGGATGGGGTGAGTGCAACAAAAGAGATTTTAGCTTATGAAAAAAGTGAAAAAGTAGCACATGTGCCTATTGTTGCACTGACTGCCAATGCGCTTAAAGGAGATCGTGAAAAGTTCCTCAATGATGGACTAGATGACTATCTACCAAAACCTACAAAAGAGGTACAAATCAAAGAACTTGCGATCAAATACAATATCTATAACGCATCTGTTGAAGAGAAAGCCGCGCTAACACAAACAGTCAAAACTGAAACACCAGAAGATAATCTTCAAATACAAGAAGAGGCAGTCAAACAAGAGGCCAATATAAGTGAAGAGGCACTTGAAATTGAAAATGGACGTGAAAACATTTTAATCTATAAAAAGAGTATTGTTGAGTCTAAGATCTTTGAAAAAGTGCTCAATGGTCTTTATAAAAAAGTGAGTATCGCTGAAAGCACCAATGAGTTTTTAAGTAAAGTCAGAACCAGTAACTACAAAGTAATTATGGTAGATAAAGAGATCATTGATCTTGATATGCAAGATCTATTTGACACTATCGAAGATAGAGATAACACCACACTACTGCTTTTTA
>JAHZKW010000011.1 GCA_022600175.1 Campylobacterota bacterium
AGTGCTCTTTGTAAAACTTTTCAATGGCAAAGTTACCTATTTTTTCACCTTGTTTGAGCTTATATTCTGCGATAGGGTAATTGGCTGATATAGGACCATATAAATTGGAAAAAATAATTAAATTTTGATCTATAAAAGATTTTTCTGTATCTGATAATGTGTCATATGCTAAATAATCATAGGCAACACCGTTATAACGTTCAACAGCTTTACACTTAAGTGCATTTAGTATATCAATGGACTTATAGCGTTGAATATCAGTAGCTTTTTTTAATCCAAATAGTTTACCAAGTTTTTCATCATCACAATTGGTGATGTAATTTTGATATTGTGTTAAGACATCAAGGTGTTTATCTTTTAATGTTTCAAAAAGGTAGAGGGTATTATTATATGTCAAATTTCCTCCACTATGTTTACCTTCGCTGGGTGAAAAAAGTATTTTCATGTTAGTCTCCTTAAAGTAGTCATCAATATATTGAATTTTGAAGAATTTTACAGCTTGCGAACTTAATTTTGAAAAAATTTAAAAAAACTCTTGACATCTTAGAAAAAAGTATGTATAATCTCACCTCACAAAACGTGTGCTGGTGTAGCTCAGTTGGTAGAGCACCTGATTTGTAATCAGGCGGTCGGTGGTTCAAGTCCTCTCATCAGCTCCATATTTTGTGACACAGTGTTTGACCAGAAATGATCAAAGTGGAAAGCCATGGTGAGATACTCAAGTGGCCAACGAGGGCAGACTGTAAATCTGCTGGTTTTTACCTTCGAAGGTTCGAATCCTTCTCTCACCACCACTATATACGCGGGAATAGCTCAGTTGGCTAGAGCGTCAGCCTTCCAAGCTGAGGGTCGCCGGTTCGAGTCCGGTTTCCCGCTCCATTTAAACTGGGAGCTGTTTTGTATTTTATGCATACATGTTTAAAGTTTTTTCGCATAACACATATATACAATCCTGCTTTTTTGTTTAAATCATTTAGTTTTTAATTTTTAGTTATGGGTAATTGAGTAATTTTGCTCATATGGCTCAGAGGTAGAGCACTTCCTTGGTAAGGAAGAGGTCGCGGGTTCAAGTCCCGCTATGAGCTCCAGTAGAGAGTTTTGGCCAAAACTTTTAACAATATTAAGTTATTAAAATTTTAACGGAGGATATGATGGCAAAGGAAAAGTTCGAAAGAAGTAAGCCACACGTAAACATAGGTACTATCGGTCACGTCGATCATGGTAAAACAACGCTAACAGCAGCAATTTCTGCGGTACTAGCAACAAAAGGTCTTTGTGAAATGAAAGACTATGATGGTATTGATAATGCTCCTGAAGAAAAAGAGAGAGGTATTACGATCGCAACTTCTCACATTGAGTATGAGACAGAGACTAGACACTACGCTCACGTTGATTGTCCAGGTCACGCCGATTATGTAAAAAATATGATTACTGGTGCTGCTCAAATGGACGGTGCTATCTTAGTTGTATCTGCAGCTGATGGTCCTATGCCACAAACTAGAGAGCATATCCTTCTTTCACGCCAAGTTGGTGTTCCATATATCGTAGTATTTATGAACAAGCAAGATATGGTTGATGATGAAGAGCTATTAGAATTAGTTGAAATGGAAATCAGAGAGCTTCTTGACGAGTACGAATTCCCAGGAGATGATACACCTATCGTTGCTGGTTCTGCACTTCAAGCACTTGAAGAAGCAAAAGCTGGTACAGTTGGTGAGTGGGGAGAAAAAATTCTTGCACTTATGGCTGAAGTTGATAGCTATATCCCAACCCCAGAGAGAGAGACTGATAAAGATTTCTTAATGCCTGTAGAGGACGTTTTCTCAATCTCAGGTCGTGGTACTGTTGCAACTGGTAGAGTTGAAAGAGGTATCATTAAAGTTGGTGAAACAATCGAAATCGTTGGTATCAGAGACACACAATCAACAACTGTAACAGGTGTTGAGATGTTTAGAAAAGAGATGGAGCAAGGTGAAGCAGGTGATAACTGTGGTATTCTTCTTCGTGGTACTAAAAAAGAAGATATTGAGAGAGGTATGGTACTTTGTAAACCAGGTTCAATCACTCCTCATACAAAATTTACAGCTGAGATCTATGTATTAAGTAAAGAAGAGGGTGGTAGACATACTCCTTTCTTTAATAACTATAGACCACAGTTTTATGTAAGAACAACTGACGTTACAGGTTCTATTACACTTCCAGAGGGAACTGAGATGGTTATGCCAGGTGATAACGTAAAAATCACTGTTGAACTAATCGCTCCAATTGCTATGGAAGAAGGTACTAGATTTGCAATCCGTGAGGGTGGTAGAACTGTTGGTGCTGGTGTTGTTGCATCAATCGAAGCGTAAGTAGAAAAGCATACAAATTCTCGACGTAAGTCGTAGCTTTAGATGCAATGAATTAGATAGGGGCTTTGCTCCTATCTAAGAAAACATAAGGTAGAAAAATGAGAATCAAAGTTGGTTTAAAATGTAGTGAAAGTGGTGATATTAACTACACAACTACGAAAAACAGCAAAACTCAAACTGAGAAACTTGAGATGAAAAAATATTCTCCAAGACTCAAAAAGAGAACAATGCATAAAGAAGTTAAATTAAAATCCTAAGAAGTAAGTTTTCAGTGCTTCTTTAAGTCTGAGAACTTCTGGATTTTGTAGGGCAATAGCTCCAATTGGTAGAGCTCCGGATTCCAAATCCGATTGCTGGGGGTTCGAGTCCCTCTTGCCCTGCCACTAAATTGAGGAAAATAGATGCAAAAATTATTAGATTATATAAGTCACTCAAGAGCGGAATTAACAAAAGTTATTTTTCCAACAAAAGAGCAGATAAGAAATGCTTTTGTATCTGTTTTTATAGTTGTAACAGTGGTTTCACTGTTTTTAGCACTAATTGATGCGATTATGTCTTTTTCATTATCGTCAATACTGTAAGGAGTAATTGTGGATCATAAATGGTATGCAATTCAAACTCATGGCGGAAGCGAAATGAGTGTAAAAAAAGCAGTTGAGATGATTTTTGAACAGATGGGTGTATCAGAAAAACTAACTGAAATATTAGTTCCTACTGAAGATGTTATTGAGGTTAAAAACGGTGAGAAAAAAATCACTGAAAGATCTCTTTATCCTGGTTATGTATTTGCACATATTGATTTAGATATGGATATTTGGCATAGAATACAATCTTTACCTAAAGTAGGTCGTTTTATTGGTGAATCAAAGAAACCAACACCACTGACAGAAAAAGATATTAACGTTATATTAGAAAAAGCAGCGAAAAAAGCAGCACCAAAACCAAAAATCTCATTTGAGGTTAATGAAAGTGTCCGTGTAACTGAAGGACCTTTTGCAAACTTTACGGGTGTTGTAGAAGAGTATGACATGGTACATGGGACGTTGAAACTTAATGTTTCAATTTTTGGTAGAAGTACACCTGTTGAAATTCTGTATACGCAAGTTGAAAAAATTATATAAATTAAGATAGAGGAAACAAAATGGCAAAAAAAGTTACTGGTCAGATCAAGCTTCAAATTCCAGCTGGTCAAGCTAATCCATCACCACCAGTTGGTCCTGCACTTGGTCAACAAGGTGTTAATATTATGGAATTCTGTAAAGCTTTCAATGAAAAGTCAAAATCAATGATGGGATTTAATATTCCTGTTATTATTACTGTTTATGCAGATAGAAGTTTTACATTCATTACAAAACAACCACCTGCAAGTGATCTTCTTATGAAGGCTGCTGGTATTAAAAAGGGTACAGATAATCCTCTTAAAAATAAAGTAGCAAAGTTAACAAAAGCACAACTTTTAGAAGTTGTTGAGAAAAAAATTGAAGATTTAAATACAAAAGACCCAGAGCAAGCTGCTAAAATTTTGGCTGGATCAGCTAGAAGTATGGGTATTGAAATCGTAGATTAATCTATAAACAACCTACACCACAGGGTTAATTGTGGAAGCAAAATGCGGAGAGATAAATGTCAAAAAAAGTATCAAAAAGATATAAAGATTTAATTGAAAAACTAGAGAATGAAAAAGTATATAGCGCAACTGACGCTATTGAAACAGTAAAAGGTTTAGCATCAGCAAAGTTTGATGAAACAGTTGAGATTTCTATGAAACTAAATGTTGATCCTAAACATGCAGACCAAATGGTAAGAGGTTCTGTTGTTCTTCCAGCAGGTACTGGTAAGACTGTAAGAGTTGCAGTTGTAGCAAAAGAAGCAAAAGCAGATGAAGCAAAAGCAGCTGGTGCTGATCTTGCAGGTGGAAGTGAAATTATAGATGATATTGCTGCTGGAAAAATCGACTTTGACGTACTTATTGCTACACCTGATATGATGGGTATGGTTGGTAAAGTGGGTCGAACACTTGGACCAAAAGGATTAATGCCAAATCCAAAAACCGGAACTGTAACAATGGACGTTGCAAAAGCAGTTGAAAATGCAAAAGGTGGACAAGTTAACTTTAGAGTTGATAAACATGGTAACATTCATGCTGGTATTGGAAAAGTAAGTTTTTCAAAAGAACAAATTACAGAAAACTTTGAAACATTTATTAAAGCAATTAATAAACAAAAGCCTGCTGCTGCAAAAGGTAGATATATCAAAACTGCATCGCTTTCATTAACAATGAGCCCTGCAATTGATATGGATGTATTAGAGTTACTTGACATTAAATAGTCAAAACGTATTTATATAATTAATCTTAGATCTAAGACAATAGGGGCGTAAGCTTAAATAGGGTACTTTCTCCGAGGTATCCAACCTTTTTGGTGCCCTATCGATGATGGTCGGAAAGGAGGAAAAATGACTAGAGAAGAAAAAGAAGTAATTGTTAATAATTTAACTGAAGAGTTCAAAACTGCTCAAGCTGTAATCGTTTGTGATTATAAAGGTATGAAGTGTCAAGAACTCGAATCTGTTAGAGCATTAGCAAATGAATCTGGTACAAGAGTTCAAGTTGTTAAAAATTCACTTTCTAAAATTGCATTAAAAAATGCTGATACAGAAGAGTTAGCTTTAACTGAAACAAATATTCTTGTATGGGGTGAAGATCAAATTTCAGCTTGTAAAGTTGCAGATAAAGCAGCTAGCGATTATAAAGAAAAATTTATAATCAAAACAGGTCTTATCGAAGGTAAAGTTGCAGAGCTTTCTACAATTGAAGCAATGGCGAAATTACCATCTCGTGATGAACTTATCGGTATGTTGCTTTCAGTTTGGACTGCACCTACGAGAAATATGGTTACAGGACTTGATAATCTTAAAGCAAAGCTTGAAGAATCAGCATAAATATAGTTTTTCTCTATAGAGAAATATTTTTGAATGAAATGAAATAGTATTTTAAGGAAATAAAATGGCAACTACAAAAGAAGATGTTTTAGAATTTATCTCTAATATGTCTGTATTAGAGCTTTCTGAGTTAGTAAAAGAGTTTGAAGAAAAATTTGGTGTATCTGCACAACCTACTGTTGTAGCTGGTGCTGGTGGAGCTGCTGCTGGTGGAGCTGCTGAAGAACAAACAGAGTTTGATGTAATTCTTAAAGACGCGGGTGCTAAGAAAATCAACGTTATTAAAGA
>JAHZKW010000110.1 GCA_022600175.1 Campylobacterota bacterium
AAAACTTTCAGAATTCCCAGCATATTCAAAGTTTTCATAGAGTTTAAATGTTTCAAACATTCCAAGTTCTCTATTAGACATCGTCACTGTTGTCTGTTCTTCATCTAAAAAACGTGCAATATACTCTATAATATCTTTCTCTATCATCTCTTTATCATCACGATGCAGTAAGATATCATTGATCTCATACAGTGTCATATGTTTAGTGAGTTTTTGAACCCATTTCTCTGTATTGTGATAGAAAAACTTTTCATCAAGATAAGATAAAAGATCTTTATCAATTTCAGGTTGATGTATAGACGCACAACTTCTTAAATTATTCCATATAGGATTAACTTCTAACAAACACTTTTTAGCCAAGTCAAAATGCTCCGCTAGTCCATCCTTTTTTAAAATATCTTTTAGATTCGCCTCTAAAACAACAGGAGCAATCTTCCCCTCCTCGTAAAGCTTTAGATAGTAAGATGACTCCATATATACTTTACCACCAAAGATACTTTGTGCTTTCTCTAGTCCATCTTTAAAGTTAAGGTTTTCAAAACCTTTTAAAGGATTGTGGTGAATAAAAGAGCCTATTGGCCAATAGTGTGGTACGATATCTTTAACAGAATTTAACTTTTCTACAATACTCATAAAATTATCTCCTTAAGTCCAAAGATACTAAGTGTCAAAAGCAATACTACAATAGCAGAATGAATTACTTTCTCTTTTGTACTCATGTGTACATAGTGGATATTGGGATTTAACTTACCAAATAGCGTCTTTCTCATCACACTCATAGCAAGAAAAAAGTTACCAAAAAAGAGTGTTATCACGACTACAAACCAAAGTATATTTGGCTCACTTTTAAAGATATACCCTAAGAAAAATAGCGAATTTGGAAATGGAGGGTAAAGTGCTATTGCGATTAAGTAAAGTGTCAAATAACCACTGACACATGGCGTAGCAAGTGTCACCCCTCTAACAGAAAGGTAGTTAGCACTTCCATAGTTCTTTTCATAAAAATTGGCAATCAAATAAATACCCACTAACGAAACAAGTAAAGAGAGACTATAAAGTGCTCCCTTCTCCTCAAAAAGCACAAAAAATGGTGCATTAACAAAAATTAAATAATACCCCAATTTATAAAAATTTGTTGTTTTCGTTGCTTTATAAATACTATAAATGGCACTCACAAATGAGATTAAAACAAGGGGTGTTAAGTGTTCATTTGGCAAAAATAATGAAAGTATCGAAGCACATAAAAGCAAAACGCCACTTAATAAAAATATACTCTTACTACTAAACTTATCACTCTTTTCTAAGAAGATGTAATATGGCACACCTGCAGCTAAAATTAATAATAGAACACTAGACATCAAACTTTACCCTTTTTAGAACGTTTAAATATCTCAAAATAATACCCCTCTTTAACTAGTAACTTATAAAATAGCCATTTTATTTTATTTGGTTTGACATCATTATCTGGAATTTCCACAAAGTGCTGTTTATACATAAATAACCAACCCACTATCATAATAATTGCCAAAAGAACCAGTGAACTAATCAAAGTTACATTGAGTGTTGCAGCTTGATAGAAAAGCAAAGCATGCTCACCGTAAATAAAATGCTCCAATGCCAACCCTACAAATTCATAGGTAAATAAGACGATGATAAAAGTACTGATAAGTGCCAATATTACTTTAATAGAGTCCGATTTGGATACTTTAAAAAATGATAAAAAGAGCTGTGTGCCAGTAAGCCAAGCAAATGCTAAAATAACAATAGCAGCATTGAATTCAAAGAACTCTTCGCTAAGCACCATTTTTACCCCGACAAATACAATAATCGGCAAAATCGTAAAGAGTGCAATCAGATTGAACATTTTATTGCTTTTATACTCTGTCTTCTCTTTCCAAAACAATTTGTAAGAGAGACGTTCTGGAATATTTGGGTCATGCCTTGCATATTTTATTAAGCCACCTGATTCTAAAAATAGCGTTGCTTTAAAAATTCCATGTACAATCAAATGATAAATCGCTAGTGAAAATGCACCAAGTCCTACCTCCATGATCATATATCCCATCTGTCCAACCGTAGAGTAACCAAGTGAACGTTTAATATCAGAGACAACTAACATCAAAATCGATGCAAAAATAGCAGTAAGTAGCCCTATGACAAAAGCGATATTAAGCACCGCTGGTGTAAGTAACAACAGATAGGCTAATTTATTAAGTAATATACCACCAACATTGACAACACCTGCATGCATCACTGCTGATACAGGTGTAGGTGCTTCAGAAGTGTAAGGTAACCAAATATGAAATGGCATGATTGCAGACTTCATCATAGCTGCTAACAAGAAAAGGAACCCAATTACAAAAACCATCGGATTTTCAATAGAATCTTGGGACATTGCCAACCATTTTTCACTCAAATGCGCTAGATCAAAACTGCCAAATACTTTATAGGTTAAAATGACAGCAAATAAAAATACTAAGTCAGCACCTTTATGAATAATCATTGTCCATTTTGCATGTCTTACAGCCGTATTTGAACCTACATTAAATGATACAAGAAGATATAAACTGATACTCAAAAGTTGCCATGCTAATGCCAATACAATGAGATTATTGCTCATTACCAGTAAATATATTGATGAAAAAATAAAGTTTAAAAGAATAAAAAATCTTTTATATCCTGCTTCATCCCACATATATTTTGTCGCATATTTACGAATAACTAAACCTAAAATCGCAACATATGGAACTAAAATGGCCGAAAGTTCATTATAAATAACCAACCCATCAAAACCACTAATTGGCGTATCATAACGTATGACGTAGTAAGTCCCATATAACCCCAATATTGCAATCGTACTTGACAATATAATATTTATTTTTGGGATCAGCTCTTTTTTTCTAACAAACATTAGAATAATTGCTATCACAATTGGAATGCTTGGAATAAGCAATATAATTTTTTCCACTAAACTCCCCTCCCCTGTAATTCATTAAAATTTTTATCTACATTCTTAAAGTATACAAGATATCTTACATAACAATCAGTGCTAAAATAAACATGATCGATAGATATCCTAAGACCTTTATAATTGTAGATTATTTTTTTAAATATAGTTTATTATAAAAATAAAATTATACCAGTTGTGTTACACTTGATACGACTGGTTACATTTAAAATTTGGTAATACTACGTAAAGGTAGTATAAATTGATCCATTAGTCAGATAATACATCAGTTTATACTACAAGAAATATCAATTAAAATTATAAAAACCCCCGTTTTTATCGATATCTCTTTTTTAATGTAGTAAAAGTATTTATAGAAAAATTCCCCCTACGTTTAGATTAACTCGCAGGTGTATCTACTGAGTTGAAAAACTCATCATCACTACCAAGTGAAATCTCTTTACTAGGATTAAATGCTAGCGCATCTGCATTTTTTTCACCAGTACGTATACGTTCAACTTCTACTACAGGTACAACCCACATTTTACCTGCACCATGAGTCGAATCCTCTTGCGCATTAGAACGAATAGCTTCCATTGCTTTCTCTTTATGAGCATCCCCTGCTACTAAGACAATAATCATCACTTTTTCATCTAACGCGTTAATTGTATCTTCAAAGCATCCTCTACCCATAACGTTACTGACCGTTACACCCTGAATCTCTTCATCAAGTAACCCCTGCAATACACCATCAAGTACAGAAGTATTGAGAATAGCATTTATCTGAAACATTGGAATCCTTTACTGGTCAAATTGTATAAACAACATATTATAGTTGTTTTCTGACGCTAATTTTTACATTTTTATTTTTAATTTCAAAATAAATTGAAATATACTATAGCATAAGTAACACTTACTGCCCTATTTTTTAGATAACCTATAATCACTACATGTAAGTCTTCAAAACAGCCCATAATATGGGTTATACTTCTATTCATTGTCATTAAAAAACATAGCCATTTCAGGCACCTATATGTTTCTTTTTGTAACATATTTTCCTAATCATCAACAAATGGCAATGATCACTATGCAAAGTAAGCTCTTGACATCTATAAGATGCCATTATACTTAAAAAATGCTTAGCTAGTTTAGTTGATATCGTAAAGCTCCATTGAGTAAGCCTTTACTGCCTATACTTGCGACACTGATGTAATTTTGTTTTTATGAGAAGAATCATTGATTTTATTTTTTACTTAACGATAATGTTCTATATTTATTTATATTTTAAATTAAAGAAAAGTTAAAGAAGTTTTATGTAAACTGCTTTTTTGGAAATGTTAGTTTTAGCTAATTAAAAGCGTTATAAATGTTACTAATATTTATTTTAAGCTTTGCTTACGCGTAGACTAGTTCTAAATAACAAATGTTGTTAGTTGTGATAATTATGGCAACTAATATCAAAACTCAAATTTCATGTAGAGGGAGAGAAAATGTATTATATAGCAAAAGTTGATGCTGATATGTGTGCAGAGTATAAATGCAATACATGTACACTATATTGTCCAGAAGCTAATACACTTATGTTTGACAAAGACGGGAATACATCCTGGGTTGATGCTGATAGATGTAAAGGGTGCGCACTTTGTGTGTACGTATGTAGTGATATGCTGAATCGAAATTGTATTACGATGGAAATGCCTCACGCAACAGAAGAAGTCTAAAATTTAAATCTAAATTTAAATTACAGTAAAAAAATTTTCAATAGGAGAACTTATGGCAAATCAAGGCCCAGCGTATTATTCACCGTATCCAGTGGCTACGTATGAAGGCGTTATCACATCACCAGAAGGGAAAGCGGTATTATTAAATGATGTCGTTGATGCAGAGGTTGGAATGAGAGAAGCTGCAAAAGCAATGTTGACAAGAGAAAATGCAACAATTTTCCCAGGTCCACAGGTATTATATGGTTGGAATGAAGAAGCAAAAAAGAAAGCTACACTTATCAAAGAAATGGCTGAAGTTTTAAATGCAAAAATGATTCCAATGTATGACTACAGACCAAAATATCCAAAGATTGATGCTGAAGTAGAAATCAATCCAAATCACCCAAACTTAACAATTTGGCATAACAAGATTAAAGCGGCTGTATTTATCGGTGTGCATTGTCACTATGCAAATGTAGCATTAAAAATCATTAGATCAGAAACTGACTGTTATACAATTGCTATGTGTTCTTTAGCTGGTCATGAAGATGCCATGGTATCAATTAGAGATTTACATACTGAAGAGCTTGAACGATTTATTGAAATAGCTAAAGAAGTTAAAAAAGAGTTGGGAGTATAACATGAGTAAAAGAAGTGATATGACTAAAACACACAATTGGTCTGGACAAAAATTAGTTTCAACAGACTATATGCTTTTTGAAGCTCCTAGAACTAAACACTTTATGACAGGTTCTGAGGTTTTAAAAGAAGCAGTTAAAAGATGTACAGTTGATGCATCTGTATCTTACCCTATTACACCACAATCTGAAGCAGCACACCTTATCGGTGAACTTTGGGCAGAAGGTTATGTAGGTGTCTATTTTAGAGGTGAGAACGAATTTGGTGTAATGAGTGAAGTTGCTGGCTGTGCAATGGCAGGTGCTAGGACAATTACAACAACTTCAGGACCAGGAACACTAAGAGCAATGGAAAACTTTGCAATGTGGTCTGGAACAAGAGCATCAATGCAACTTGTACTTATGGCGCGTGGTATCAATTCACCACTTACAATTCAACCTGATAACTTAGAAGTTCAGTACCTATTAGAGACAGGTATGATGATCTGGTATGCTGAAAACGTTCAAGAACTATTTGATATGTCAATTGCGGCATTTACTGTTGCTGAAAAACCTGAGGTACACGTTCCTATCGTTACTGTTGTTGATGGATTCTTCGTATCTCATACGAGAGAAGCTGTTGAACTTCCTGATGATGATATTGCACTTTTCCCATATGAACCATATAAGTCACCACTGCCTCCAATCGATTCAGAGATGCCTCCAGGACGTTTCTTAAGAGATCCATTTGTTATGAAATCTAACTACATCTCTTATGCAACACACGCTTCTTGGCAATGGGAAGTGAGATCAGCGGTAGAGCGTTCTCGTCCATATGCAGAGCACTATCTTAAAGGTCTTGTACACATTACTGGTGATGAAGATGCTGAAATTGCATTTATTGCCTGTGGTACAGCAGCGAACCAAGCAAAAGAAGCACAAAGAGAATTAGGAAAAATGGGAGTTAAGACTAAAGTTATTAAACTTAGAACTATCAGACCATTCCCTGAACAAGAGATTATTGAAGCACTTGAAGGTGTAAAACATGCATTTGTTCCTGAATTCAATGTTGTTGGTTGGTTAGCAAACGAAGTAAGACATTCACTTTACGGAAAATGCGATACAAATATCGTAAATGGCCCAAGAGTTGCTGGTGGTATGAGTATGCCTGCTGAGGCGATCATCCATGAAGTAATGGAAATAGTTAACGCTGGAAAAGGAGCATAATATGTCATTAGATAAATACAAAATTAATCCAGAATTTAGAGACATTATGCCTCGAGAGATTATTGATCTTGAAGAGAATGCAACATGGGCTCAAAATCAAGAAAAACCACGTGGTATTAAAGAACTTCCAGAGACTAAAGAGATATTAGAAGAGCACTCACTTTGTGCTGGTTGTCCAGAAGCAGCTACATTAAGATATGTACTATCTGCACTACCAAAACCTGAAGATACAATCATTGTTAACTCAACAGGTTGTACTTCTTTAATGTTTCCACACATTGCACTTCATACTGTCCACTCACTATTTGGTAACCAAAACTCTGTTGCTTCTGGTATCAAAAGAGTATTAGACTGGAGATTTCCAGAAGTAGAAAAAGATGTTGTTGTTTTAGCAGGTGATGGTGCGACTGTTGATATCGGACTTGACTATACACTTCAATCGTTCTTTAGACAAGAAAAGATCACAACTATCTGTTTTGATAACGAAGTCTATGCAAATACTGGTGGACAAGAGTCTGGTTCAACTGCTAAAGGTCAAGTATTTAAAATGGCACCAACAGGTAAAAAGTTTGACAAAGTACCTATGTGGGAACTTGCTACAACATCTGGTTGTCACTATTCAGTAAACATGACAGGTTCTGCACCAAAAGCAGTGGCTAAAGCAGTAAGAGAAGCGATTTTAATTGCGAGAGAAATTGGACCAACATTCATTAACATTTATACGCCTTGTATTCTTGAAATCGGGCTAAGTGCAAATGAAGGACTTGGAGAAATGAAAGATCAAGATAAAGATAGATTTGCAAAGTATAGATATGTTTCGCCAGAAGCAGAAGAGTTCTTAGCAAAATGTAAAGAAGAGGGGCGTTTATAATGGCAAAAGAATCAATTAAAATAAGAATGCCTGCTCTAGGTGGGCAAGGAGCAGTTACAGCAGCACATATCGCAGCAACTGCAGCAGATACAGAGGGTTATTACGCGGTATCTAATCCGTTTTTTGGTGCTGAAAAAAGAATGGCACCATCAGAGAGTTATGCAAGAATCGGTACAGTGCCAATTTATGATAGAGGGGAAGTTATCTATCCTGATATCGTAATGATTTATCATCCACAAGTTATTACTATGGGTAAATCATATACTATGCCTTTTTATGCAGGTATTAAAGAAAATGGTCTTATCATCATTAATAGTGATATTGATCTTTTAACTGATACCGATAAGAAGATCTTAGACAACTTAAATGTAAAAGTACTTACACGTGACTTTACACAGTTTGCTATTGATCAAGCAGGAACTGAGCTTGCAACAAACATGGCAATGCTTGGTGCACTATTTGGTGCTCTAGGAACTGTTAGTAAACCTGCTATTGAAGAAGGTATTAAAGATAGATTCCTTAAAAAATATACAGCTTCAGGTGGTACGGCTACACTTGATTCAGTTATTGAGAAAAAATTCAAAAAGAAAATGGATCTAATCCAAAAAAATCTTGATACAGCATCTGCAGCATTTGACTTAACTGCTGAGTGGTGTAAAGAGGTTGGTTTCGAACAAATGTTGGAAGCTCCAAAGAAATAATTTTAAAGTAACTACTGTTATAAAACACAGTAGTTACTTTACACATCATAAAATACTTCAAAAACTGTTATAACCAAATAATCTCATACTAAAGGTATACATCATGATACACTCTTTTATACTTACTGGATTTTTAGGTGTTGGAAAAACAACCATGCTTACCAATACTGTCAAAAAACATTTTAGTGATAAAAAAATAGCAATTGTTGTGAATGAATTTGGAGATGTTGGCGTGGATAGTAAAATACTCACAAATGTACATAGTGAAGTACTTGAAATTTCAGAGGGTTGTATCTGCTGTAAGTTAGCTGAAGAGTTTGAAAGTGGTGTGACTGAAATAATCAATAAATATAATCCTGAAATAATATTTGTAGAGACTTCTGGGGCCTCAGAACCTTTTCCTATCTTCCTATCTTTACAAAACCTTGGTATCTCCGTAGAGGGTGTTATTTGTGTTGCTGATGCAAAAAACTTTGATACATACAAAGATAACTCAACTGCAAAATATCAATTAGGTGGGTCAAATATCATTGTTCTAAATAAAGTTGATTTAGTAACAGATACAGAATTAGAAGAAGTAACAAAAGAGATAACCTCTATCAAAGAACAATATAATATTAAAAACAACCTGACTGGTCAAAAAATTTTCAATAACTACATGATTCATCATGCAGAACAAGGCATGGTAGAAAAACAAGTTTTTGAAGGCGTATATAAAATTGATGAAATTATTGGCTTAGCAAAAGACTACAAACATCATGATCACACAACAAAAGATGCTATCACACAAAAAGTAGCATATCTCAAAGAAACCATCGAATTTAAAGATATAGATACAGTGTTGAGTGCTCTTCCTCAAAGTATATATAGAGTCAAGGGAGTTGTAAAAACTATAGATGTTCCCCAGCCTATTTTTATCAATTACTCATTTGGTGACGTTAGCTATCAAGAATTAGACACATATAATGAACAATCTATCCTAATATTTATAGGGGAAGCAATCGACCAAGATGTAAATGATTTATGTGAGAAATTTGACTTTTTAACACTACCTCAATTCAGACTCAACAAATAACTTTATATCACACTCCTAATAAATTAATAGTCAGCACAAAAAAGATTTAGGAGTAAAATAATAAACTTTGATACTCTTAAGATTGATAGTGTCACTCTTCCCTCAAAATTTTTTATTTCCCATTAAATCATTTTACCCTATAATTTTAGTTACATTTTTATGTTTATCATAAATAATAGTCTATCCCGAAAGAGCAAAATGCACCCAGAATATTTACCAAAACAAGAAGGGCTTTATGATCCAGAATTTGAACATGATGCCTGTGGCGTTGGATTTGTTGCACACCTCAAAGGAAAACAATCCCATTATATTGTACAAAAGGGAGTAGAACTCCTCATCAACCTTGAACATAGAGGTGCTGTAGGTGCAGAAAAAAACTCTGGTGATGGTGCAGGTATTTTAACACAAATGCCCGACAAATTTATGCGAAAGATTGCTGCTCAAAAAGGGATTGAACTTCCAGAATTTGGTGCTTATGCAGTTGGTGTTGTTTTTATCCCCAGAGACCCCGAAGCAGAACAGACATGTAAAACGATTGTCGAAAATGCTATCGAAAAACTAGGTCAAAAAACACTCTTTTGGCGTAAAGTCCCTACAGACAATCAATCGTTAGGTGAAAGAGTCAAAAGTATTGAACCCTATGTTTATCAAATCTTTATTCAAAGAGCACGTACGATAGATAATCCCGAGGTATTTGAGCGTAAACTTTTCGTTATACGAAAGTATGCACAATCTGAGGTAATGAAATCAGAAGTACTAGGTACACAATACTTCTATATCCCCTCTATGTCGTACAAAACAATCTCATATAAAGGTCAACTCATCACTGAACAGCTACCACTCTACTTTGATGATTTAAGTGATCCTGACTTTGAATCTGCTATAGCACTGGTACATAGTCGTTTCTCAACCAACACATTTCCTTCATGGCCACTTGCACAGCCATTTCGCTACCTTGCACACAATGGAGAGATTAATACACTTAGAGGAAATATCAACTGGATGCGGGCACGTCAATCGATGCTAAAGTCCAAACTCTTTAGTGAAGAAGAGTTAGATATGATCTATCCATATCTCATCAATGAAGCCAAGGGTTCAGACTCATCAGTACTTGACAATGTTGTTGAACTACTCACCTTAGCAGGACGAAGTCTACCACATGTCATGATGATGATGATTCCTGCCGCATGGAAAGATAGTGAGATGGATCCAGACCTTAAGGGCTTTTATGAATATCACGCAACATTTATGGAACCATGGGATGGTCCAGCCTCAGTTGCATTTACTGATGGTAAGTTTATCGGAGCAACACTAGATCGAAATGGTCTAAGACCTTCACGTTACTCACTGACAAAAGATGACATTTTAGTGATGGCAAGTGAACAAGGTGCACTAGAGTTTCCATCAAATGAAATTGTCTTAAAAGGAAGACTTCAACCAGGACGTATGTTTTTGGCAAACCTTGAAGAGGGGCGTATCATCAGTGACGAAGAGTTAAAAACTGAACTCTCCACGAGTCACCCCTATAAAGAGTGGATCGAGAAACAGCGTATTGCACTTGATAACCTTACCTTGAATCACCAAATTAGACAACCAAATCACAAAACGATACTGCAAAGACAAAAGTGTTACGGCTACACACAAGAAGATCTTAAAACAATCCTTGCACCGATGGCAAATGATGCTTACGAAGCTACAGGATCCATGGGAAATGATGCAACACTCTCAGTACTGTCACAAAAGTCAATCAACCTTTTTAACTACTTTCATCAACTCTTTGCACAAGTGACCAATCCCCCAATTGACCCTATTCGTGAAGAGTCTGTCATGTCACTGGTTTCATACATTGGTTCACAAGGAAATCTTTTCCAACAAGTAGATGAAGAGCGTAAATTTATCAAGCTTGATTCGCCAATTTTAACCAACGAACAACTTGAAAAATTAAGAGGGGTGAGTCAATTTAATTTTCGATCAAAAACCATACCAATACTTTTTGATAGTACCAAACCAGGCAACATGAAAGAGGCACTCGATAATATTCTTACAAGTGCACATGACTCAGTACAAAATGGATACCAAGTCATCATCCTCTCCACGCGTGGAATTAACAAAAAGTTAGCCCCTATACCCACACTCTTAGCCACCAGTGCGGTGCATCATCACCTCATTGAAAAAGGTATTTGTACTAATTGCGCGCTTATTGTAGAGAGTGGTGAACCTAGAGAGATACACCACTTTGCAACACTCATCGGCTATGGGGCAAATGCGATCAATCCATTTTTAGCATTTGAGAGTATTGAGGATATGCGTAAACGAAGTCTTATCAACCAAGAACTTACTTATGAACAGAGTATTTCTAACTATATTCAAGCAATCAATAAAGGTCTTTTAAAGATCATGTCAAAGATGGGAATCTCTACTATTAGATCTTATACAGGTGCACAGATTTTTGAAGCTGTAGGTCTTGGTGACAAACTCATAGCAGACTACTTCAAAGGTACACCATCTAGACTTGGAGGCATTGATATCGATACCCTCGAAGAAGAGACGTTGTTACACCACAATGTCGCTTATCCAAAACAAGCCGCAGAGACAAATGACCTTGAAATGGGTGGACAATACTCGTATAAACAAAGAGGAGAGCAACACCTCTTTACTCCTGAAATTATACATCTCTTACAACAATCAGCACGCACCAATAACAAAACACTCTATGATCAATTTTCAAGGCACATTAACAATCCTGATAGATTTGTCACCCTACGACATCTTTTAGATTTTACCAACCAAGACGCTATTGATATTGCAGAAGTAGAACCCGCAGAAGAGATTATGAAACGATTTGCAACAGGAGCTATGAGTTATGGCTCCATTTCTGAAGAGGCACATACCACACTTGCAATCGCAATGAACCGTATCGGAGCAAGGAGTAATACAGGAGAGGGTGGTGAAGATGCTTCACGTTTTGGTACAGAGAAAAACTCTAAAATCAAACAGGTTGCTTCTGGACGCTTTGGCGTCACTGCAAACTATTTAGTCAACGCTGAAGAGATACAGATCAAGATGGCACAAGGGGCAAAACCTGGAGAAGGTGGTCAACTACCAGGACATAAAGTTGATGATATTATCGGTCGTACACGTCACTCAACACCAGGTGTAGGACTCATCTCCCCTCCTCCTCATCATGATATCTACTCTATAGAAGATCTCAAACAACTCATCCATGACCTTAAAAATGCGAATGTCAACGCACGTATTAATGTCAAACTTGTCTCTGAGGTGGGGGTTGGAACCATCGCAGCGGGTGTTGCTAAAGCACATGCTGATGTTGTACTTATCTCTGGCTATGATGGTGGTACAGGTGCGAGTCCTCAAACCTCTATCAAACATGCAGGACTTCCATGGGAGTTAGGACTTGCTGAGACACATCAAACGTTGGTGAAAAATGGTCTTCGTTCACGTATTGTTGTACAAACAGATGGACAACTTCGTACCGGTCGTGACTTAGCCATTGCAACACTATTAGGTGCTGAGGAGTGGGGAATTGCCACCAGTGCACTGATCGTTGAGGGGTGTATCATGATGCGTAAATGCCACCTAAATACTTGTCCTGTGGGTATTGCAACCCAAGATAAAGTGTTACGTAAAAAGTATAGTGGTGATCCAGAGCATGTCATCAACTATGTGCGTTTTATGGCTGAAGAGCTTAGAGAAATCATGGCTGAACTTGGCTTTAGAACGATTCATGAAATGGTGGGTCGTGTTGATAAACTCAAAGCAAAAGAGGATGTATCTCACTGGAAGGCTAAACATCTTGAATTAGATAGACTCCTCTACAAGATGCACCTCACAGACAAAGATACGACTTACTGTTCAACAAGGCAAGATCACCAAATCGACAAAGCACTCGATAATGAGCTCATTGAGCGTGCCACAGAAGCAATTGAACGTGGTACACCGATGAAAGAACATATCCACCTCAAAAACATCAACAGAACAGTCGGGACAATGCTCTCAGCACAGATGACTAAAACACATGGTGAAAAAGGACTACCAGATGATACCATTCACTTTCAAGCTACAGGAAGCGGTGGACAGAGCTTTGGAGCATTTGTCAATAGTGGTATTACCTTTGAGGTAGAGGGCGATGCTAATGACTATTTTGGTAAAGGTCTATGTGGAGGAAAACTGATCCTCTATCCTCCAAAAGATGCCACTTATAAAGCCAGTGAAAATGTTATCCTTGGAAATGTCTCTTTTTATGGAGCCACAAGTGGTAGTGCTTTTATCAATGGTCTTGCTGGAGAGCGTTTTTGTGTAAGAAACTCAGGTGCAGAAGTCGTAGTAGGAGCGGTAGGCGATCATGGTTGTGAATATATGACGGGAGGTCGTGTAGTGATTCTTGGAGATATTGGTAAAAACTTTGCTGCTGGTATGAGTGGTGGTATCGCTTATATCTATGACTCTAACAATCGTCTTAAAGAGCGTATCAATATGGGAATGGTTGCACTAGAATCTTTTGAAGATGAAAAAGAGTCAGAAACGATAAAATCGATGATTCAACAACATGTAGACTATACTGACTCTGTTGAAGGTACTGAGATCTTAAGTGACTGGAACAGACATAAAGAAAACTTCATCAAAGTGATGCCAGTGGATTACAAAAGGGTTCTACAAGCACGGGCACAAAAAAGTGAGGAGGTGTGATATGGGAAAAGTAACAGGTTTTATGGAATATGAACGCAAAAACTTTGTACTGCAACCTGTAGAGGAACGTACACGCCACTATGATGAGTTTATCTCTGGTCTTAGTGATGAAGAGATGCAAATCCAAGCAGCACGCTGTATGGATTGTGGTGTACCATTTTGTCACAGTAACTACGGTTGTCCCATAGCTAATATCATCCCACAATTTAATGATCTTATCTATAAAGATCAATGGGAGTTGGCATTTCGAACACTGATGAGTACCAACAACTTTCCAGAGTTTACAGGGCGTATCTGTCCTGCACCATGTGAAAGTGCCTGTGTACTAGGGATCAATGATATCCCTGTCAATATCAAAGGTATCGAATACACTATCATTGAAAAAGCTTATGAAAAAGGATGGATGAAGCCTCAAATACCAAAAGGTCAAACAGGTAAAAGTGTGGGTATTGTAGGATCAGGACCTGCCGGACTTGCAGCAGCACATCAACTAAACAAAGCTGGTCATCATATTACAGTGTATGAGAGAGATAGCCGTATTGGAGGATTGCTTCGCTATGGTATACCGAACTTCAAACTAGATAAGAAAAAAGTCGTACAACGTCGTATAGATATGATGAAAGCGGAGGGTATTGAGTTTATGACGGATGCCCATATTGGTGTAGATATCCCGGTAAAAACACTACAAGATCGTCATGATGCAATTATCTTAACGGGAGGGGCAAGTCAACCACGAGATCTTCCAATCGAAAATCGTGATGCTGAGGGTATCTACTTTGCGATGCAATTTCTCTCTCAATGTAACAGTCGTATCGAAGGTGAACAAGTAGCCACTGAAGATGAGATACTTGCTACAGATAAACATGTAATTGTCATTGGTGGTGGTGATACAGGGAGTGATTGTGTTGGAAACTCTGTACGACAAGGTGCCGCTTCTATCACACAAATAGAACTTTTACCTAAACCACCTTTAGAGCGTGATGAGAGTATGCCATGGCCAACATATCCAAGACTCTTTAAAATTTCAAGTTCACAAGCTGAGGGTTGCGATATGGACTTTAATGTACTCTCAAAATCTTTTATCAAAGATGTATCAGGAAAAGTCACAGGCATTAACTGTGTCAAAATTGAATGGGAAGGTCGAGGCTTTACAGAGATAGAAGGTAGCAACTTTGTACTTAAAGCTGATCTTGTACTACTTGCAATGGGATTTTTAGGACCAGAACAGTCAGGAACATTAGCAGAGCTAAATCTAGAAACTGATGAAAGAAGTAATGTTAAAACAACCAATTATCAATCATCTGTAGAGGGTGTATTTGCTGCTGGAGATATGCGAAGAGGTCAATCTTTAGTAGTATGGGCAATTCATGAGGGACGAGAGTGTGCACGTGAGGTAGATGCCTATCTTACCAAACACCCCTCTATGCTAAATGCCAAAGATCACTCTCTTTATGAGCATAGAGGATAAAGATGGAAACTTATAAATTTAATGTTTCAGGGAAAGTACAAGGGGTATTCTATCGTAAAACGATACAACAGATGGGTGCACTTGGACAACTTAGAGGTTACGTTAAGAACCTCCCAGATGGAAATGTCGAAGTAGTAGCTGACCTCCATGACGATCAACTTAAAGAATTTATCATGGTACTTAAAAATGGCTCCCCTGCAAGCAAAGTAGAAGATGTTACCTATTCTATCATCACGCAGAGTGAAGATGATTTACTTTATGACGGATTTGAAATAAGATACTAAAAAAAGGGTATAATTAGATAAGGAGCGTTGAATCACATAAGGGATCAACTATGAAAAATCTAAGAAAAGCCCTTTTCGACGAAGTAGATATGGTCAATGATCGTATCATTGAGATTCGTCGTGATCTACACATGCACCCTGAACTTTCAGGCGATGAGGAACAGACTAAATACCTTATCAAAGGTGTGCTTGAAGCGAGTGGCTATACAATCAAAGAGTTTGATCACCATTTTGGGATCATTGCAGACTTACATACTTCACAAGTGGGTAAAACTGTTGCCATCCGTGCCGATATGGATGCCCTACCTATCCAAGAACAAACTGATAAAGCCTACGCCTCAGTACATCATGGTGTGATGCACGCTTGCGGTCATGATAGCCATACTGCTATTGCACTAGGGGCAGCTATGGCTATCGCTAAGTATAAGAAAAAAGTTCCTGGCAATATACGTTTTATCTTTCAACCCTCTGAAGAGAGTAAAGAGGGAGGCAGTACAGAGATGATCGCAGGAGGTGCTTTAAAGGGTGTAGAAGCAATCTTTGGACTTCATGCCTATCCATATCTTAATACAGGGCAAATTGGTTTTAAATATGGCGTTATGATGGCTTCAGCTGATATCTTTACCATTGAGGTCTTTGGAAAGTCTGCACATGGAGCAAGACCACATGAAGGGGTAGATGCAATCCTTGTAACTTCCATGATTGTCAATTCACTCAACCATATCGTCTCTCGAAAAATTGATCCTCTGCACCCTGCAGTTATCTCTCTAGGTACTATTGAGGGTGGGCAAGCCTCTAACATTATCTGTGAACATGTACTACTAACTGGGACGGTACGAACCGTCAATGAAAGTATTCGTCAAAATATTCCGCAGATGATGGAGGAGTCGATCAAGGGTATTTGTAAATCAATGGGTGCTACTTACTATTTTAACTATCAGTTTGGACAACCTGAACTTATCAATCATAATGAGATGGTAGATATTTTACTCTATGAAGCAACTCAAATTATAGGAGAAACAGACTGCATTGATCTTGTCGATCCAGTCATGGGTGGTGAAGACTTTTCAGAGTATCTACAAATTGTACCAGGTGCCTTCTTTAGACTGGGTACTTGCAACAAAGAGAAGCTCACCTGTGCACCACAGCATAATAGTAGATTTGATGTTGATGATGATGCACTTAAGATTGGTATGAAAATTCTTTTGGCATCAGCAGTAGGTTTTCTCACCAAAGGAGAGTATCATGCAAAATAGTATCATATTAAAAATCCCTAGTGATTTAAACTGTTTCGAACTAATCGCCATTACTATTCACAAGCTCTCTCAAAAAGTATACTTTTCCAAACAAGATGAACAAAACCTTATTAGTGCTGCTAAAGAGTTGATTGAAAATAGTGTTATTCATGGATATAAAACACACCAAGGTTTTATTGAGATCTCGTTTCATCCATTTGAGTATGGTCTGCGAATTGATATCAAAGATTGGGGTCTTCCTATGTCTGCACAAAAGCCCACTGCAGTACCAATTGACCTTAAGGTTGATAAAGGTTTTAACCGTGTTTATAACCTTGTAGATACTTTTAAATACCTCAATCTAGGAAAAGAGGGAAAGCAGTTCACAATTCTTAAATATGCTTCTCATCCTCACGCTCCAAAACCAACCAATGAAAAACAACATAAATATATACATAAAACACTAAAGATCAAACCAAAAACTCTTGAGGTAAGAGACTTTAAAGAGGGTGATGAAGAGGCCATTGCAAGACTGATCTATGAAAACTATGGACACAGTTACATCAAAGATCTTTTCTACTATCCAAAACAGATCTTAGAGTATCATGGTACCAAATTTTTCTCTACAGTAGCACTGGTTGGGGGAGAAATTGTTGGACATTTTGCACTTACAAAAATGCCAAACGCTAATATTGCAGAAATAGGTATTGTCGTCGTCGATCCAAAGTATCAAGGTCAGGGTATCATGAATGAAATGTTTGATCACCTTATTAAGCATGCTCAAGCACTAAAACTTGATGCTATTTTTGGAGAGGCAATGATGTATCACACCTTTAGTCAAAAAAGCAATCTCTCGCATGGTTTTAAAGAGAGTGCCATGCTTATAGGCAAAGTACCTGCAGCAGTTGCTATAGAACAAAACTTACTCACAAAAAACTTTTTAAGAGGGTCACTACTTGTAGGATATAAGATCTTTAACCATACCACTAAAAAATGCTATCTCCCTACACAATATAAAACAATCATCTTGAAAACTTATGAAAATTTAGGGCTTAAGTTCAAACCAAATACCAAAATAAAACCTAAACATAAAAAAGAATCACATCTGCACTATATTTATGAACCTCTCGCTGAGGTTGCTGTTGTCACAGTAGAGCGCTATGGAAAACATTTCGAACATAAATTTAAACAGATATTACATCAACTTCGTGCTAAACATTGCCATATGATCTATGCAGACATATGTTTAGAAAAAAATCCCAAAATAGATAAGATTATCACTATACTCAATAAACACCGTTTTTTCTACAGTGGCATACTCTTTTTACAATACAACAATAGAGACTATCTTAGACTACAAAACAAACACAGTGATATCATAGGCAAAAAAAATCTTCAATGTTATACTAGTTTTTGTACTTCTCTTTTAAGATATATTCAAAAAGATGAGAAAAGAGTAAAGAAACTTTAGTTACACTTTTTCTATATTTCATATAGAGGGGAAAACACATGAAAGAACTTTTTATCAATTATGCAGGGATTATTATCTTTTTACACGTACTAGGTGCCATCATTTGGGTTGGAGGGATGATTGCTATACGTATCGCAGTACATCCAACCATGCAAAGTGTTGATGATGCCAAAATTAAACTAGGTAAAACATTAATGATAATGGGTAAGCTCTTTAATTTAGTACTTCCATTTATCTTTATTTTACTTTTGACTGCCATTGTTATGCTTTTAGGAATTGGGTTTAAAGGCACTGAGTTAGCACCAATTACGTATATTAAAGAAGGTATTTGGACAGTGATGACACTTAACTTCGCTTTTATGTATCTACAAAGAGCAAAAGCACAAAAACTTTTCAATATAGGAAATTTAGTACAAGCAAAACAAAAAGTCGCACTCATTCCAAATGTTTTATTGCCAATTAATATTATTTTAGGATTAGTTGCTGTTTATTTAGGGGTTACTTTGAGAGGATATTAAATTTTAAAAGTGCTTTATGGCTACCATCACTGGTAGCACATAAAGTCTTCTTACTTGATTGCCGCTTTTGCAGCTTCAGCTACTTTTGTAAATGCAGCTGCGTCGTTCATAGCCATATCAGCTAAAATTTTTCTATCTAGTTCAATACCTGCTTTGTTAAGACCGTGAATAAATCTTGAATAACTAATATCATTTAATCTACAAGCAGCATTGATTCTAGTGATCCAAAGTTTTCTAAAATCTCTTTTTTTCTGTCTTCTATCTCTATAAGCATATACTAAAGATCTCTCTAATTGCTCTTTCGCTTTTCTAAAGTGTTTTCTTCTTCCACTAAAGAAACCTCTTGCTTGTTTTAGAAGTTTTTTATGTCTTCTTCTTCTGACTACACCAGTTTTTACTCTCATGTTTTTCCTTTACCTTATTGGTGTCACTTTTTGTGAACTTATCCTGAAATCAGGAGGAATAAGATGATCTTTTGATCATCAACGCATTCGTTATAAACAACGAACTATTTACCTAGCATTACTTTAACTGCTTTTTCATCAGCTTTATCAATAGTTTTTGGCGCTCTTAGACCAAGTTTTCTCTTTTGATCTTTTTTAGTCAAGATATGACTTCTAAAAGCAGATCCTCTTTTGATCGAGCCATTTTTCTTAACCTTAAAACGCTTTTTAGCGCTACTGACGGTTTTCATCTTTGGCATTTTTTCTCCTTTGGATTATTAAACTTAGGTGACGAGCCTAAATTTTGGGAACGGCTATTATAGCTGATTAAATTTATGGGGAGCTTAAGAAGCCTTAACTTAGGTTAAAACCTCTTAAATATTTGGAGTAAGAGTACTTTTACTTCTCTTTATCTTTCTTAGGTACCGTATACATATTGACATATCGACCTTCAAACTTTGGTTCATGCTCTTTAGTAGCAATATCCTCAACCATTGGCCATACGCGATTTAACACATCTTTCCCAGCTTGTGGATTTGCCATCTCACGTCCACGTAAAAAGACTCTAAACTTCACATGTTTACCTGCTTCAAGAAACTCACGTGCATGTTTTACTTTATAATTTACGTCATTTTCAGCAATTTTCACAGAAAGCTTGATCTCTTTAACTTCGATCTTTTTCTGATTTTTCTTTGCTTCTTTTTTCTTTTTCTCTTGCTGGTATTTAAACTTACCGTAATCCATAATCTTACAGACCGGTGGTTTTGCGTCTGGTGCGATAAGAACTAGATCCATCCCTTTATCTCTAGCGATGTCAAGTGCTTCTCTTGAAGAGATAATACCATGCTGTTCTCCATCATCGCTCATACAACGAACTTCTGGAAATCTTATATCTTCATTGAGCCTTGTTTCGTCTTTCTTACCTCTACCTCTATTCAAAAGTGTACCTCATCCATTTTCTCCTTTATTATTTTATAGAATTCAGCTTTGCTTAAATTATACTGTTTTCTTTCTCTTCTATCCCTTAAAGCGACGGTTTTATTCACCATTTCTTCGTCACCAAGGACAAGAATCATAGGGACTCTTTGTTTTTCTGCTACTCTAATACGCTTATTGAGACTCTCATTTTTGCTTGAAACTTCACAATCAATCTCCATTGCCATTAACTCACTCGCAACCTCTTTAGCATAGTCAAGATGTGCATCGGCGATAGGCACAATAATCACTTGTGTCGGTGCAATAAAAAATGGGAACTCTCCAGCCACATGCTCTATTAAGATTCCAATGAATCGTTCAAAAGAGCCTAAAATCGCACGATGTAACATCACTGGTCGTGCTTTTTCATTGTTCTCGTCTGTATACTCAAGCATAAAACGTTCCGGAAGATTAAAATCTACCTGAATTGTTCCACATTGCCATTTACGTTTTAAGGCATCTGTAATCTTAATATCGATTTTTGGACCATAAAATGCCCCTCCACCTTCATCAATACCATAGCTGATACCATTTTCATCTAATGCCTCTTTAAGACCTTCAGTTGCAATTTCCCATACTTTTTCATCACCAATCGCTTTTTCAGGACGTGTAGAGATCTCAAGGCTATATTCAAACTTAAAACTCTTCATAATCTCATCAACAAAGCTGAGTACTTCCATCACGTTCTCTTTAATTTGTGAAGGCATACAGAAAATATGTGCATCATCTTGGGTAAATTCTCGCACTCTAAACAACCCGTGCATTGCACCGCTCATCTCATGACGATGTACCACACCATACTCAAAAAACTTCAAAGGCAGATCTCTATAACTTCGTACATCATTTTGATACACTTTTATATGCCCTAGACAGTTCATTGGCTTGATACCATATTCGATATCATCAATGGTTGTAAAGTACATGTTCTCACCATAATTTTGGTAGTGCCCAGAGACTTTCCAGACATCAGATTTGAGCATCTCTGGACCACGAACTGGCTGATATCCTCTTTTTCTATGTGCTTTAAACAACAGTGACTCTAACTTACTACGTAAACGTGAACCATTTGGAAGCCAAATAGGAAGCCCTGCCCCAACCTCTTCATCAAAAGTAAAAAGTTTCAAATCTGTTGCAAGTTTTCTATGGTCTCTCTTTTTAGCCTCTTCAATCATTGAAAGGTGCTCTTTAAGCGTCTCTTTATCTGCGAATGCTGTACCATAGATACGTGTCAACATCTCTCTTGACTCATCTCCACCTAAATAGGCTCCAGCAACACGTGTCAACTTAAAGTTATGAAGCAGTTTTGTATTTGGTACATGAGGACCACGACAAAGATCTTCAAATTCACCTTGCTTATAAATAGTGATATTTCCATCTTCTATACGTTTTAATACCTCTTGTTTCAAGTCATCATCAGCAAACTTCTCTAAAACATCTGACTTAGAAATGCTATATTGTTCAATCGGGTATTTTTTCTTGATCAGAGACTTCATCTCTTTTTCAATCTTTTTTAGATCTTCGTCATTAATTTTTTCAGCAGTTCTAAAATCATAATAAAATCCATCTTCAATAACAGGACCTACAAAAAACTTCGCATCAGGATAGAGTTTCTTTATCGCTTGTGCCATAAGATGTGCGGTTGAGTGTCTAATAATTTCCAATGCATCATTTGAATTGTCAAAATGTATCTCATCACCACTTATATTTTGAATCTCGGCAGTTTGGGTATCGATGATCTCATCATCTCTCTTTATGCCTATTACGATATCTTCCACAAAATCCTCTCTAACTCATTTTTAATTTTTTAATTTTAATCTTGATATTTAATCTTAAAGGCGGTATTTTAGCCAAAATTACTTTTATCTATTCTGTGTGAATTCATAGACGCTGTCTCAATATGTAACAAATTGTTACACTTAGGAAGCCTAACCCGAAAACATGCACCATTTTCTTGATTAAATGCCTCAATAATCCCTTGTAAATGATCCTCTATGATCATCTTACTCATATAAAGTCCAAGACCTGTTCCTGTTTTCTCATCTTTGGTTGTAAAGTAAGGATCAAATATCTTAGGTAGCGTCGCTTCATCAATCCCTCCTCCATTATCAGAGATTTCAATATTCACATAGATATCATCCTCATATATCTTAATCTCAACATAAGCATCTTCTCTACTGTTAGCAATCAAAATATCTTTAGCATTATGAAGAATATTAACAAATACCTGCATTAACTCTCGAGGATACGCCTCTACTGTAGGAACACTCGCATAAGATGTTGTGAGTTTAATATTATGATTAATCAAAACATTTTTCATCATCTGATACGTCTCTTCTAATACCTCTTCTATAACAACAGATGTAACCGATTTATCAGGTTTAAAAAAGTTTCTAAAGTCATCAATCGTTTTAGAAAGATGTTGTGTTTGTGTTAAAATATTCTTAGCATAACCTTTTGCTTTAAGAGTATCTAAATCACCAAACTCCATGCCAATCAACATATTATTGGCATCCAGAGAGATGACTGAGATAGGCTGTCTCCATTGATGGGCTATCATACCTATCATCTCACCCATTGCAGCATGTCGAGATTGCACGATCATCAATTTATCTTTTTGTTTTTCATCAGTAATATCTAAAGCACTCACAGTAACCCCTGCGGAAAGGTTCTCTGGATCTAAAGGTGTGGCGTTTAGTAATACATCAATAAGTGTACCATCTTTGCGACAAAACTGTGTCTCTAGCATACTACTGCCATTTTCTTGAATCGGTATATATCCAGCATCTCCGATATACTCATAAGTCGCATCATCTTTATAAATCATTCTTGAACTCTGACCAATAAGCTCTTCTTTGCTATATCCTGTCATCTCACAAAACTTTTCATTAACCTCTTGAAAAATACGATTTGCAAAAAATCCAATCCCGATAGGTGCTGAACGAAAAATACTATGAATCTGAGCAACACGACTCTGTAAAGCGGTCTCTGTCTCTTTGATATCTGTAATATCTCGCCAAGTCGCGATTGAATAAAGTACATTACCTTCATCATCTCGAACAGCATTAGCATTAAGCGTAATGGCTAATCTTGTACCATCTTTGCATTTTACAGTAAGCTCAGCATTTTTAACAAACCCTTTTTTTGTAAAAACTTTAAAGGCTTTTTTTACAGCATCTAAACTTTCATCAGGATATAAATTAAACACAGAATGCCCGATTATCTCGTCTCTCTCATATCCTAAAACTTTTAACAACGTCTCATTGCAAAAAAGAACTGTGGCATCTTTTGCAGAGACAGAGAGATGCATATCTGGAGAATTATGAAATATACTATGAAATTTTCCTTTAGACTTTTGCAGTTCTAATAACATACGTTGCTGTTCTGAAACATCTGTATGAAAACCTATCAGACGTACTGCATTATTATTTTCATCACAAATTGTTTTCGCACGACTCAAAACCCACACCCAATGTCCCTCTTTATGACGCATTCTAAAAGTCACTTCATACATCTTCTCTTGCTGCTTAATAGCAGCCATAACCTTCTGTTCAGTCAAAATAACTTCATCAGGGTGAATCAAACTTCTCCAAGTCTCATAAGTATTGATTAACTCATGATCTTCATAACCAAGCATCGACTTCCATTGCGGTGCATAGTAAACCTCATTTGTTATAAGATTCCAATCCCATAGACCAATTTGTGTCCCATTGACCGCAAGTCTTAACTGCTCTCTCTCTTTATTTAACACTTCTTGAATCACTCTTTTATGTTTTTGCATATAATACATCAAAATCAACATTAAGATTGTCAAAAAAAGAAAGACCACACTAATCCAAATAAAAAAGCTATGTTTACTCTCTAGTATCTTATGCATCTTTTGATTGATTTGATCAATAGTGGAATCTATAAGAAAAAGCGTCTCTTTAAATAAAGCATCAAATGCCTGATCCGTATTACTACCTACTTGGTATAACAAGATATTTTGTAGACGTTTTTGCGCCATCTCTTCTAAAACACTCAACTTTTCCTCTAGCTCTTCTAAATTAGGAAGTATCTCTTGATATGTTTTTGAAAAGTGTTTAAATCTCTGATGTGCAAATGGCTTTAACACATCCTCATTGACATTGATCAAAGTATCACCATTGATAATCTCTTCTAACCAAAGATGTGCTTCTGTCACATTATTACGTAGTGTCGTCATCTCTTGTTCTAAAAGGATATGCTCTTCTGTAGACTTTTCCCATTTTAAATTCATCATAACAATCAAAGAAAAACTTGCCATAAATAAGAATATTATTACCCAAACTGGAAAATTATATTTCCATCTACCCATATCACTATACCTTAGAATCTATATATGTGTAGAATATCGACTTTTTTAATTATTTTTTGATTATTTGCAATATTTTTTATTTTGAGAGCTATAGGTAAGTTTTAATATGCCTGAAAATGGTGGCCACGATTGGACTTGAACCAACGACCACCACCATGTCAAGGTGGTGCTCTACCAACTGAGCTACGCGACCATTCTATTAAAAATAAGAAATGAATTCTACCAAAGTATCCTTAATCTTATACAATATAAGTTTATGCTACTTTTTCACACAAAATAGGAAGCTTAATGTTACTTTTTCACACATCACTATAACGACTTACTATAACTTTGATAAAATATCTCTTTGTAGGCTAAGGGGTAAATACTTTCAAAGCGAGGCAGTGATGGATAGTAAAAACAGCGTTTCTACAGATGTGCTCATTGTTGGTGCTGGCCCCTCAGGGTTAAGCACTGCAATCTACCTAGCAAATGTGCTAGCAGATAAAGGGCATAATGGGAGAATTTTACTGGTTGAAAAGGGCGAGTCAATCGGTAGTCACATTCTCTCTGGTGCGGTAATCAGACCTGAAGTTTTTGAAGAACTTCTTCCTTATGTAGGAATAGAAGATATACCGTTTGACACAGAGGTTGTAAAGGATACAACCGTTTTTTTAACAAGTGAAGACTCTTACGATCTTCCTTTCCACCCACCCTATATGAATAATATGGGTAATCAAATTGCATCATTAGGGCAAGTATGTAAATACCTTGCCAACGTAGCAGAAAAAAAAGGTGTTGAAATCTACACAGGTTTTGCCGTCGATTCACTTCTTTATGATGAAGAGGGCAAAGTCTGCGGTGCAAAAACAAAAGACACAGGCATAGATCATCATGGGAATAAGATGCCAAACTATCAAGAAGGTACATCTATAGATGCTAAAATCACAATTTTAGCCGAAGGTACTCGAGGTAGTTTAGCCAAAACACTTATCACAGAAAAGGCACTAGATGATGGAAAAAATCCACAGATCTATTCTCTAGGCGTTAAAGAGCTTTGGAGTGTACCTGAAAGCAGTATTAGTGCGGGAGAAGTTTACCATACCGCAGGTTATCCACTCAAAGACGGCGAAGAGTTTGGTGGTGGATTTATCTACGGACTGAGCAATAACCGTGTTGCTCTTGGACTTGTGGTTGGACTTGACTATAAGGATCCAACTTTTGATATCCATGCAGCGATGCAGGTCTGGAAACAACACCCTTTTGTCAGTACTATTTTAGAAGGTGGTACACTCTTAGAGTTTGGTGCAAAAACACTTCCTGAAGGGGGTTATAACGCTATTCCTAAAATGTATGGTGATAACTTCATAATCATTGGTGATAGTGCTGGACTTTTAGCAACAGCAAGTCTAAAAGGCGTACACTTAGCAGTCCAATCTGGTATCAATGCAGCCAAAAGTGCAGCCAAAGCACTTATTGAAGATGATACCAGCGAAGCAGTACTTAAAACAGTAGATAAGCACTTTAAAAAGAGTCGTCTTTATGAAGAGCTTTATCCTGTACGTAATTTTCGACAATCATTTAACAACGGTCTGATATCAGGGGCACTTCGTTTTGGTGTCCAGCTGATTACTAAAGGTGCTTGTCTCACTGGTGACATCAAAACCCAACTCGATCATAAGAGTCTACGAAAATTCGATGAACCTAGTGATAAAAAGAGCTTCTATGAACGATTTAGTGATAAATTAGAATTTGATAAAGTCCTTACGTTTGATAAAGTGACTGATGTTTTTTATTCAAAAGCAACACATGATGAAGAGCAACTGTGCCACTTAGTGGTTGATAAAGCAAAGATGCAGACCAATATCAAAACGTATGGTGCACCTTGTCAACACTTTTGTCCAGCAGAGGTCTATGAACTCCATACCAATAAAAGTGGTCATCAAGAGCTTCGTCTTCATGCTGAAAACTGCGTGCATTGTAAAACATGTGATATCAAATCTCCAAACAATGCAATTCTTTGGGTTCCTCCGTATGGTGGAGATGGGCCTCAATATGATTATATGTAGCAAAGGAGATTGATCATGGCATTAACAATTATCAGTTTAATGAAACAAGTACCACTTCCTAGTGAAATGCGTATGGGTGAAGATGGTTTAATGGATAGAACCAAAGCAAAATCTATCATCAATGTAGATTGTTCTTTTGCACTAGAAGCAGGACTACAGCTTAAAAATGAGAACCCTGATGCTAAACTTATTGTCTGTTCTATGGGACCACCCTCATTTGAAGCATCCCTTAAAAAAGCAATCTCAATGGGCTATGATGAAGCCTACCTACTCTCAGATAGAAGACTTGGCGGAAGCGATACCTATGCGACAGGGCTTGCTATTGCAACAATGCTCAAACATTTAGGATTTAATAAAGACGCTAAAGAGCCATTTATGATTGTAGCAGGGAGACAAACCAGTGATGGTGATACTGCACATGTTCCTTCACAAGTGGCAGAAAATATGGAAATACCACAAGCAACATTTATTGAAACAGCAGAGTTTAAAGAGGGGAATATCGTCGCAAAACGAATCATTGAAGGTGGTTATCAGATGATGCAACTCCCTCTTCCATGCATGCTTTCACTCACCCCTACGGGTATCCCACCTAGACGTCCAACACTCAAAGGTGCGATTAAAGCAAGAGAGAGCCAGATCACTATATTTAATATTGATGATGTAGGACTTACAAATGAAAAAATTGGACTGAGTGGATCTCCTACTATCGTCGCAAAAGTGCAAAACATCGTGAGCGAACGCGCACCAGTAATGATGAGTAGAGGAGATAAAGAGCGTGAATTAGTAGAGAACCTCATTGCTAATCTTAAATCAGGCAAAAATGCACTTGAAACAGTCACTAAAAAAGAGAAAAAAGGACGTAAACGCCCAGACTATGAAGTCACTGACTTTAGAGATGGAGCAAAGGGTATTTTAACTTGGGCAGAGGTTGCAGGAAAAAAACTCACACGACCATCACTAGAACTTTTAACCCCTGCACGAGAGCTAGCAGAAAAACTTGGTAACGATACCAAAGTGACTACACTACTTATAGGACATAAAGTAAAAGATCTGGCACAAACGCTCATAGCACACGGAAGTGATACTGTAATAGTAGTTGAAGATAAAAGACTCAAAGAGTATAGAGTGCTTCCGTTTGCATCTACCTTCGAACAAGTGATCAAGAAAATCAACCCTGAAATTGCACTCTTCTCTGCATCCACAGCAGGACGTGAACTTGCTCCTAGAATTGGGGTGAAGACACATGGGGGTGTGACAGCAGATTGTACAGCGCTCGATATCGGTGAACATATCGATAGAAAGAAAAAGACCATCTTCTCCCCCATTTTGGAATCTAAACGTCCAACCTATGGAGAGAGTAAATTGGCCACTATTCTAGGATTTGTCTGTCCCCAAATTTCTACAGCACGAGCAGGAACCTTTGAGGTACCCACACCCAATGAAAAACGCGAAGGGGTTGTTAAAACTTTCAAGCCTACACTAAAAGATAAAGATTTTACAGTTGAAATCGTTGAAACAGTGAGAGGTAAAAGCGGTTTACAAAATCTCTTTGAAGCCGATATCATCGTAGCAGGAGGCAGACCTGCAGGTGAAGTTGATGGATTAAACCTGATACAAGAGCTAACCCAAGCACTCAAAGATCAAGGTATTAATGCAGAGTGGGCAGCAAGTCGCCCTGCTGTAGATAGCGGATATGCAGAGTATGCCAGACAAATTGGACAGACAGGGAAGACAGTACGTCCAAAAGTCTATATCTCTGCAGCAATCTCAGGTGCCATTCAACATATTGCAGGTATGAAAGAGTCTGATACAATAGTTTCTATAGATAGCAACCCTAAAGCATCTATTTTTCAAAATGCAGACTTTGGGATAGTCGGCACTTACCAAGATGTAATACCTGAGCTTATTGAACAAGTCAAAGGTGGATTTACATTTGGAATCAAACAAAAATAAAAAATTATAAGGAGTTTATATGGTTGGAAGAAAAGTAGGAATTATCGGAGCAGGTGCAGTAGGTGCTACAGCGGCTTACTCACTGGCAATGATGGGAACATGTAGAGATGTTATCTTGTATGACATTGTCCCTGAAGTCGCCATAGGAAAAGCGATTGATATTGCACAAGCAGCAATCTACTCACCACGAGGTACCATTGTCTCTGCGGCTGAAACACCAGCAGACTTGAAAGATTGTGATATCATCGTCATTACCGCAGGTGTTCCCAGAAAAGGTGATATGACACGTGCAGATCTATTAATGATCAATGCAAAAATTGTTAAAGATGTTGTCGAAAATGTCAAAATCTATTCTCCTGAAGCGATCATCATCTGTGTATCTAACCCTTTAGATGTTATGACTTATGTGGTACATCAACTCACAGGATGGGATAGAAACCGTGTCATTGGTATGGCAGGAGCACTAGATGGTGCTAGAATGATCTATCAAATTCAGAAAAAAGTAGGATTTGGTTCAGGTCGTACAAGAGCACTAGTCATTGGTGACCATGGACAAAACATGATCCCATACCCTGAAATCTCTGCCGCAGGGGGTGTACCACTCACCCAACTTCTCAATCAAGAAGATATGGAAGAGATCAAAGAGAAAACTAAAGATGGTGGTGCAGAAATTGTCAAATATCTAAACACCTCAGGCTACTATGCACCAGGCCGTGCCATCGCTGTGATGGTTGAAGCGATAATCGATGACTCACGTATCGTAATGCCGTCTTCTGTACTTCTTGATGGAGAGTATGGCTATAAAGATGTCACCGTTGGTGTGCCTATCGTACTAGGAGCAAAGGGCGTCGAACAAATTATCGAATTAGAGCTTGATGATGAGATGAAGGCAAAGTTTGATATCTCAGTCAAATCCATCGAAGAGAATATCAATATCTTGAGAAATGAAGGTTTCTTTGATTAACTGCTAAGGGGAATCTCCCCGCAGTTTAAGGGGTTTTTGTCTTTTTATCAGGCTTTCTAAAACTAAGCCACAAAATAATCACAACCCCTACATCAATCATCACATCAGCAAAATTGAAGATGGCAAAATCAAACCCACAGTGCCAATAGACATAATCTACCACCCCCTCATGTAAGAATCGATCCAATAAGTTACTCACACCACCACCCATTAACAAACCAAGTGCAAGTGCGTACTCTTTAAGTATCTCTTTTTGCCAAAAAATATAGATCAACACACCGCCTATCAAGGCTATTTGTATGAATTTAAGATAAGGGCCTAAAAAAGAGAACATTGAAAAAGCAACACCAGTATTATAGGTTAATGTTAACGAGATACACTCACTCGTCCAATCAAAGCCATTAACAAAAATAGCCTTGATAATCTGATCAATGATAAAAACGACAACAAGTGCACTAAAAAATGTTTTATATGTTTTAGCCATTTAACTTCTTGGTAAAAAACTCTAAAAGTTCATCCATACGTTGATGTACTAATTTACTATTCTTGCCCTCAAGAAGCAATCTTAGAAGATTTTCTGTTCCAGAGTATCTAATCAATGGTCTAATATGCTCAGCTTCTAAATTTTTAAGCATCTCATCAAACCCCTCAATCTCATCCAATGGAATCTTATTTTTAATTTTAATATTCTCTAAAAGTTGAGGATAAAGCTCAAATGGATTTAGTACAGCACTTGCTTTCGTACCATTTTTTAAAATAAATGCAACCACTTGGAGTGCAGCAGCTAAAGCATCACCCGTTTTGGCATAATCACTGAGTATCACATGCCCACTCTGTTCACCACCAAAGTTTAATCCCTCTTTTTGCATTGTCTCAAGTACATACTTATCACCAACATTACAACGATATAAGTTAATTCCTTTAGCTGTTAAAAAATCTTCCAATGCTTGGTTACTCATCACTGTTGCAACCACACCATTGTTGGCAAGTTCATCTTGGTCTTTGAGATGGCATGCTAATACACCTAAAAGTTTATCACCATGTGTAATCTCACCTTGTTCATCAACAACCACAATTCTATCTGCATCACCATCAAAAGCAAACCCAATATCCGCGCGTAAACGTCTTACTTCATCCCCAAGATTTCCAGGGTGAAGCGCACCGCAACCTTCATTAATATTTCTGCCATCTGGCTTATCATGTAGTGTGATTACATCTGCTCCCAACTCTCTAAATACAGTAGGTGCGACTCTATAAGCTGCCCCATTGGCAACATCTAAAACAACTCTTAATCCATGTAAAGTCATTGATTTTGGCATTGAGTTTTTAATATGTACAATATAACGCCCAATAACATCTTCAATACGTTTTGTCTGTCCTATATGCATATACGTTGCTTGATTTGCAGCAATCATCTCATCATCAAAATAGATCGCTTCAATCTCTGCTTCAATATTTTCATTGAGTTTATTGCCACGTTTATCAAAAAACTTGATCCCATTATCTTGAAAATCATTGTGACTTGCACTAATCATAATACCTGCATCACAACGTAAATCTTCTGTCAAGAACGCAATCGCAGGCGTAGGCATAGGTCCAATCTGTCTCACATCAAAACCTACAGCTGCTAAACCTGAGATAATAGCACTCTCAATCATATATCCACTTCTACGCGTATCTTTTCCTACTAAAATCTTGTTCGTAATAGCAGTTTTTCTAAAATAGATACCTGCTGCCATGGCAAGTCTCATCGCTACTTCGGCAGTCAGCTTTTCACCAGCCATACCTCTTACGCCATCTGTTCCAAAAAGTCTCATTAATTTAAGCCTTTAAAATTTAATATATTGAATATTCTTCATAGTATATATCGACCGTAATTAAACTTTTATTAACAAGGTCAACTCTGCAAATGCAATAGAAGCAAATCTTTTCTGATATTTCCCTTAATTTAAGCATTTTTTTAGATATTATGCACTATAATCGCCAACTAAATTTCACAAAGGCAAGATAATGGCAAACCATAAATCTGCATTAAAAAGAGCGAGACAAACTGTTAAAAGAACTGAGAGAAACAGATTCTATAAAACAAGAATCAAGAATATCACTAGAGCAGTTACAGAAGCTGTAGAAGCTGGTGACAGTGCAAAAGCAGCAGAAGCTTTCAAAGATGCAAACAAAAACTTTCATAAATATGTAAGTAAAGGTATTTTAAAGAAAAATACAGCGGCTAGAAAAGTAAGTAGACTTTCTAAACTTGTAAAATCTATTAGTGATAAAGCTGCGTAAGCAGTTTTATTCTAAACCCCCTTCGAATAACATTTTATGTTAAAATCCAAACTCCAACCATTCCTCGACCGATACAATGAGATAAGTGAACTACTCTGTTCTCCTGAGATCACTAGTGACATCGCAAAAATGACTGAACTCTCTAAAGAACAATCTCAAATTGAGCCTATCAAACAAAAAGGTGAAGAGTACATTGAAGTCTGTCAAGGCATTGAAGATAACAAGGAGATGCTTGAAGACAAAGAACTTGGTGAGCTTGCAAAAGAAGAACTCAAAGAGCTAGAGCCAAGAAAAATTGAGATCGAAGAAGAGATCAAAGTACTCATGCTCCCTCGTGATCCTAATGATGACCGTAATATCTACCTAGAGATGCGGGCAGGAACAGGTGGGGATGAAGCAGCACTTTTTGTGGGTGATCTTTTCAAAGCCTATGTTCGGTATGCAGAAGCTAACGGCTGGAAAGTTGAGATCATGAGCTCATCTGAAGGTACCGTAGATGGGTACAAAGAGATGATTGCACTGATTAAAGGTGAAGGTGCTTACTCTAAACTCAAACATGAAGGTGGTGTACACCGTGTACAAAGAGTTCCAGCAACAGAATCTCAAGGACGTGTACACACTTCTGCGATCACTGTAGCGGTGATGCCTGAGGTAGATGATGTTGAGATCGAGATCAATGAGAATGAACTCAAAATTGATGTCATGAGATCTTCAGGATGTGGTGGACAATCAGTCAACACTACAGATAGTGCTGTACGTATCACACACTTACCTTCTGGGATTGTAGTCACCAACCAAGATCAAAAATCACAACATAAAAATAAAGATAAAGCGATGAAAGTCCTTAAAGCGAGACTTTATGATCTTGAGATGCAAAAACAGCAAGAAGAGAACTCAGCAGACCGTAAAACACAAGTAGGTTCAGGAGATCGAAGCGCAAGGATCAGAACTTATAACTATCCACAAAACCGTATTTCTGATCATAGAATCAATCTTACACTCTATAGACTTGATGCTATTATGGAAGGTGGACTTTTTGATGAGATCATCGACCCGCTTATCGCACACTATCAATCAGAGATGATGAAAGAAGCAGGGTTTTGATTCAATACGTTAAAGGGACAAGGTCCCTTTAGTTGGGTTAACACTGGGTTTTGCTCGGTGCAAGACTCACGCACAGTAAACAGTGCTCAATTATCTCTTACTTTTTCTCTTCACTATTTTCATCATCCTCATAAAGACTAAAAACAGGTTCATATCCCATAAGCATTAGTTTCTTATCAAGCATTTTTGCATCAAAACCATTTGCTTTACAAAATGACAACATTTTTGTCTGTTGCTCTCTACTTAACCCTGCTAACTCTAGCTCAAAAGCGATTTCATCTAATGTCATACTCTATTCCTTTTATATGATATATCTAAGATTATATAACAAAAGAGCTAATCAAGCCAATAAATCCACCAAAAACACCACCCCAAACAACAAGCCATCCAAGGTGTTCACGCATCAAATCTTGCATCATCTCTTTAACCATTTTTGGGCTTAACTCATCCAGTCTTCTCTCAACAATCTTTTCAATCGAATCAAGCAAGTCATCGCTCAGTGAAGAGTGTTGTAAATGATGCTCTAACTGCGTTTTAAAAGTTTCTGTGCTCACGATCTTTGTTACCGCTGATTTGAGCTTACTACTAAAAGGATCCCTAAGATTTTCAAGTGCTGATTCACCGCCAAACATGCCAAGCATATTACCAAACTGAGACTCCATCACAGTTTTACTCAAAGCATCAAATGCAGGTGAAAAATCCGCCTCATGTACCAATGGCGCTAAATCAATCTTTTTCTCCTCTTTGGTAAAAAAGTTGTTGAGTTGTTCTCGTGTAAAAAACTGTTGCATCATTAGCACTTTGATCGCTTTTTTAAATGCCTCAAATTTAAGCTCAATTACACCTGATCCATATAAAAATGGTACTTTTTCAAATAGCATGTGTACAGCGATATGATTAGTCAAAGCACCTGAAAGGGCAAAAAGTCCCATATATAAAAGCGGTGTTTGTATACTATTTGGTACAACAAAAGAGATCAAAATGATCAAAACAGCGATGGTATTGGTAAGTAAACTTTTTGATATATTCATATAGATATTTTATGTTATGATTCATTAAATTTTACACAAAGATGCGATATCCTGATGAGAGAAACACTCCAAACACCACGAAATATGTGTTATAACTGCAATCGCCCTACTTCTAGCTGTTTATGTCGCTATATTACACCCCTGCAAACAAAAACAAAATTCATCATTTTGATGCATCCTAAAGAGTATAAACGGATCAAAAACAATACAGGTCGTTTGACAAAACTCTCCCTTTGTCATGCTGAACTTTTTGTGGGTGTAGATTTTTCACAACATCAAAAAGTAAATGCACTTATCCAAAACCCTAACAACTTTTGTACCATCCTCTACCCTGGAGAAAAAAGTATCAATCTAAACACCAAAAAGTTATCCCTTCAAAATAGACAACTTATCATTTTTATCATTGATGCAACATGGGATAGTGCAAAACCCATACTTCGACTCAGCACCAACCTTCATCCTTTATCGAGGATCTCTTTTACACATACACAAAACTCTATGTATCAGTTTAAACGTCAACCATTTGTCGAAGCACTCTCTACAATGGAGTCAACTTACGCTATCTTAAAAGCACTCCAGACACAAAAGATCGAAACAATAGAAAAGCGTAATCTTGATAACTTTATCAAACCATTTGAAAAGATGGTACACTTTCAAATGCAATTTGCAAAAAATCCCTCTCTCACGCTATAATAATTTAAAAATAAATAATCAAGAGTTTCATATGTCTGAAAAACTTTTACTTAAAGATCAACTTTTCAATCGAGACAAAGTCACTTACATAGCATCTGAGATAAAAGCGGTTTATCCTGCTTTTGAAAAAGCGCTATTTATAGAAGATGTCATAGCTCCTTTTGCATCATTAGAACTAAAAGAGAGAATCTATCATATACGAGATATGTTTACAAAGTATCTTCCTAAAGAGTATGAGAAAGCAACAAAAATCCTACTTGACGCACTCCCCCAACCACTAGATCCTCACAAAACAGATGATGATTTTGGTGACTTTATCTATGCACCTTATAGTGAGTTTGTCACTCAACATGGATGCACAGAAGCCTCTTTAGCATTTTCACTGCAAGCATTACGAGAGATTACTAAACGCTTTTCAGTAGAACTTGCGATTCGGGACTTTATCAACCATTTTCCGCAGCAGACACTTGCAATGCTTCAATCATGTACACACTCAACAAACTACCATGAAAGAAGACTCGTATCAGAAGGACTTCGTCCTAAATTACCATGGGCAAAGAAACTCACTCTCGATTATCGTCAAACGATACCCTTACTCGATAATCTCTACTGTGATAAGACACGCTATGTAACAAGATCGGTGGCAAATCACCTCAACGATATCTCAAAAATCGATCCAGCATTGGTCGTCCAAACACTTAAAAGATGGAAAGCATCTAATAAACAAAACCCTAAAGAGATGCAATTTATCATCAACCATGCACTCAGAACACTTATCAAAAAAGCGGATAGTGAAGCACTTGCCCTACTTGGATATGATACCAATCCAGCCATCAAGCTACAACACTTTAAACTCAGTCATGAAGAGATCAATATAGGCGAAACCCTTATCCTTTACTTTGATATCAAAGCGATACAAGAGAGTAATTTAATTATAGATTATGTGATGCATTTTTGCACCAAAAGAGGAACCCACACGCAAAAGGTACATAAGATTAAAAAGCTATCTCTACAAAAAGATACAATCGTTAAAGAGGAAAAGAGACACCATTTTAAAGCCAACATGACAACACGAAATCTTAATCCTGGACTTCACAAGGTAGACTTACAAATCAATGGCAAAATCTACCAAAGTGTAGAGTTCCTACTTAAGGCATAGCATGACAGATATTCAAAGTAATGAAAATGACTTTTGGGCAGAGAAGTTTGTCCAACTAACACTGAATGATACAGAGATCAGTCATAAAGAGTTTGACGATTGTAGTTTTGAAAACTGCAACTTCAACAGTACCCAATTACATAAGTGTAAATTTACCGATTCTCGCTTTATCAACTGTGATCTCACTTTAACAACACTGCTTGATAGTCAATTTTCTAATACCACTTTTGAAGGGTGTAAACTTGTAGGTGTTGACTGGACAAAAGCGGCTTGGTCAAGTCTAATATTTTTACAACCATTAAAGTTTTACCGCTGTAATCTCACTAGCAGTACCTTTTATGGACTTGCATTAGAGGAGTTTATACTTAAAGAGTGTGATGCTAAAGAAGCAGACTTTAGAGAAGCCAACTTAACTAAGGCAAACTTACAAGAGACAAACTTTGAAAATGCCCTCTTTCGAGAAACCAACCTCACCGAAGCTAACTTCAAAGATGCACAAAACTTTGATATCGATATCCGTGTCAATACTATCAAAAATGCTACGTTTAGCCGTTATGATGCAATAAGACTACTCGATACTTTAGAGATAAAACTGGTCAGTTAACAAACTATTGCTCTAAGACTTCAAATTGATCATCTGTATAGTTGTATACATACTTTAACTATAGATTTTCATAAACTTTGATTGTATTTCAACACAAAGGAGTTTACATGAACAGTCTCAAAGGTATCGCAAAAGCGTTTTTTATAGGGGTTATGACACTATTGATGCTCTCCTCTACAGCCATAGCATCAGAGAAGCCATTGGAAGGAAAGAATCTTGTCGTTTTTGTCTCAGCCTCAGATGTCAATAAAGCAGGTATGGGAATGACCATCGGTATGGCAGCCTCCGCACAAGCAGGTGCCAATGTCACCATCGTTGTTGGTGCAGGTGCTACGCAATATATCCTCAAAGATGGTAAAAATAGTTACTTTAAACCCATGGACAAATCAATCCAAGCGGTCTTAAAAAATGCTATTGCTAGTGGGACAAATGTCTACTTATGTGGTATGTGTGCCAAATCTCTAGGACTTAAAAACAGTGATCTTATCTCGGGTGCAAAAATTGTCGAAGGGGCAGATATCTTTGCCAAAATATATGCTAAAGATGCACGTGTCATTAGTTTTTAATCACCAAAGACCTGTATCCTAAATACAGGTCTTATAGAAAAAAGTGCTATACTATGAGTATGAAATTGGAAGATTTTTATTTTTATTCACTCTTGTCTGATGAATCACAACGCTTACTAAAGTCACATATCAAACCTATCTCTTTAAAAGAGAAAGCGATTCTCTACTATGCAGGGGATGTCTGCACGGATGTCTTGGTGATCGAGTCAGGTAACGTACGTGTCTTTTTGCAAGGTGATAATGGTGAAGTCTTTACCCTTTACACTTTAGGCTCTGATGAGATGTGTATCGTCAATACCTTTTCTACCATCTTTGCCAGTGCAGCACTTGCCAATGCAGAAGTACTCAAAGATCTCAACGGCTGGCTTATCAATAAAGAGATCTTGATGAAGCTTTTACAGACAGAGATGTACTACAGTAACTATGTCTTTTCACTCATCTCAGAAAACCTCTCCTCATTAATCAATAAGATAGAAACGATCAAATTTTCCTCCATTAAAGATCGTCTTGAGGATTGGATATTTAGCCAACCCTCCAATAAGGTCAAAACCACACATGAAGAGATTGCAATGCTTTTAGGTACCAATCGTCCTTTTATCAGTAAACTACTCAAAGATATGGAGAAAGAGGAGAAGATCAAGCTCCATCGTGGTTTTATTGAGATCTTATAAAGGATAATTTATGCAGATACACTATCAAGTCAACCCAAATATTACCACTGATGACTTCATCTACATCCTAGAGAGATCCTCATTAGCAGAACGTCGCCCTATTAATGATAGGACATGTATGGAAGGGATGTTACAACATGCAGACCTCACCATCTGTGCCTTTGAGGGGGAGAAGATCATAGGTATTGCACGATCTATCACAGACTTTCACTACTGTTGTTATCTCTCTGATCTTGCCATTGATGAAACGTATCAACATCAAGGCATCGGTAAAGCACTCGTTGAACAGACAAAACAACAACTCGCACAAAACTGTAAACTTATTTTACTATCAGCACCAAAAGCAACAACCTACTACCCTAAAATAGGATTTACACAACACCCCTCTGCGTGGTATCTCTAAATGTACGCTGTGATCTTCAAAGCGACTATGAAAAAAGTAGATGCATCCTATATAAAAACAGCACAAACATTAAGAGAGATAGCTATGGGGCAATATGGCTGTAAAGATTTTATCTCAACATCAGAAGGATTACAAGAGATCACTATCTCTTACTGGGAATCTCTTGACGCAATCAAAGCATGGAAAAACAACCCTCTACACATTGAAGCACAAACTTTAGGGAAAAGCACATGGTATGAATCTTACCAAATAGAGATTGTCAAGGTCATAGACAAATATGAGAAACTATAGATGAACATCTGCAACACTTACCAATATAGTAACCTCATCACCATATCAGGACTACCAGATAGAGAAGATTTTGCACATATCAAAGCTAATGGGTTTGAAATTGTTGTCAGCCTTTCAATGCCTGCAGATTCCAAAACGATAGAAAATGAAGAACTTCTGCTTAGTAATCTAGATATTACCTATATGCATATACCTGTAGATTACTATGCACCAACAGTGAGGGATTTTGAGATATTTCAAAAATTTTTGAACGCTTACCAAACAGAAAAGCTTTGGATACACTGTACAAAAAACTATCGAGTTTCAAGCTTTTTATACCTTTATCACTTTTTAAAACATCACGAACGCAGAGAAGATATCTTAGAGATGTTTTGGACACCCAATGAGACATGGCGATCCTTAATCGATACGATTATGCAAAATAACGGATGAACCGGAATGATTTCCGGCTCATAACTAGTCTCTATATTTTGAAAAAACAAAGTCATCTGTTTTCTGTGGACTATGACATGCAAAGCACGAAACACCGCCATCGGTGACTAACCTTTCTGTTTTACTATCTCCAGCAAACCCTTCAAATCCCCAACCTCCAGTTTTTGAAAATTTTTCCTGATCTTTATACATCACTCCTACTAACTTTCTCTTTGATTCTGACACTGCATGTTCTTTTCGATCGTAATTTAAAAGATCAAAAACTAAAGTCGCGCCATCTTCGTACTTTCCTGTTTTTAAACCCTTTTTTGCCTTTTTATTTGCATAGATATGATGTATACCACCAAAAGGATTTTCAAGCGCATGTCCAGGTTCAATCATCATTGTCTTCACATGTGTCCAATCACGATACCCCTGAGGATAGTCTACTTTTTTCATATCACCCGCATACACTCCAGACACTAATACCAAAACACCCATAAGTACTTTTATTGATTTCATCATCTCCTCCTATGCTCTAAGATCATCGATTAAAGCACCGAAGTTTATATGAAACGGCAAGCCATCTATGATCAATGCTGGCACCGATTTCACACCTAATTGGATAGCTTCATCAACACGTTTTTTTGCCGTGTTAAGATCAACGATCTCAATATTGTATTGATTAGTATCTAGTGTACTAACAACTTTAGATTCTGCCTCTACACAAACAGGACAACCTGCATGATAATAAGTAATGGTCTGCATATCTGCTCCAAATATTTTATTTAGTATCGATTCGATACCTTTTGAAAGTATAGCCCATTTTATCTCTCTTGTCAAGATGGTATCGATTCGATATAATACAGCTATGAAAACAACACTGATCTACACTTATATTGAACGGCTTTCCAACTTATTGAAAAATGAGCAGCGATTAAGAGGAACCTCTTATGGTCTTCAACCCGTACAGATCGAAGCACTGCACTACCTCTCAATCTGCAATCGTTACTCCAACACCCCTAAATCTGTCACCGAGTATTTAGGACAGACAAAAGGTACAGTTTCCCAAAGTTTAAAGATTTTAGAACAAAAAGGGTTTCTCAGTAAACATCAAAATCAAGCAGATAAGCGTATCACCCATTTAATGCTAACGCAAAAAGGGATCGATACAGTTGACGCTATCATCCCTCCTCCACTCTTCATAGAGACATGCAAAGTGCTCAATGAACAAGAGCAAATACACATCAGTGACAATCTAAATCTGCTTTTAAAGACACTGCAAAAGACACAAAATATGAAAAGTTTTGGGGTATGCGCAACATGCCAATATATCACGGCGGACCATGATGGAGACTCATTTTGTACATTGACAGAGGAGAAACTCAGCCCAAAAGATACTACGTTGATCTGTCATGAACATTCAACAGAGATATGAACTTTAACCCATGTTAAGGTATTAAATCTCTTTTTAATATATCATCAACCTTTCACCACAAAGGTTAAACATGACACTCAATCAAA
>JAHZKW010000111.1 GCA_022600175.1 Campylobacterota bacterium
CACAGTTTGAAGTTGATTTATACCGTCAATCTCACCTTCTCCACTATTCGTAAAAAAGAGCCAATAAATTGATTTAAGATTTTTTAATCCACTATCAACACTCAGATTAGGCATATTACTGAAAGAGAGTATGGTGACTGTCTCAAGATTATGTAGGCCATCTAGTGATGTAACCTCAGAGTTATCAAATTGAATTGCAGTGGTAGGCATCTCTTTTATAATCGTAAATGCACTCATATCACTACCGTGACAGTAGAGTTCTAAAAGGTTATTTTCATAACGAAATATACCTGTTGATGGATCATAAGCATTTTGATATATCTCCTCTGCTTCATTATAGGTGAATGTGGATGCATCATTATCTCCTTGTGCACAAGTTGTTAAATAATGAATAAACTTTTCTGCTTCTGCAGTTGACGGGGTATGCCAAGTCTCTACGCGATTATCTATGATATTCACAGTAAAACTTGCATTAGCATCTCCTATAGTATTGAATAGTCTATAATTTACACTATAGCTAGAGACTGTCTCATAATCAAAAGCTATTAATGTTTTTATATTACCTACTCTATCAATTTCAAATACTCCATCTGTCTCTATTTTAGTGATGGGTTCACCACCATTTTGATATTGCAATGTCCCGATAATCGTACCAGCAGGTAAATTCTCTTGAAGTTCAAATTGTTGATTAGCAATTGCTATTGGTGGTGTTGTACTAATTTCTCCACTACCTACAATGACTGTACGTTTAACACTGCATCTTAATCCTTCACTATCTACCACACTATAAACTAAAGTATATGTTGCATTTATGGAAGTATCTACAGGTCCACCCTCTATCTCTACATACTGTTTTAAGCGACCATCCTCTCTATCCTTAGCACGGACACCAGGATCTACAAATTTTTCACCCACAGTGACACAAACTACAGCATCTCCTTTTAATTTTATTTTAGGTGCAGAATTCCAGCTCTTATCTATTACATAAACTATTTTTTTACGTTGAAATCTCTTTTTTTTATGTTTAGATTTTTGTTTCACAATAACAAAAATTTGATCTGCCTTGTATCTATTAATGACTCTTTTTATAACATAGATATCCTCATCTTGCTTATTGAGACTCTTGACAAAAGCTTCAATTTTTTCGTAAACTTCTTCGTCATTGTGAATATCAAGATGGATGCTCTGTTTATACTGGTATTTCTTAAAATAGTGTTTATATGTTTTGTAGTTATTGTCAATGGTGCACTTTTGCGCAAATAATGTGACTGAGAATAGCATAGCTAGTAAAAAAATACCTACAATCTTTTTGTCACTCATAAACCTCTCCTTATTATATAGCATTGACGCATAGTAACAAATCAAGACCATTATGTGCAACTTTATTTTACTATTAGTTTTAAAATAAAGATAGAGTAATAGATTAATTGACTTTATGAAAGTTTATATCAATACTTGAAGCTTTTTAAGAGAAGAATCAAATATATTGTATTTTTAAAACTTTAAGGTTTTTGAAAATACATAGGTATTTAGTATGATCATGATAACAATAAAACAGTATCTTTTATAAAGTACACTGCTTATCTAACAGTTTTTCGGTGACTTGATGACGAAACTGAAATATTTTATCAAGACCCTTGTAGATAAAATTAACAAAAAGTGTACCAACCCATCCTAAAGGCATGAGAAAATCAATGCTATTTATCATTTTTGTTTTTTTACCAAAAGGTTCAAAATGATGGGTATGACACCAGTATGTAAATGGCGATTGAAAAGCTTCGTCAACAAGTAGTATTGGTTCTGTAATCTCTTTAATCTCTACACCCCAAGGTGGGGAGATTTTTGTTATGTTTTCAGGGTTCATATGAAAATCAAATGCCTCTTGTGGGGAACAAGATAAAATAGTCTCTTTTTCTAAATGATGCATCATATATCTTTTTATTTTATATAGATTAATCTATCAGTCTCAAATCCCAATGCTACTGCTTTTTGAATTAACAACCTCATGGTACTTTCCTCTAGTGTTGGTGTACGTGAGAGTATCCATAGATAGGAGGTGTTAGGTCCACAGATGAGTGCATATTTTTCATAATCGAGTGCTAAAATGATATAAGAACCATAAAAAGGACCGAAAAAAGAGACTTTAAGATATCCAATATCTGGTGATTTTACAAAATAGGCTTTACCTTCAGCTTCCTGCCAACGTGTTTTTTGGGTATGGTATCCCCTGTTAATTACTTTTACACCACCATCCTGACGTAAACTATATGTTGCGGTCACTTGATTTAGCCCTCTTTCAAAAGAGTGGTCCAGTCTGGCCACTTCATACCAAGTACCTAAGTATTTTGAGAGTGTAAAGTTTTCAATAGGTTTGACATCCTTAGGGATACCCATACAGCCTGAGAAAAATATGAGTAGTACAAATAATATCTTTTGCATATGCTAGACTCCTTTTATAAGCTTCTTCGTTCTAAATACTCTCTAAATGTTTTTGCCCCATCTTTAGAACTGGTCACAACATCATCAATACCTTCAAATTTAATCTGCAATTTAGACTGCTCTACTGTCTGCATAGAGCGTATCTTCTCTATATTTACAATAATAGAGCGATGAATCTTAAAGAAATTATCTCTATTTAAAAGTATTTCCATCTCACTTATCTTCTTTTTGACATAGACACTTTCACCATTTTTAGTTTGAACAATTACTTCATCAAGACTAGCCTTAACATAAAAAATTTCATCGAGGCTTATCAAATAAATACGATCACCTAACTTTCCTAATAGCTTTTTATGATTATCAGTTTGACCTTGGTACTGTTTTACCTTTTGTAAAGCTTGCATAATCGCAGATTTTTCATAAGGTTTTAAAATATACCCTATACCACCTACATCATATGCTTCAAGTGCATACTCAGAAAAAGCAGTTTGAAAAACGATAAATGTTTGAGGTTCAATATCTAAAATCTTTTGGGCAAGGACTAAACCACTCATGGTAGGCATAGAGATATCTAAAAAAAGTACATCAAATTTCTTATGATGTGCGATTTCTAATGCTTTTTGCGGTTCTTGTATTGCTGTAATATCATCAACGCCACATGATGTTAAAAGACGCTCTAAACGTGCAAGTCCAAGTTTTTCATCATCAACAGCTAATACTCTCATGATAATCCTCTCCATATAATTTTAAAACATATATTTTCATTCTTTTCATAGCGCAAGGTTCCCACTTGTAAAATCTCCAATCTTCGTTGAAGGTTTTTAAGTCCTGTCCCATAAATAATTTTCTCTGCTTTTTTCCCATTATTACAAATTAAAAGAGCATGATTATCCACATAGAGTGCAATATGCAAAGGAGTATTTTTAAACCCATGTTTGATTGAATTCTCTACCAGAAGTTGAATTGAAAACTTTGGTACTTTGAGCTTTAAGTGCGCTTCATGTAGCTGCTTTTCAAAGTGAATATTGTCATCAAAACGGATATTTTCAAGCATTAAGTAGTGTTCAACCATTAATAGCTCTTCTTCCACGGTAATGAGGCTTTTTTGAGTGATAGCTGAACGTAGAAGTTGAGAGAGTTTCATCAGTGCATCCTCTGCTAAGTTTTTATCAACATGGATAAGTTCACTAATGGAGTTGAGTGCATTAAAAATAAAGTGGGGGTTAAGCTCTGTTTCTAACGATTTTAATCGAAGTTCTGTCATCGCATTTTTATAAGATTCATGACGATATTTCATTGCAATAAAATGATGCAACATCAATCCTACTAAAAAAGTCATCAAACCTACAATCACAGCTATATAAAAGATAAATGGGCTTAAATAGATAGCAATTGGTGCTTGGATGGTTAAAAAGAGTGCATAGCTGAGTAAAAAACCAAAACAACCAGACAAAAAAGAGAAGAAAAAACTAATAAGATACCAAAATCTTCTATTAACTTTAGGCAAGATAAAATTATTGGAGATGGTAATAAAAAGTCCTGCAAAAAAAGCGATAAAAAATCCTGTAAAAATACTAAAAAAAATAGTTGATGGTGCTTGTAGTGCTGGATTTAAAAAGTAAATGAGTAAAGAGAGTAAAAATCCAAACATTACTCCAATAATGGTGATATAGACCCAATCTTTTTGTGCAATTTTAAGTTCAACACTCTCCATTAAGTCTCCTTTGCAGTATATTAACCCCCATTGCTACGCCTGGCCAACCTTGTCCTGGAAAAATTGTATCACCAATATTATAAAGATTACTTTGCACTGTATCTGTTGAAGGGTAACCAAAAAAGTTCATAGGGGTAATAGCAATACCGCCCGCATTACTTCGTAAAACATAACGAGTAAAGGTGTGTGGTGTGGCACTAAAACTCTGTAGTATATCTTTCTCTTGTAGTTCAGAAAAAGCTTCTAAAAATGCTCTTTTTAAAAATGTTTCTACACGCTTTTTCTTTTCACGATAAATCGTTTTCTCCAATCCAATCCAGTTGTTAATATCTGTGTGTGTAGAGATGGTAACACCATATCCATCTTTACTTAAGTGTAGATCATTAAGGTCTGAAAAAGAGACAAAAAATGATTTGGACAGAGTATTAGGAATGATACGTTCAAGAATGATCTGATAATGGTGCAAAAATATTTTCTCACTCTTGATTTTAAGATATAAAACAAAAGCGCCTTTCCCTGCAAGTTTAAACTTATGATAGAAGTTAAAAATTTTTTTATCCTCAAAAAGTTTAGCACTATCAAAAACGGTACTATTAAGAATAACCTTTTGACTCTCGTATCTCCCCTTATCTGTTATAAGTTTGAAAGATTTATTCTCCATTTGGCTGATTTTAAGTACTTGTTCAGAGGTATGTTTCTCTGTAATATTTTTAGTAACTTCATCAAACACTGCACCCATACCACCTACAGGATAATAGAGCTTATGAAAAGGGTAAGCCAACCCAATAGCTGCAGAGAGAAAAGAGACTTCATTGCTTTTTGCCTGTAGTGTTATTAAGAGTTGTGCATCGATAAAATCTAGATAATCTTCTGATATACCAGGGAAATAGTCCCTAATCACTTTATAGGCATTTTGATAGAGATATTTACCAAATACCTTTTGCATATGCCAAAGTCCTCTAAAAGTTTCTAGCTTATTCTTAAGACCATATTTCAAGTAGGTAGGATTAGGTTGTTGCCAGAATAGCTGATCTAAGTGTCTAATAAGTTGCCAAAAGTCATAGTTTTTTTGATAGGGGTATGCTTCTTGGATTTGCGCCATAAATGTATCAAAATCTCTAAAACGATTGATCACTTTTTTCCCCTGTATAACACGTATAGCAGGAGTGCTCTCCCAAAGTGTAGGGTGTGCGTCAATTTGGTCAAGTAACTGTTTTAAAGGCATGCCATCTTCATAGCCTGCAAAAGTGGTTGCACCTGCATTATAGTGATATTTACCTCTTTTAAATGTACTTGCACATCCACCTAGGTTTGGCTCTTTCTCAAATAAAATAACACGTTTTTGTGTTGCTTGGAGTGCTGCGATGAGACTCCCACCCATCCCTGATCCTACAACGGCTAAATCATACTGCATATTTTGCTCTTTTAAAAGTCTCTATCGCCCTTTGGCGTGAAGTCCTAATGTTTACAATTGCTTGAGGATAGGAGATAAAGCTATCATTTTGAAGTCCATTTTCATGATGAAAATGCTTAGGGTCTACGTTTTGTAATTTTGGAAAGACAGACTTGATAAAACAACCTTGCGGATCAAACTTTTTAGATTGTAAGTAAGGATTAAAAACACGAAAATAAGGTGCACTATCAGCTCCAGTACCTGCAACCCACTGCCAAGATCCAATATTGCTTGAAGCTTCATAGTCTAATAAATATTGTGCAAAATGTTTTTCCCCTAAACGCCAATCAATTAAAAGATTTTTGGTTAGAAAAGAGGCAGTGATCATACGTAGTCTATTATGCATTTGGCCTCTGTTTTTTAACTCTCTCATAGCTGCATCTACGATGGGTACCCCTGTGTTGCCATTACACCATTTGTCAAACATATCTCTATTTTCAGACCATACGATAGTACTATGGTCAAAATTTTCATTTTGACTCTGTGGAAAATGGTACAACAGCATATTAAAAAACTCACGCCAAAACAGTTGACGTATAAAACTCTTGACTGCCAACCCCTCCTCTTGCCAACTTAGTAGTGTATTGAGAAGTTGTTTAGGTGAAAGTAGTCCAAAACGAAGATAGATACCTAATCCTGAGGTTGCATTTCGATCCAAGAGATCACGTTCATTTTTGTAAACAGAGATTTTAGGTTTAAACTGTTGGAGTTTTGTCTCTACATCTAGCAATAAAGATTCATCTAGCCAAACCTCTGTAAATCCCATATGTTTAAGTGTTATAATCTCATATGTATGAGGGATAAGGGTTAGATTTTTAGTCATTTTGACAGTAGGAATAGTCTGTGAAAAGCTGATTATAGCATTACGATAAAAAGGTGTAAAAACCTTATAAGGTGTCCCATCTTGTTTTAAAATATCTTCTGGATGCAGTAAAAAACTATCATAAACTTTTTGTATGGGTATGATCTTAGAGATTTCATCATCTCTTGTTCTAGCATAGTGATCAAAGTCTACTGATGCGACTATTTCATCAAAGCTCTCTTTAGCTAAAACAGTAAAAATCTCTATTGGGTCTCCATAAAATATTGCCAAATCAAGACCTATTTTTTGTAAATCATATTTTAATTTCATCACGGATCGATAGATAAAAGAGAGGCGCTTATCCTCTTTAGGAAGCTTCTCTAAGATCTTTGTATCGAAGATAAATAGAGGCAAAACTTGATCTTTCGCCAAAGATAAAAGTCTATTATCAGAGATGCGAAGATCTCGCCTGAACCAAAGGATTTGTTTCATTTATACGATCTTACATCACTTCTTAATCCAAGTTCTGCGGGATAGGGGTTTAGGTAGACTTGTGATTTTAAATAGCTTACATCAAATTTTTGAATGTAGAGACGAAGCATCTTAATGATCACAATCATCGGTAAAATACCCTCTTTGTACTCTTTCATCGCAACTAAAAGTTCCTGTTTTTCACCATCTGAAACTTTAGTTTTAAAATAACCATAAAGATGCTGCATAATATTATAGTTATTGGTACGTGTACTTTTTTGAGAAATAGCCTCATAAAAAGCAACTTCATAACTTGTCATAATCTCTTGAAATGATTTTTTGTGATGATTTGCAACAATGGCACCTAATGTTTTATAAGATTGTTGTGATTTCGCATAGATAAGATATTTATAGTTTGTATGAAATACAATGAGCTCTTGCAAGCTTGTCGCTGTTTTAAGTAGACTTTGCATATCTGCATAGGCATAAACCTGCATCATGAAGTTCTCTTTGAGCCAAGGGTCTTGTAACCTCCCCTCCTCTTCTACAGGAAGATAAGGATAGCGTTTCTTGATCTCACTTGCAAAAATACCCATACCTTTTTTTTCACCATTGACATTCTCTTTACTATAAATTTTGACACGCTCTAAACCACATGTTGGCGATTTAGACTTTAAGATAAATCCAGATAAATCATGTGAAGCAAAGTGATCAACAGCAGATTGTGAAGATTGTTTCACTGTTGTAGTGAGATCTATCTGATCTTTAGTCGTTAATACTTTCAAAATATTCCCTTCTTCAACAAGTCTGATTGCAGCTCTTGGTGTACCCAAGATTGCTTCTGGACAATAAGGTATGAAAGAGACATATTTACTTAATATATCAGTGACAAATCTATCTCTAGCATGATCACCATTGTAACGACAGGACTCACCTAAAAGACAGGCAGATATTCCGATATTTAATTGCATAACAGCTTCCTTTTGCATTATTATAACCTTTATTAACCTAGTTATGTAGTGCTTTTATGTCAACTCATCTATTTTGAAAGTCTCTCTAGCGAATTAGAATCGACGAACAAACATAAAAACGCTACAAACATTCTTCAAATAGGTATAAGATAAGAAAATCAAATTAAAGGAGACTAGATGCAATTAAAAATAATGTTAGAGTGGTTTTTAAACCCTGATCATCTTCCACTAGTGGTAGGGATACAAGAGGGAATTTATAAATCACATGGTTTAGATATTAATCTGATACAGCCTGAAGATCATTATGATGGTTTTGATGATTTAAAAGAAGGAAAGATTCAGATGGCAATCAATGAACCTATACATATGATTGAGCACTTTAGAGATGATATTGTCTGTATTGGTACTTTTTTTGAGACAGAGGGCGGTATCTTAGTAAAAAAAGAGGCACTCTCAAACCTGTTAGCAGGTGATGCTATTCGTATTACCACACCGGCAAGTAACCCTACAACCAATTTAGTAGCAACAGAGATACTTAAAAAATATTTTAAAACACAAAATGTCGATCCATCACTGCTTAATGTGAGTTTAGAAGAGACAGATTTTTACCATCTTAAACATCTCAATGAGGGCTATGATGCAGCTTGGCTCTGTTTTGAGAATTTTGAAGGCATTGAAGCACAATTTGAAGGATTAGCGTATGAACTCATTGATAGTAAAAAGGCGAATTTTCCAAATTTTTCAGCATTAGAGATGGTTGTCAATAGAGATTTTTATTATCTCTATCAGAAAGAATTTAAAAAGTTTATTCAAGTCACCAATGAAATTATAGCGGATCTAGAAGCTGGAAAATATAATGCAAAATCTATCTATTATGCTTATAGTAAAGAGGAACAGAGTACTTTAATGGATGCCATCATTGATGATAGTGCAAGACGCTTTTTAGCAATTGGAGGTAGTCAACAAAAATGGCAAACGCTTTATGATTGGTTTAAAGCATTAGGATTAACAACTATGACTCAAGAGGATTATAACAATATGTTTGTAGAGGTAAAAGATGCTTAGGGGACTCTATGTTATCACAGATGAAACATTAACACCATTTGAGACAATGGTTGAACAAGTAAGTGCTGCTATATCGGGGGGAGCAACCATTGTACAGTTTCGTTACAAAGGTGAAATTAATGAAGATATTTTAATTACATTGCGTCAATTACAACAAGAATGTAGAGAACATAATATCCTCTTTATCATCAATGATCATCAAAAGTTAGCCAAAGAGATAGATGCTGATGGACTGCATGTAGGAGAAGAAGATATTGAAGACTTGGTAGCCTTGAGAGAGAGCTTTATTGGTAAAGTGCTTGGTGTTTCATGTTATGGAGATGTATCACGAGCAAAACAAGCAGAAGCGATAGGTGTAGATTATGTCGCTTTTGGATCATTTTTTCACTCTCCTACGAAACCTCACTCCAATATTGTTCCCCTCGATATCATCAAAGAGGCTAAAGAAAAACTCTTAGTGCCTGTGTGTGTGATTGGCGGTATTACTGTAGATAATGCTAACATATTAATCGACCAAGGTGCAGATATGATTTCAGTCATCAGTGGCTTATGGGAGAGTAAGGACATTAAAGAAACTGCAATCAAGTTTGATCTGCTTCTACCAAAGAATTTGACATGAAAAAAGCGATTGTACTACTCAATATGGGCGGACCAAATAATTTAGCAGAGGTAAAACTTTTTTTAGACAATATGTTTAATGACAAGCGTATTATCACAGCTCCTAAACCTATTCGCAAAATCATCTCTTGGGCAATTGTGAAGTCACGTCTCAAGGAAGCAACAAATAACTATCGTCTACTAGGTGGAAAGTCCCCTATTGTAGGTTATACTAAAGAGTTAGTCTCTAAAGTAGAACAGGTAACAGGCATTAAAACAACGTTTGCAATGCGTTATACCCCACCTTTTACACAAGAAGCATTAGAAGAGATTAAGGATGCTGACAAGATCTATGCTATCCCTCTTTATCCTCACCACTCAAGAACAACAACGGAGTCTTCATTTGATGCATTACATCAGAGTGCTAAAAAACTCCAAATAACAGATAAAATAGTGAAAGTTTCACATTATCATAGAGACGTACACTATAATCAAACATTGATAGAGCGAATTAAAGAAGCCCTATCCCATGAAAATGCGCAAAATTATGATCTTATCTTCTCAGCACATGGGTTACCACAAAAAGTGATTGATCAAGGAGATCTATATCAACAACATATAGAAGAGAATGTCGCAATCGTGTCTGAGATGTTAGCACAACAAAATATAGACTTTCAAAACATTCATCTTGCCTATCAATCTAAAGTAGGCCCTCTGCAGTGGACAAAACCCTATCTTGATGAGAAGTTAAAATCGTTAAAGAATAAAAATGTCATTATTTGTCCTATAGCATTTACAATAGATAATTCTGAGACAGAATTTGAACTTGAGATTGAATATCGTGAAGTGGCTGAATCATTAGGTTTTATACACTATAAAGTAGCAAAAGCACCTAATGATCACCCTCTCTTTGTTGAATTAATCAAAAGTTTTGTAGTACAGTAAGATGAATCCATATCAGCCATATACTTAATATTCTTTAATTAAAAATAGTTATATTTGTCTATCCTACTTACTTGTATAATTTGGTTTAATATAGTGAGCTATAATATGAAAATAGAATAGGCAAAAAAGGTATTCTTATGAACAAACAAGATAATGGATCAGTTTCAGAACAAAAAGATTGGCATTCACAAGATATACAAACAGTTTTTACCTTCTTTGAAACATCAATTGATGGACTTTATCAAGATGAGATCACACCTAGACTTCGCAAATATGGACACAATAAAATTCCTTTAGCAAAAAGTCGTAGTCCTTTTATCCGATTTTTGTATCAATTTCATAATATACTGATTTATGTTCTAATTGCAGTCAGTATCATCACTGCAGTATTGGAACACTGGATAGATACAGGTGTCATCCTTGCTGTTGTTCTCCTTAATGCTTTAATTGGTTTTATTCAAGAAGGGAAGGCAGAAAATGCGCTCAAAGCAATACAGCAAATGCTCTCCCCTGATGCGATAGTGGTACGTGAGGGAAAACAGATGGTCATTAAAGCTGAAACTTTAGTACCTGGTGATATTGTGATGCTACAATCAGGTGATAAAGTACCAGCAGACTTAAGACTAGTGCAACTCAAAGGGCTTCAAATTCAAGAAGCCGTGTTGACAGGTGAGTCTTTAGCCGTAGAAAAAAGTGTCACTAGGGGTGACAAACAGAGTGTCATTGGTAATCGTACATCGATGGCTTATTCCGGTACGATAGTTACACATGGACAAGGACGTGGTGTTGTGGTTGAAACAGGTGCACAAACAGAGATAGGTTATATCAGTAAACTCGTATCTCAAACACAATCAACAACAACTCCTTTAATTCGTCAGATGGATCAGTTTGGTCGTTGGCTTACCATTGCTATCTTAGGAATTGCTATTATCTCTTTTATTTTTGGTTTACTGGTAAGAGACTATTTGGCTACACAAATGTTTCTTGCATCAGTTAGTTTGGCAGTTGCGGCAACCCCTGAGGGATTACCTGCCATCATGACCATTACACTTGCAATTGGTGTGCAACGTATGGCAAGCCGTAATGCAATTATTCGTAAACTACCAGCAGTTGAGACTTTAGGTGCAGTTACGGTAATTTGTTCAGATAAAACAGGTACATTAACTAAAAATGAGATGACTATACGTAGGATTGCATCTTCTAAAGATCTATTTGAGTTAAGTGGTACAGGTTATGATCCCCATGGATTAATATCTTTGTTAGGTAAAGAGATAGAAGTTACAAAAAAACCACATTTAGAGGAAGTGGTACGTGCTTGTATATTGTGTAATGATACTTCCCTAGAGCAAAAAGATAACCAATGGACTGTAGCGGGTGATCCTATGGAGGGTGCACTTCTTGTGGCTGGTTTAAAAGCAGGTTTGGATATTGATCGTGAGAAAAAATCGTATCCTCGTAGTGATACAATCCCTTTTGAAGCAGAACATCGTTTTATGGCAACACTACATCATGATCATACAGGTAATAGTTTTATCTTTATTAAAGGTGCACCTGAACAGATCTTAGAGATGTGTGCATACCAAAGAGCCGCGGATGGTGATCAAGCGTTAAATAAAGATTATTGGCTTGAACGTATTGAAGAGTTTGCCAGTCTTGGACAGCGTGTATTAGCAATAGCCTCTAAACCTGCAAAGCAAAAACAGATAGGTCTGGAGTTTGCTGATGTAGAGAGAGGCTTAACTATGTTAGGAATGGTTGGCTTGATCGATCCTCCTAGACAAGAGGCAATTGAAGCAGTAGCAACTTGTGAAAAAGCAGGGATTCGTGTCAAGATGATTACTGGTGATCACAGAGCCACTGCTCGAGCTATCGCTCAAAAATTAAAATTAATCAATACAGATGACGTATTAACAGGTATAGAGATTGAATCGATGGATGAAGATGAGTTACTTCAACGTGTGTTGAATGTGGATATTTATGCTCGTGTCAATCCTGAACACAAACTGCGTTTAGTAGGTCTCTTGCAAGAACATGGTTTGATTGTTGCAATGACTGGTGATGGGGTTAATGATGCACCAGCCTTAAAACGTGCAGATGTAGGCATAGCAATGGGTAACAACGGAACAGAAGCTGCAAAGGAAGCATCTGAGATGGTTCTTACTGATGATAACTTTGCTTCAATCACACATGCGGTGAGAGAGGGACGGACAGTCTATGATAACCTCAAAAAAGCTATTTTATTTATTCTTCCAACCAATGGTGGTGAAGCATTAATTATTCTTGCAGCTATTTTATTTGGTTTTCATCAGTTACCGTTAACTCCTGTGCAAATACTTTGGGTAAATATGGTAACGGCGGTTACTTTAGCACTATCATTGGCATTTGAACCACCAGAGCCAAAGGTGATGCAACGTGCTCCTCGTGATGCCAGTGAACCGATACTAACACATTATCTTATTTGGCGTGTTTCTTATGTTTCAGTGATTTTAATGTTAGGAACATTTGGACTTTTTACGTGGGAGTTGGAGCAAGGAAAAAGTATCGAACATGCACGTACTGTAGCGGTCAATACATTAATCATGTTTGAGGTTTTCTATCTATTTAATTCACGTTATATTACGGATTCAATTTTAAATTGGGAGGGGTTAGTTGGCAATCGTTATGTATTAATCTCTATTAGTGTATTGATGATTTTTCAAATGGCTTTTACCTATATTCCTATTATGCAGTCTCTATTTGGAACAACAGGGATTGACTTTCTTATATGGTTTCGTATTATAGTAGTTGCTTCTTCTGTACTCTTTTTAGTTGAATTGGAGAAGTTTGTTGTGAGGTATTATCAAAAAATAAATACTATACGCAAATAAAGGGGATATATAATCGCAAAATATCATGATGAATTATCAATATCTTTTTTTCCATATTAATTAGGATTATTTTTAAAGCATATTACTTTATTTAAGCGTCAATTTAAAAAAAGATGTTACTATTTTTTAAAAAGAATTATTTTATGTCATTTATTTACTTTATACTCTATTTTGTGACCGCCATTGCTGTTGTTTTACTCTTCCTTTTTATATATGCTAAGGTTACACCTTATGATGATTATAAAATGATTTTTGAAGAAAAAAACCTCTCCTCATCTATAGGATTTAGTGGCGCAATACTTGGTCTTTGTATTCCTCTTTATAGTGCACTTATAAGTTCTATTTCTTATTTTGATTTTGTTGTATGGGCTTTTGTTGCGATGTTAATTCAACTGACTTTTGCATATGCAATGACCCGTGTGCAAGGGAAGTTTTCATTTGAAAAGCATATAAATGATAACAATTTACCAGTTGGCGTCTTGATGGCATTTTTATCTATAAGTATAGGCTTGCTTAATGCTGGTGCAATGAGCTATTAAACTATACGAGTGATCTCTACGAAAGTAGGTTATAACCTACTTTCATGATAAGAAGCAATTTCATAAAAGAGAAGATTGACTCTATTTCCTATACACTTTTTTAATCATCTACTCAATATCCCTAACACAACGCACAAAACTTTTGTTGCTTTTATTACTTGTAGCGACACTTCCCACTCTCATCCCTACCACATAGGCTTCATCCTCATCTAGCTCATCTTCAACCCAGTAGTATTTAAACACCATCATGCCAAAAATATCTTTATCAGTTGCAGGATCACTATAATCATAATTGATAATCGAATACATCTCATCAAGTTCAGGTAAACGCCAGTTACCACCCAATGTTTGCTTGGATTCACAATAAGAGATAGCTTTAATATAGTTCAATCGTTTTTTCTTATCTTCTTTCGTTAATGGCTCCCACTCAATCAAAAATTGATGATCCACTACACTGCCACTCTCTTTTTTCTCAAACTGATCAAAAGGCTTCTTTCTCCTAGGATCATTTGTACATAAGACTTTGGTCTCTTTACTCTTTGGTGAGACAGTGATATCACCATCTTTAAAATAGTAGGTAAATGCTGGTAATTTTTGCTCTTCTAAGTGAAACTCTTCATCAATTTTTTTGGTAGGGTCTTTTCGACTTTTATGTAGTACGGTTGCTGACCAAAATGATGTATCTTTCTCAAATGTTGCAGGTAAATCTCTCAGTGCAAACAGTTCATAAATCTCCATCGTTCTAAAACCATTACCTATATTTTTACATGCCTTTTGTGCCTCATAAAAGCTAAATGGACCCTCTAGTGCGATATTCGAACTCCAAAGCCCTATCGAACTTAGTATCATACCCCCTAAAACTCTTTTCATATCTTCTCCCCTCTAAAGTAAATATTACTTATTATTATATCAAAATAGTTTTCATCTCTAAATAGTACTTCCATACACATAGTAAATTATCATGATGATTTTATTGACTCTTTTATAGCTTAAGTATTAATATTTTAATACTATATGACGATATGTGTATAATTATTTTTAATATTAAAAGGCGGAGTATGTTTAAACAATTCTCACAAAATTTATCTATAAAAGTTAAGTTAATTGTCATGGTTGTGATGACAATTGTGTTTGTTTCAGTGGTACAAGTTATACAATCTACCTATATGGTAAAAGAGATGTCTGATCAAACAATTGAGATGTATGCAAATAATGTTTATACCTCTAAAGAGGAAGAGCTTCAAAACTATACCTCAATGGCACTGCATATTTTAGGATCCTACTACAAACTCTCTACCAAAGAGAAGTTAAAAGAGGAAGCTGATGCACGTGTCACTAAACACTCTGATTTTCTATTTTCAATGATTCATACACTCTATAAAAAATATAAAGATACGATGTCAGATAGTGAACTCAAACAGTTGATTAAAAATAGTGTAGCATCAGCAAAGTATGGCGAAAATGGTTATTTTTGGATTACAAACTTTGATTATCAAGTTATCATGCATCCTCTGCGACCTGAGCTGAATGGAAACGCTTTTAAAGAGAGTGAAAAAAACCGTTTTGTAACCCTTGCGGCAAAAGGGCTTCAAGAGAGTGGTAAAAAAAGTACATTTATCTCCTATGACTCATTTAATCCGAAGTCACAAAAAAAGGTTTTAAAAACTTCAATTGTACGTATTTTTGAGCCCTTTAACTGGATCATTGGCACAGGCGCTTATCTCGATGACGTAACAGCCAACCTTAAAAAGCAAGCTTTAGCGTCATTAAAACATATGAACTATGGTAAAAATGGCTATTTTTGGGTACAAGACACCTCCTCTAAAATGGTGATGCACCCTATTAAAAGTGATTTAAATGGTAAAGATTTAAGTGGTATAAAAGATTCTCGTGGAAAAAATCATTTTATTGAGATGACCCAAACAGCAACAAAACAAAAAGAAGGTGGCTTAGTACGATATATGTGGTCAAAACCTGGGGAGACGGTTGCTGCTGAAAAATTCTCATATGTGCAACTTTTTGAGCCTTGGGGTTGGATTATAGGTACAGGTGCTTATGTTGATGATGTTGCTTCCAATATAACTAATATGCAAGCAAAAGAAAAAGATGAACTCTCATCTGCAATACTACAAACTATCTTTATCTCACTAGTTCTTATTGTGGTATTAGCACTCATCGTCACAAAACTATCTGATATATTGATTAAATATCCACTTGAAGAGTTTAAAAATGGATTACTTGGTTTCTTCAAGTATTTAAACCATGAGACAAAAGAGATCAAACCATTAAATGAATCACAAAATGATGAAATTGGTGACTTAGCCTCAATTGTAAATCATAATATTATACAAACTCAAGGTTATTTAGAAGAGAATACAAAGTTAATTACAGATGTTAGCAGATGTGTTGAAGAGGTCAAAAATGGCAATGTAAAGCAGAGTGTAACAGCAACTTCTCACTCTCCTCAACTTGAAGATTTGAAAACACTATTTAATGAAATGCTTCAATCAATTGTTGAAAACGTAGGGGAAGATATCACTCAACTCCAATATGCTTTTGAACATTATCAAAAGTTTGATTTTACCTATCGATTGAAACCAAATAAACATGATATAGTGGTAGGAAAAATCTCTAATGGTTTGAATGATTTAGCAGATATTATCTCTACAATGTTACAGCAAAACAGTGAAAATGGAGAATCACTAAAAAATGGATCCGAAAAACTTGCACATAATGTAACGGCACTACTCTCACATACCCATCATCAAATGCAAACTGTGGGACAGGTATCTGACGAAATCCACCATATCAATGATCAAATGCTCACCAATGTAGAGAAGTCAACACAAGTGAGTAATCAAGCCAATGATATTAAAACAGTTCTTTCTATTATTTCCGATATCGCTGACCAAACAAATCTTTTAGCACTTAATGCAGCCATTGAGTCTGCTAGAGCGGGTGAACATGGTAGAGGGTTTGCTGTTGTTGCAGATGAAGTAAGAAAACTCGCTGAAAAAACACAAAAAAGTCTTGCAGAGATAGAGACAAATGTCAATCTTCTCACACAATCAATGTATGAAGTTGAAAAGAGTGCACAAGATCAATCAGAGAGTATGATACAAATCAACAATGCAATGGAAGATATCAATATTTCTATTAAAGAAGTTGAATCCTCCGCTAACCAAACCAATAGTGTCTCAGACGATCTTGCTAGAGCTTCACAAAAAATATATAATGATATTAGTAGTAAACAATTTTAATCTATAGGTTGTTTTCTTATTTGGGTTTTAAGTAAGCTGATAGTTGAAGAGTAAAGTTTTATAAGGGTTTTAGTTGGTGACAAGAGAGGGACTTGAACACACTAAAAAACAATCTCTTAAACCCCTAAAATAGGCTAACATACGAAATTTAGGCACTTTTGGTAAACGCTAAGTTTCTGTAAGAAATACTAAAAAGGTAGAAAATCTGCACAAAATGTGCACAGAAAGCCTAGTAAACTTTTATAAATCATTAACATAATATAAGGTTTTATTATCCCCAAATCAAGTATGAATAATTAGACAGAATTAACTTGAAATTATTTTACTTTTTATGTATACTTAAAATATAGATATCCCATTACAATGTAGAAGAAAATATTAACTTTTTAAAAACATAAGTTAAGGAGTTTTATGGAACAGTTTGACTTTATAAGTTGGGTTATTGTTATTACATTTACACTACTTTTAATTATTACTATTGGTGGAATGATAGGCATTATTAAATTTAAATATAAAGACCATTTAAATAAACTATTTACCTTATTAATTCTTGAAATTGTAAGTATGGGTTTTTTAATATACACTGAAGGGAAGGAGGATCATTCAAAATATTTAAGAAATGCCCAATTGAAATATGAAAATGCATTAAGCTTGTCTGAACAAAAAAAATATGATGAGGCTTTACAAAAGCTTTCTGAAATATTACGCCTTCAAACAGATAAAACAAAATTCCAAATAAAAGATATATTTTTAGAACGGGGTAATATTCTTTTTAATAGAAAACTATATATGAACTCTATTGCACCATATGAAGTTTATAATGAAATTGTTTTTGATGATGCACAAGCACTGGCACGTTATGGAACGGCTCTAAGAAAAGTACATAGATATGAAGAAGCGAGAATAGTATATGAAAGAGCATTAGCACTTGAACCCAATGATTATTATATTTTAAATGGTTTACAAAATTGTCTTAGAAGACAAGGTGGGTTTTTGTTAGATGCTTTACGTAAAACATCGGCAGAAGAATATTTCCAAAAAGCAAGAATGCATATAGTTAGTATGCAAAATATAGCAAAAACATCTTTCCAAAATAAAAAAGAAAAAACTGTAAATGCAGATATTGCATTGGCTCGATTAAATTGGCAATGGGAACGTTATCCAGAAGCAATAGCTTTGTTTGAAGAGATTATTAAAAAATATGAAAATCATTCTGCAGCATATGAGGATTTAGCTGCATTATATCTTGAGTATTCGGAAAAAACAAAAAATAATTCTTTAGCAGAAAAAGCACTGCATTTGTATGTGAATGCATATCAACAGACTCTTCATGAACAAGATAAAATTTTTATTGGTTCTGGAATTGCTGAAGCCACAGCTATGATTTCATCTGCAACTCAAGAGCAAGTGAAATATGCTAAAAGAGTTGCTGCTTTATCAATTGCTAAAAATCAAACAGAACTTGATGATCCTTATCCTTTTTATGCATCTGCAGTTTTACACAATAAGTTTGGTAGTAAGAACCAAGCATTACAATATATAGATAATGCAATTAGTGCTGAAAGAAAAAGGTCTCATAATACTTACACTTTTGACTATAAAAGGTTAATAGTATATGAACGTTTAAAAGAAAAGTGGTCTTTAAATTTATAAATAACTCATAATGCTTTCACTTTTCAAAATCTCTTTCTTAATTTAAAATAGAAAATAACTATTTTTTTGATTAGAGTAAACTTTGAAATGCTTTTTTAGATATTTTGTATTAATATTTCTTATAATATACTCCTGCTATTTGCATGTAATTAGGAGTATCAAATAACCTCTGAGCTTAAGATGAAAAGCCATTTTAAATAGAGGGTAGAAAGTTACAAATAAAACTAAAAATTTTCATTAATAATTTCTACTATTCCTTTAGATAATCTATTTGTTAAAATATCAAACTTATATATATTAGATAGTATATCTAAATTTATTTTTTTTTCTAACTCAATTGTTCTTTCTATTTTTGGACGCTCAAGATTTGAATCTATCAACCTATGTGCCAAGTCATATATTGTTTGTTCGGTTTTATTACTGACACAGTATCTGTTATTCCAAAGATTATCAATTATTGATCCTGAAGCATCATATAATTTTAATCTAGGGCCTATACAAAAGGACTCGTTTTCATGTTCATTCCTCATATACACACTTAGTCTAATTAATCCATTATTATCAATCCTTATATTATATTTAACATATCTTTGACTTTGTATTTCAACCTCTGGAAGTTCTCTCACCATTGGTATACTTAATGGCATAATCGCCACGTCTGAATATAGTTCGTCTATAACTTCTTGGTATTTAAATTTCACTTTGCTGTCAAATGCTGTTAAATCTAGTGAATGAATTGGAATTGCCCAAGTAAAACCTGTTCCTTCCTTTATACCACCATTAGCTATTGCAAAAACTTGATGATTATGATTAAAAATTGGAGCACCAGACAATCCAGGAACTAGTTCCCCTTGTAATGTAACAACATCAATATTTATATCTGGGCTTTTCCTAAGTTTAAATTTTGTGCGTATTTCACCATCCTGAATAGACTTTGTCAATTTTTCAATTCCTGGAGGTCGTATTTTTATTTGAACTGTTTTTATATCAACACCGTATGGAAAACCAATTGTTTCCACTTCATTAAAACTTCTCTTTAGTGGGACATCTCCTGTTTCAAAACCGTTATTAGCATCTGTAGAATCAAGGCTTAGTAAAGCAACATCTTTTAACTTATCAATTTTAATAATCTTTAAATTCGAATGTATTTTACCAGTTTTATTTTCTATTGCAGAAATTTTATTTGCATTTAACACACCATGCAATGCCGTAATAATCCCATTATATTTTTTTACCTTAAATCCAGTCAATACTTTTGTCTCTCCTCCTAAGTAATGTGACTTTATTTTATAAACATAATTTGTATCAGCGTTACTAATATCTAATATCATAAATAAAAAAATAAGTATTTTTATCATTAATTGCATAAATTATCCTTAATATATTTTTTGAGATTATCAGGAGCAGTATGCTCTTTTAAAATAGTTTCTTTACCTTTATAACTGCTCATTTTAAATTCCTGTATTAATCTTTTACCATCTAATGACATTAATACTTCGCACTCTTTTTCAGATAAGTTGTAAAGTTGAGAAGGAGTAATACTTTTCGCTTTTTCCTGGCTTGGACTTAATAAACCATGATCTCTTGTATAAATTCCAAGGGATACGCCTATTGCTATACCGAAGATTAAAATCGATAGGGGCACTGCATCGACTCTATATTTAACTATTGTTTTTGTTTTATCAAACTCAACTTTATTATTGTTCACATAAATACCTGATAATATGCCTACAATTGAACTAACTATTAATAATAATATTGAGTATTTATTCGATGTGTTTAAGAAATTAGAATATGAATATGACATATTCTTATCAACATATAATATTCATGATAAAATAGATGGTG
>JAHZKW010000112.1 GCA_022600175.1 Campylobacterota bacterium
ATACTTAATGAAGTTTATTCAGAATCCTTTTAACTAATTCATATATTATAGTTTGAAAAATAGACTCATTAATTTATCTCGGCAAAAAAAACAGCTACTTATGATGCTAGTTGACTTCTTTGTTGTTGTGCTAACTTTACTTGCATCATTTTCAGTTCGATTGGGTTATTGGTATATGCCTAATATTGATTTGGTTTGGTTGATATTTGGTTCACCATTTATTGCTATTGTAATTTTTATACGATTTGGCTTGTATCAAACAGTGTAAAATCCAAACATTAGACAATGTACTCATTTCTAACTTTGACGCTAGAGTCTTTATGCAACTTATCCAATCTAATAGTGTAGGTAAAATTTTTGTACATTTTCCTGTTCCTTGGGATAAAAAACCACATCGCCGTGTCATTTCAGCAGCATTTGTAGAGGAGTCTTTGCGTGTTTTAAAAGTTGATGGTACACTAGAGCTTCGTACAGATAGTGAAAATTACTTTGCTTATAGTTTTGAGACGATGCAAAAACTCAATAAATATGCACTTACAATCCGTAAAAACCATGACTTACCCATTAGCAGTAAATATGAGGATAGATGGAGGCGTCAAGAGAAAAATATTTATGATGTCACCCTGACTAATGATATTGACTCACCGCAGCGCAAACAGACAGGTGATTTGACATTTGATCAACCTGTAAACTTCAATGAGATCAAAAAACGTTTTACCAACCATATAATAAAGGGTGATGATTATTTTGTACACTTTGAAGATATCTATGAGATTGGTGAAAATGAGGGGATGATCAAGCTTTCACTAGGAGCTTATGAGAAGTGTGAACACAAATATCTTTTATTTAAAAACAATATGATAAAATATTTTCCAAGTGTATCATTACCTATAGAGCAAAATTATAAGTCACACCAAAAAATAAAAGAGTTTTTATATGTCTAATATTATACATGCACAAAACCTAGTGCTCTCCTACAAAAGAGATGAACCTATTATTAAAAACACAAACCTTGCGGTGAAAAATAAAGACTTTGTTTTTTTAACAGGTAAAAGTGGTAGTGGAAAATCTACATTTTTAAAATCACTTTATGGTGAGTTGGGTGTTCAAAGTGGAGAGCTAAACGTCTGTGGATTTGATCTCAAGAGTAGTTCTAAAAATAAACTCAATCTTCTGCGAAAACATACGGGTGTTATCTTTCAAGACTATAAACTTATCAATGAGTGGAATGTTGAAAAAAATGTGATGTTGCCTTTAATGATTGCAGGATATTCTAAACAAGTATGTAAAATGCAGGCTCATAAACTGTTAAAGCATGTTAAACTTTCACATAAAATAGAAAAAATGCCTATGGAGCTTAGTGGTGGTGAACAACAACGTGTGGCAATGGCAAGAGCTTTAGCACATAACCCAACCCTGATTATTGCAGATGAGCCTACAGGAAACCTTGATGACTACTCTAGTGAAGTAATCTGGAATCTACTCAAAAGTGTGAGACAACATATTGGAAGTACAATCATTGTTGCAACACACAGAATTCCACAGACACTGGGGATAGATTATAAGCAATACTTTTTAGACGAAGGGACGATATATGAAGTCACTTAAAAATCACCTATCATTTATCATACCACTTTTTGTACTGCTTTTGAGCATACAGTTTGCTACGATGCTTGATCGAGGGGTAAAAGAGTATGAGGCACACCTCACAGGTGAGTATACCATTGTTGCTGTTTCTACACTTGCACTTGATATAAAAAGTGTACAGAGTGTAGTACCATCACTCAAATCACTCTCAGAGATTAAAAAAGATAAGTATATTGAGAAATTAAAACAAGACATCTCTAAAGCTGACCTTGTCTATCTACGTGCAAAACTTCCTAAATTCTATACACTCAAGCTTACATCGTTACCAGATGAAGCTACACTGAAAAGAATCGCTGAGAAACTAAAAGGTATCAAAGGTATCACAAAAGTTGAAACTTTTAAAAAAACCTTTAATAAATTTCATCAATTTTTAAAAATGAGCAAAACTGCATCTATTTTCTTTACAGTTTTTATCTTTATTATCTCTTTCATGTTGATTGTCAAACAGATGGAAATCTGGACTTTAGAACATCATCGAAGAATGTATATCATGGGGCTATTTGGAGCACCTTTTTGGATGAAAAGTGCATCACTCTATAAATCAGTTGTGATCGATGCTTTAATTGCTGCAGTACTTGTTGCTATTGCATTTTTAGTATTGCCAAATTTTGCTGATCTTGCCTCTATCAAAAGTAATTTAGGGATAGATTTAAGTAACTTTAACTTTTTTAGTGACCTTTTAAAACTGATGGTCATCTCACTCTTAATCTCTATTGTCTCAGTCACCACAATTATCTTAAAGCAAAAGAACGCATGATAAAGAAAATTTTTATACTATTTGCATTAAGTACATCATTTTTATCTGCCAATATAGAGAGTAAGATAGAGAAAACAAAAAAAAGCCTGCAACAACAAAAAAAGCAAGAGAAACAACTCTCACGAAAGCTCAACCAAATTGCAGTCGAAATTAGTAGAGAAGATCAAAAGCTAAAAAAAATCAATAAAGAGATCTTAAGTACAAAACAGAAAATAAAAGCACAAAATAAAAAGACAAAAATTAAAAAAGGTGAACTCAAAAAGATTGAGAATCTCTATAATGACCTTGTCAAAAGAGAAAAGAGTGTCAATAAGAAGATCACAGAGATCATCTCAAAAGGTATCACACTAGAGATGATTGCACAAGGTGCAAATCAAAATGATCAAAATACTTATTATGAGAAAAGTACTGACAATATCATCATGCAGAGTCTCTATAACACTTACAGTGATGTCTTAAAAAGTAAGTTTTCCAAAACAAAAAAACGCTATATCAAACTTCGAAACAACATCAATCTTGTGAAAACTGAGCTTGATAAAATCAAATATAAACTCACTGACCTTAAAAGCCAAATCAAAAAATATGATCAGTTAAAAAGCCTCAAAACTAAAACACTTAAAACACTTGATCACCAAAAGAGTGCTTATCTAAAAAAGATAAATCGCATCCAAAATGAGCGAAAAAGTTTAGATGCTACGCTCAACAAACTCAAAATTACAAAAAAAGAGAAAAATAAAACTATTATCCAATCAGCACCAGGATCTACTACCAATGTGAGACAAATCGGCTCTTCTTATCAAACTTCAAAGCTTATCAAGTATCGTGGTCCTAAAACAATTGCACCTTTAGATAACTATACCATCGCTCAAAATTTTGGTACTTATACCGATCCAATTTACAAAATGAAAATTTTTAATGAATCTGTTATATTACGTACCAAAACAAAAAATGCACGTGTTAAAAATGTACTTGACGGCAAAGTGATCTATGCTGATAAAACCTCTATGTTAGAGAATGTTGTGATTGTTAAAAATAGAGATAATATCCATACTATCTTTGCACACTTATCACAAATTGCCCCTACAATCAAAGTGGGTAAAAAGATTCCTAAAGGGTATGTGTTAGGTCGTGTAAGTAGAGAACTGACCTTTGAAGTTACCCAAAATGAGAAGCATATTAACCCTATGAGACTTATCAAATAAACCCCTTTAAACTGCTTCTCAACATTTTTTAGTAAAATACAACAAAAATTAAGGCACTATATTGAGAAAAAGAGTACTCGTAAAGTTTTCTGGTGAGGCATTAGCTGGTGAAGAAGGATTTGGAATTGATACAAAAATCCTCAAATATATAGCAGATGAGATTGAAAATCTAATTAGAAATAATATCGAAGTCGGTATTGTCATCGGTGGTGGCAATATTATCCGTGGTGTTACTGCAGCACAAGATGGAATCATTAAAAGAACAAGTGGTGATTATATGGGTATGCTTGCAACTGTCATCAATGCAGTTGCGATGCAAGAGGCCTTAGAACATAATGGTCTTTACGCAAGAGTACAAAGTGCTATCAAAATGGAACAAATTGCTGAAACATTCATTGTACGTCGTGCAAAACGTCACCTTGAAAAAGGGCGTATTGTTATTTTTGCAGCAGGTACAGGAAATCCATTTTTCACAACTGATACAGCAGCAACACTAAGAGCAGTTGAAATTGATGCAAATATGATCATCAAAGCAACTAAAGTTGATGGTGTTTATGATAAAGATCCAAACAAATTTGATGACGCTAAAAAACTTGATATTATCTCTTATGACCAGGCACTCAATGACCATATTAAAGTGATGGATGATACCTCTATCGCTCTTGCTAAAGATAATGGCCTACCAATTGTTGTTTGTGATATGTTTCAACCAGGTAACCTGCTTAAAATTGTTAATGGTGATTTAAGTAGCTGTTCAATCGTAAAAAACTCATAAAAAAGGAAATAAATTGAGATTAGAAAAAATAATTTCTACTGCTTTAAAAAATGCTGATGATGATAGTTATATCCTCTCACTAATGGTTTCAAAAAGAGCAAATGAATTAGCAGAAGGTGCAGAACCACTCATTAAAGTGGATAAAAATAAAGTGAAATTAACAGATATTGCACTTATGGAAATTGCTGAAGGAATGATAGAACTCGATAAAATCGTTGACGAATAGATTTAAGCGAGTTATTTAGTGGATATTTTGCTTGAGCAGATCCAAAAGATCAACCGTACTGAGGATGCACAGGAACTGCTCTTTTCTCTCACAAAAGAGAATCAAACGATTAAAGATGCTGTTGCATTCTCAACACACTACCATAAAGACCAATTTCGAAAAAGTGGTGCACCCTATATTGTACACCCTATTTTAGTGGCAGCCATAGTCTGTGCATATGGTGGAGATGAGCAGATGGTTGTCGCAGCACTCCTTCATGATGTCATAGAAGATACCCCATGTAAACCAAAAGAAGTAAGAGAAAAATTTGGTGAGGAGATTGAGCAGTTAGTGCAAGGTTTAACAAAAATTGTTGAACTTAGAGATGAGAAACTACTCCCTTCTACATCAGATGAGAAACTCATCGCTTCTGCACTTTCATTTAGAAATATGCTCTTAGCATCTATCAGTGATGTGAGAGTACTTGTGATCAAACTCTGTGATAGATTACACAATATGCTCACGCTTGAAGCACTAAGTGATGCTAAACAGAAACGTATCGCGGAGGAGACACTTGTTGTTTATGTCCCAATCGCACATCGACTAGGTATTGCCACGATCAAAAATGCACTTGAAGACCTTAGTTTTTACTATCTTTTCCCAACAGAGTATCAAACGATAGATGAACATATCTCACAATACCAACAACGATTTTTATTAGAGCTTAATAGTTTTATCTCTAAAGTCAAAACATTAATGCTGAAAAATGGCTTCATTGATGGTGATTTTGAAATTGAAAAACGAATCAAGCATCACTACTCAATCTATCTAAAAATGCATCGTAAAGGTGTCTCTATAGAAGAGGTTTTAGATCTAATGGCAATTAGAATACTGGTTAAAAACCCAATTGACTGTTACCGCGTACTTGGAATCTTACACCAAAACTTTAGGCCACTTCTTTCACGTTTTAAAGATTATATTGCAGTGCCAAAAGATAATGGATACCAAACCATTCATACCACTGTTTTTGATGATGCTACAATCTTAGAAGCACAAATACGTACACAAGATATGCATAAAACAGCACAATATGGTGTTGCCTCACACTGGAAATATAAAGGACATGAAGGACTAAATCCAAAACTTGAATGGCTCAATGAACTTAAAACCCAAAGTGATGAGGGTGAAAATATAGAGCATATGTATGAATTAGCCAAAGATGATCTCTATAGTGAAGATATCTCTGTCTACTCACCTAAAGGTGATGTGTTTCATCTCCCTCGAGGCGCCACAGTACTAGACTTTGCGTATGCTGTACATACAGAAATTGGAGATCATACACGTACTGCTTTTGTCAATAAAGTGAAAACACCACTTTTAACAGAACTTCGTAATGGTGATATTATTCGTATTGTACTCGATGATCATCCTGTACTTCGTTGTAGTTGGATTAGCTCATTAAAAACAGCAAAAGCCAAAAACTCAATGCGCATCAACTGTAACCATAAACTCAAAGAGCTTAATACCCAAACAGCTATCAATATATTGCTAGGTATTTTCAATTTAAAATATGAGAGTCTGCATACAGTACTTGAACAAGAGAATAGCTGTAAAAATGTCTATAAGTCAGCCATTGAAGTGATGCATCTTCAAGAGAATATCAACCAACTGAAAAAAGCTATTCTCAAAAACACTAAATTTTTACCTATTATTCCACCATTTAAAAAATATACACTTAAAAAACAGGTTTTTGATAATCTTATTTTATATGCACCTTCTACCTACTCAAAAATACTTTTTGACTACTGCTGTCACCCAAAACGCGGTGATGAAATCGTTGCATTTAAAAAAGGTAATGACGTGATGGTACATCATAAGTTTTGTACCCATGCAACCAAACTGATGCAAAATCATGAACAGATGGTTTTTGTACGTTGGTCTGATGAGAGACCTGATCATTATAAACTTATTGTCAGTATTGAAAATAAGAAAGGCTCTTTAGCCTCCTTTTTACTATTTTTAGCTAAAATTGATATAGATTTATTGAGTATTGAATTAGAGCGAAGTGAAAACTCACATACAGACTATTTTGAATTGGTCGTTGAGATACCAAAGAACAGTAAAGAGAAACTTCTTCAAGATTTAAATCAAAAATATAAAATTATTGAATTTGTCCCACTGGATGATGCCTATAAGAAGATATAAATAAAGGATAGTGTTGTTTAAGATAGAAGATGCTTTAAAAGAGATTAGCAGAGGAACTGCAGAGATTATCGACGAAGAGAGAATTGAAAAATTACTCACCGCATATCTTGATAATAGTACAAATTTTTACGTTAAAGCAGGTTTTGATCCCACAGCACCCGATTTACACTTAGGACATACAGTACTTATTCAAAAACTTGCACTCTTTCAAAAATATGGAGGGATTATCCAGTTTCTTATAGGTGATTTTACAGGTATGATTGGTGATCCGACAGGCAAAAGTGAAACTCGTAAAAAACTAGACCGTGATACTGTACTTGCTAATGCACAAAGTTATAAAGAACAAGTTTTTAAAATCCTTGATCCTAGTAAAACAGAGGTACTTTTTAACTCTGAGTGGATTGATAAACTTGGTGCATCAGGATTAGTTGAGCTCACTACAACCTTTAATGTTGCAAGAATGTTAGAACGAGAAGATTTTGAAAAAAGGTATAAAAGTCAAACACCAATCTCTATCAGTGAGTTTCTCTACCCCCTACTTCAGGGTTATGATTCTGTAGTGCTAAAATCAGATATTGAATTAGGCGGTACAGATCAAAAGTTTAATCTTTTGATGGGACGTACTTTACAAAGAAGTTATCAAGTAGGTAAAGAACAAGCAGTGCTTATGATGCCACTGCTTGAGGGATTAGATGGCGTCAATAAAATGAGTAAATCACTCAACAACTATATTGGGGTAACAGAAGCACCAAATACTATGTTTGGTAAAGTACTAAGTGTCAGTGATGATCTCATGTGGCGATACTATGAACTTTTAAGTACCAAAAGCTTAGAAGAGATAGCCCAACTCAAAAGTGCAGTTGAGCATGGAGAGATGCATCCAAAACATGCAAAAGAAGAGCTTGCAATGGAAATTATTGCACGTTATCATGATGCACAAAGTGCGACAAATGCAAAAGCAGAGTTTGATAAAATTCATAAACAAAATGAACTTCCAACAGATATGCCTTCATTTACACTTGAAGGGCCTATCTGGATAGCAAAAGCACTAGTGGATGCAAAACTCGAATCTTCGACATCACAAGCACGCCGTGATATTAAACAAGGTGCAGTTAAGATCGATCAGGTTAAGGTTGAAGATGAACAGCTTCAACTTCAAAATGGTACATATGTACTACAAGTCGGCAAAAGAAAGTTTGCCAGTGTAAAGGTTTCATAATGGAAAGAAAAGCGTTAAAAATTGGCAAATATACAATTGCAAAACCTATTATCCAAGGGGGTATGGGTGTCGGTATCAGCTGGGACAAACTTGCTGGATCAGTATCTAAAGAAGGTGGATTAGGTGTTATTAGTTCTGTAGGTACAGGATATTACGAAGATAAAAACTATTCACTTAAAAATATCAATGAAAAACCATACTCAGAGAAAAACTTTTACGCTAAAGAGGGGTTACAAAAGATTTTTGATAATGCAAGAGCAATTTGCGGTGATGCGCCACTTGCATGTAATGTACTCTATGCTTCTAATGATTACGGACGTATAGTGGAAGATGCTTGCGAAGCAGGTGCAAATATGATTATCACTGGTGCGGGTCTTCCAACCAATATGCCAGAGTTTACTAAAGAGTACCCTGATGTTGCACTCATTCCAATTGTATCAAGTGCAAGAGCTTTAAAACTAATCTGTAGAAAATGGAAAAGATACAATAAATTACCTGATGCAGTCATTGTTGAAGGGCCACTAAGCGGTGGACATCAAGGTTTCACTTATGAGCAGTGCTTTGAAGAAGAGTATCAACTTGAAAATATTGTACCACCTGTCATTGAAGAGGCAAAAAACTGGGGTGATATCCCTGTAATTGCAGCAGGTGGCGTATGGGACAAAGATGATATCGATAAATTTTTAGAGATGGGATGTGCTGGTGTACAAATGGGTACACGTTTTATAGGCACGATAGAGTGTGACGCACATGACAAATTTAAAGAGGTCATTTTAGAAGCACATGAAGAGGATATCAAACTCTTTAAATCTCCAGTAGGACTTCCTGCTAGAGGGGTGAGAACTAACCTACAAACGATTATTGAAAACAAAACAGCACCAAAAGTTGCCTGTATCAGTAACTGTGTAGCACCTTGTAATCAAGGAGAAGAGGCAAAAGCAGTCGGTTACTGTATCGCAGATCGACTCTCAGATGCGTATCAAGGAAAACTTGAAACTGGCCTCTTTTTTACAGGAAGTAATGGCTATAGACTTAAAAAACTCATTACCGTTAAAACACTTATAGATAAACTCACTTATGGAGAGGACTATAATCACTAAATCAGTTTGGATACTGCTAGTCAGTATCTCACTGCTCTTTGCAAATAATCTTGCAGACATCAATGCACTATATAAAAAAATACCTTATGCTTCAAAAAGTGAAACTGCAAAAATCTTACATGATTTAGAAAACCTCTATATTAGTGCTGTTGTAGCGGGTGATAAAAAAGGGGTTGTCAAAACACTCAAAGGCATTGTTAAATGTCAAAAACTTTTGGGCTTAGATGCCTCAACTTATGAACGAGAATTAGCAGAGATCACTACACGTCAATCACAAGCTAAAAAAAGTGTACAAATAAAACCTAACACTGGACAAAAGCAAGTAACCTCAAAAAATAGTAGCAAACCAAAACCACCTGAAAAAAAACGTGTACATGCTATCCGCTCCATTAAACAAAAAAACAACACAATTATCATCAAATTTGATAGACCTATCTCTAAATCACAGCTTCTTTTCTTCGAAATCAATAGTAATGGACGCTATAAGGATATCTATGACCTTAAAGCAAATCTTGGATTTCAGGCACCAAAACTTAACATCAAAAATATCAAAAGTACAAAAATTGCACAAAATAGAATAGGAAAAGTAAGACTCGTACTTGAAGATCAAGCCAAAATCTACTCTAATGCCTATATCAGGCAAGGGACACTTTTCATAGAGGTACAACAAAACCCTGATAAAAAACAAAAAGTTGCCCCTAAAGTCATACAGACAAAACCCCAAACCTCCACTAAACCTAGTGTGACTAAAAAGCAAAAAACAAAAAAGAGACTCTACTCTTCATCAAAAGTTATTGTAATTGATCCAGGGCATGGGGGTAAAGATGCAGGTGCTGTAGGTTATAAAAAGTATCAAGAGAAACATGCTGTTTTAAAAGTCTCAAAAGTGCTTCAAGGCTTACTTAAAAAACAAGGGTATAAAGTGTACCTCACACGTGAAAAAGATAAGTTTATCAAACTCTCTAATCGTACCAACTTTGCCAATAAAAAAGAGGCTGATCTTTTTATATCAATCCATGCTAATGCTTCTCCATCAGCACAAAAACTAACCCTAAAAGGTATAGAGACTTTTTTCCTCTCCCCTGCTAAAACAGCCAAGGCTAAAAGGATTGCCGCTAAAGAGAACCGCTCTGCTGTCACAAATATGAATGATATGTCTAAAAATACACTTCTTAGTTTTCTCAACAAAACAAAGATTGTACAATCCAATAAACTTGCGATCGATATCCAAAAAGGGATGTTATCACAGGTACGTAAAAAGCATAAAGATGTGAGAGATGGGGGTGTACGTGAAGCACCATTTTGGGTACTTGTTGGAGCACAAATGCCAGCAGTGCTTGTTGAGATTGGTTATATTACCAATCCTACTGAAGCAGGTCGGCTCTTTAACCCTTTTTATCAAAAAAGCCTTGCGATTGGTATTGCTAACGGAATCAATAACTACTTTATCAACAATCAGTAGTTAAACTTACCATCACCTATAGCTTCAAAACTAGCGCTACCTGCTTTTTCAACACGTACTTTATACTCCACTTGATTCTCATAAATATCTTCATCAAAAACTCTCTTACCCATGCCATATTGAGACATAAAAACATAATCCATACCAATAGAAGCAGAATAATCAATCCAACTATAAGAAGGGTTGTTTCCTAAAATAAGATTGATCTCTTTGAGTTTAGGATCATAATGAGAGATAGAATTGGCAATATAAAAATATCTTCTATCTTTTGGCTGAGTCAGTTTAAAAAGCAGCGCGTTATACCCTACTTGTGTCGATAAAATCACATGTGGCTCTATCTCATACTGTCTTAACTGTGATGCAATCAAAGAGGACTTTACAATAGGCATATTTAAAAAGATGCTTGCTTTTTGTAGTCTCTTATTCTTCTTAATAAAACTTGCTACATTACTCTTGATATTTTGAACATCTTTCGTATATTTAACACTCTCATACGCTTGTTGCTTGATGTAGCTTGTTAACTCTCCAGAGAGTCTACTCCCATCACCTAAAAGTGCAATTTTATCATTTGCATAGGTAAACAAAACATCAATTTGTCTCTTATAATCAATCCCACCATAGAGTATATTACCAGGGTTTTCTAACATATCATTACGATTGATTGTAGGTATATAGATGAGTAGATCACTCACTGATCTTGCAAGGATATTAGCACCTCTATGTGTTACAGGAGCGATCACAAAAGAAAACCCTTTTGCTTTAATCTCACCTATTTTTTGCAGGATAGCGCCCTCTTGTTCATCTCCAGTATCAAATACTTCAAATTGAAACTGTATATTTTTATGTAGAAGATAAGAGATTATTGCATTAGAAACAGAATCAGCATAAGCACCAATCACTTTTTTGGGTACTAACAGAGCAACCTTGAAATTACCCTCGCTCAAGTAGACTGAAGGATCTATTGTTGTGGGCCGATGTTCAATCAACAAATTAATTGGCTCATCTTCTTCTATGTCCATCACATTATCCATAGACTCAACATCATCTTCATCAGCAAAGTTCATCATAATCATCTCTGCTGGTGCATGTTTTGTATATTCACATTGAACGTGCTGTATCCCCAAAAACCCCATAATTACAAAAGCCCATATATACTTCATAACATTGCCTTTACTTTTAACATATCTAACATGACCTCTTTTTTTGCAGATGGATTTCGTAACAGATAACTTGGATGAAACGTTGGCATTAGTTTTGCAATACCAAAGTCAATCATCTCTCCTCTTACCCTTGTGATTCTTGCATCTAAATTTCCTGTAAGATAACAGTAACTTGATGCACCTAATGCAATAATAATTTTAGGCTGTACAACTTCAATCTGTTTCATTAAAAATGGTTTGCATTGGTTAGCCTCTTCTTCAATAGGTGCACGATTTCCTGGTGGTCTACACTTCACAATATTTGCAATATAGACATCTTGACGCTGTAACATTAAAACATTTTCAATTATCTTATCCAAAAGTTGCCCTGCACGTCCTACAAAAGGTCTACCACTATTATCCTCCATCTCTCCTGGTCCCTCCCCTACAAACATGATATCTGCATTGGGATTCCCCTCTCCAAAAACAATATTTTTACGTCCTTTGGAGAGATGACATAATGTACAATCTTGAATATAATCTTGAAGACCAGGCAGTGTCTTAGGAAGATCAAAGTTTTGCATATCACTATAATGACTATTTTGGATATCATTAAAATATTGATATCCAAAACTGCGTTGTTGATAGAGTGCCTTTAGTAGTTTAAACTGTTGCATAACAACGATAATAGCGAACTCGCTATTAAAAGCTTATTAGTCCATAACGCTTAATTTTGACTCCTTTTCTAAAGGTAGTATAATGATAAATTTTGCACCTTTGATACCATTTAACACCTCTAGTCTACCATTCATGTTTTTTTCAACAATGGTTTTAGACATATAAAGACCAATACCTGTCCCTTTCCCTTCTTCTTTAGTTGTAAAATAAGGATCAAAGATCTTCTGTATCGCCTCTTTTTCTATACCCCCTCCATTATCCTTTACTTCGACAATCGCTTCACCTTTATGTGTAAAACTAGAGATTTCTACCTCTGGCATTGATACTCCTCTCTCTAGTAGTACATCTTTAGCATTTGATAAGATGTTTAAGATGACCTGAGAAAACTCTCCAGGATACCCCATAATCATTAAATCATGTTGTTTGTGAAACTGTACCTTGATCTCATGTTGTGCATAATTTTCAGCGATAAGAGCAATAGTATTTTCAATATTTTGTGTGACATCAAATCTTTCAACTTGTTTATTAGGTTTGAAAAAGTTTCTAAAGTCATCTATAGTTCTTGACATACTCTGGATAATTGTCGACCCTTTTTTGACTGCATCATCGACATAAGCACTATCTAACTCTCCTAACATACTCTCCATATGTATATTTTGCAATACTAAATTTAAAGTGTTTAAAGGTTGTCGCCACTGGTGTGCAATATTACCGATCATCTCACCTAACGCAGCCTGTCTTGACTGGTATTGTAGAAGTTTATCTTTTTGGCGATTCTCCTCAACTGCTGCCTCTACTTTCTCTTCCAATGAATGATTTAACTCTTCTAGTGCAATACTTTTATTTTGTATCTCTTCTGTCGCTAAAGCTACCCTTTTTTCCAGTGATACATTGAGTTCCTCTAGCTTTTTCTGCTGCTCTATCTCTTTTGTAATATCAAGCTTGATTGCTAAAAAACCTGTAATTTCACCTTTTTGTTTAAAAGGTGAAATGGTTGTTTTCTCATAAAAAAGTGAACCATCCTTTTTTTGATTGATAAAAGTACCACTCCATACTGCTCCGCTATAGATCGTTTTATTGAGATCTTGATAAAAAGCTTCATCATGCTTTCCAGATTTTAGTATACTAGGTTGGAATCCAAGAATCTCTTGTTTACTATATCCTGTGTAGCTTTCAAATGCATGATTGATATAAAGAATATTCTTTTCTATATCTGTAATTACAATACTATTATCACTCTTTTCAATAGCATGCTTAAACCGTAAAAGCTCTAAATGCAGTTTCTTATCTTTACGATAAAGCATCACAATCCCCCCTAAAGTTAACAAGACTAGTAAAAAAATGATATGTGAAATAACCTCTTCTTGCTTCTGTGCATCTTGATACTCTTCAATTAATGCTGTTTTTAACACTTCAAGTGGAATTTTTAACACAGATATACTATTTTTCATATTTATAGTATCAAGCTTTTTTAAGTAATTTAAACTCAACCTTACATGTTGTAAAAAAGTATCAACATCCTCTTTTTTCTGATCTACTTCACGCATCAAAATTTTAATATTCTTTATTTTCTGATTCAACAGATCATAAGTCTCTTTTTTACTCAATGATGATTTATAAAAATAAAAAAGCAGTGAATGTATGGCATCTTCTACCTCTGTAGGAATCTCTCGTGTAAGCTGTTCATGGAGATCAAACTGATAGCGCATCGAATTATTTACAATTGCATAATATCCTTTAAAACGTTCAATATCTTTTACTCTCTCTTCTAAACTTCCCTGGAGTACACTATATTTTTTTTGTAGATCCTTATTAGAAGATTTTTCAATTTTTAAACGGTAAATAACATCCACATTTTTTTCTATCTGATTTACTAAACCAACAATTTTGTCATAGTTTTGATATTTTAATCTTGAATCTAAAAAATAATCAAGATCTTTATCTAGTAACTTAATAGACTCTATACTCCCAATGACCTTACTATGATTTTGAGAATTGCTTTTAATACTATAGGTATACCAAAACATCATTGCTACACATGAGATAAAAAACGAGAACGCAATATACGTTCTATCTATACTTTTATCTGTCATATGATCTTCTTAAAATATAAGGTGTTTCACCACTAAGTGTCTCTAAAAAAGCAACTATTTTCGCTACCTCTTCCTCCTCTAGTACAATCCCTAATTGATATTTTGCCATCAGCCTTACAGCCCCTTCGAGTGTATCAATAGAGCCCATATGAAAATAAGGTGCTGTTTTGGCAATATTTCTCAGTGAAGGGACTTTAAATAAAAACTTATCCTCTGGTGCTTTAGTAATATTAAATCTTCCAAGATTTTGCAGTTCAAGCTGGGTCATGACACCAAATTTTGTAAAAAGATTACCCCCGATATTCATTCCGTTATGACAAGCGATACACCCTTTAGATTTAAAAAGCATATACCCCTCTTCCGCCTCTTTACTAATTGCATCTTGTCTGCCTCGTAGATAATCATCAAATGGTGCATTAGGGGTAAAGAGTGCCTTTTCAAACTCCACAATGGCATCAATGATATTATCAAGCGTCACCCCTTGATCATAGAGGTTATTAAATGCTCTACTATAACCCTTATGTTGATCTATAGTTTGTATTAAAACTTTACGTTTATTTGCCATCTCTAAAGGGTTTTCTATTGGTTCTAAAACCTGAGTATGCAGATCTTTTGCTCTTCCATCCCAAAACTGTCTAAAATTGAACTGAGCATTTAAAACTGTAGGAGCATTGATACTCCCTTCACGTCCACCAATACCTATAGAAAATGCTCTATTATCATCTCCTCCCTCATCAAGGATATGGCAGCTTGCACAAGAGATGGTTCCATCTTTAGAGAGTAGAGGATCAAAAAAAAGTTTTTTCCCTAAATCTGCTTTTTCTTTATGGTAATCAATGGTTAAAGGTATAGGCGTAATAAGCTCTATAGCAAAAGCAGTCGTTGTAATAAAAAATATTATAAAAACTTGACGTAGAAAGTATTGATTAGATCTATTGTTATTCATGCATGTATATCGGCATGTTATATAAAAGATAAATAAAAAATTGAAATAGTTTTAGAAAAAAGAGGCAACCTCTTATCAAGGTTACCTCTGAAGTATTACTCTTCTACTGCTACTTGAACAGGTGTACCTTCCCAGATACCATGTTTTGTACAGTAACCATGTGCAACAAGATTTAATTTTTTTCCTGTTGGAATAATTGTAAATGTTGTTGTATTATGAGCTTTTGTATTCCCTAAAGTTCCAGGAACATAGCTCGCTTTTGCAAGTTGTGTTTCACCATTGAAAAGTGTTACTGACTCGATATAGTGATCGAAATCATCTGGATGTGTATATTCGTTACCCATCTTTACTGTCACTTCAAAAGGCTCACCTTTTTTTGCTGTAGATTCACAGTGAATAAACGGTGAATGTCTATCAATTAAATCTTTTTTTGCTTCTCTCTCTACTGTGTCGATATCGACGTACTTATTAATCTTTGGCATTATACTATCTCCTTATAAAATATATATAGACATTTTAACACAAAAACATTAAATTAGGATAAAATAACTCCTAATTTTAAGCACTATGCAAATGTTACATCACTCACATGGTGCTTTAATCCCAACTTATCAGGAGCAATTCCAAGTGCAATACCAACCATTTGAGGTAAGTGCATAATTGGAATTTTAACATCTCTTCCCATCTCTTTCGAGATATGTGCTTGCTGTGTATCCATACGAAGATGACAAAGAGGACATGGTGTTACCAAGGCTTCTGCACCATTATCAATCGCATCTAACATGGCGGAACCTGAGAGTCTATTGGCAGTTTTTGGCGCTTGAAGCTCTACATGAAATCCACAACACTTATTTTTATGTTCATACTCAACATTTTTCCCACCAAGTGCCACAATAAGTCTATCAATAGAGTTTGGTGCATAAGCACTCTCTCCACCATTACTTATGTTTTGAAGCTCAGCAGGTCTAATATTATGACAACCATAAAAAGCCCCAATCTGCATATCTGTCAATGGCTTAGTCACTTTAGCAGCAATCGCCTCCACACCAAGGTCATCAACCAACGCATATAAAAAGTGTTTCACCACACTCGTACCTTGATACTCCAATCCTACTTCTGCCAACTTATCATTGATTGTCTCTTTAAGCTTTGGATCATGATCGAGTCGCTCTTTTGTCATTGCTGTATTGATCTGACATGTATTACAGATAGTTACCATTGTCAGGTCATGTTTCTCTGCATAACAAATATTACGGGCATTCAATGTTAAAGAGAGTTGATCATCAAAATCTTGTAAATGACTGGCACCACAACATGAAGCCTCATCTAATAGTACCAATTCAATATCCAATGCCTCTGCTATCGCTAAAGTTGACATCAAAAGTTCAGGTGTACTCTCACGTGCTGTACAACCAGTATAAAGTGCATATTTTAACTTACTCATTATTTCCCCTTAAACTTTGAAGTTGATGCGATATCAACAAGCTTTTGAATTTCATCAAGATTTTTACTTTTTGGCATATTCCAAGGCATAATAATCTTGCCTTTTTTAAACATTTTAAATGCAACAGGTACATGTTTTAAGACCCCTGGAATACCCTCAGAATACTTTACAAGCTCACCTTCATCGAGTAGACCATGCTTTTTAATCGATGGTTTAAATCCCACTGCATGACGTACGGCTACATTGTTTTCTGCCATCTCTTCTTCAAATGTCTGTAGATGTAACTTGGTGATTTTTCCAATAGGATCAAGCTCTTTAGGACAGGCTTCTGCACACTCAAAACACTTCACACAATCCCAAATACCAGGACCAATTTTATTAACTGTTGTTAACCGCTCTTGTTTAGCTTCATCTCTCACATCTGCATTAAACCGATAGGTTAACGCAAGTGCAGCAGGCCCTAGATAATCTTCATTGGCATTCACAGCAGGACAAGAGTAGTAACAGTTACCACACTGAATACAATAATCTGCTTCATCAATCAATTCAGCATCTTCAGGAGAAACATAATTTTCAGCCGTCGGTGCTTCATCAACCTCAGTCTCTAAATAGGGTTGAACCGTATTGTACTTCTTCCAAAAGTCTGCTTTATCAATCACCATATCTTTAATGACACGCTCTTTATTTTGAGGCTCAATGACTAACTCTTCACCAAAGATCTCAACAAGATCACTCACACGATCTTTACAAGCTAAGGTTGCTTTACCATTAACCTTTACAGCACATGAACCACAGATACCATGTCTACAACTTCTTCGATAAGAGAATGAACCATCATGTTCCCATTTTACACGGTTCAAAATATCCAAGATCACCTCTCCAGGTTTAACTTCAATCTCATAGTCTTTATAATAAGGCAGATAATCAGTCTCACTATTAAACCTAAATACTTTAAACGTCATCTTTTTTGTTTCAATATTTGCCATCACCCCATCCTTAGTATGTTCTAGCTTCTGGCACAAACTTGCCAAGTGTTACATCAGTATACTCTGTCTTGATTTCACCCTCTTCATTCATATATGCAAATGTATGTTTTAGGAAGTTTTCATCATCTCTACTATCATAATCATTTCTAAAGTGTGCACCCCTACTCTCTTTTCGAAGCAACGCACCCTCAACAATAAAGGCAGCATAATCGATAATATGACCAAACTCTATCGCCTCTTGCAAATCAGTGTTATAGACATTACTTTTATCATCAATTCTGATATTTTTGTAACGCGCTCTATACTCAGTGATTAACCTTTTTTGTTTTAGCAAAGACTCCTCCGTTCTAAAAACACCTGCATTTTCAGTCATAGAGGCTTGCAATTCACTACGGAGCCCTGGAATAGTCTCCGAGCCACTATTTTCAAGTAACATCTTTATCTCAGCAACCATTCTATCAGCACAGCTTACATCTACTTTATGAAGCTCTAAATTATCAATCTCTTTCGCCATAGTACGACCCACATGACGACCAAAAAGTGGTGCTTCAAGTACGGAGTTCGCACCTAAACGATTCGCACCATGTACACTTACACAGGCACACTCACCTGCCGCATAAAAACCTTTCACATGCTCTGTTGCATTTTTTTTGACATTTCCAGCGATATTTACAGGCACTCCTCCCATGGAGTAGTGTGCAGTTGCTGCAATCATAATGGGCTCTTTAACCATATCAAGTCCAAGGAATGTAATCGCTAAATCCCTAAGCTCAGGAAGTCTTTCCATAATTTTTTCTTCACCAAGGTGAGTCAAATCAAGATAGACTGCATCTTTATCAGGTCCTACACCTCTACCTTCTAATACTTCTTGTGTAATCGAACGGCTTACTAGATCTCTAGGACCTAACTCCATCTTAGAAGGTGCATATTTACTCATAAAACGTTCACCTTCAGAGTTAATAAGCTTACCACCCTCTCCACGTGCCGCTTCACTCATAAGTATTCCTGTTCCTGCAAGTCCTGTTGGGTGAAACTGTACAAACTCCATATCTTCTAATGGTAATCCATGGCGTGCCACTATAGATAAAGCATCACCCGTATTGGCATGTGCGTTAGAGTTGATCTTAAAAGCTCTTCCATATCCACCCGTAGCAAACATGACTGCTTTAGCATTAAAGATTGCAGGCTCACTTGTCTTAATATCATAAGCAACAACACCTTTGACAATGCCCTCTTCGTAAATGATATCAGCAACATACCACTCATCTAAAAAGTCAACACCTAAACGATTTGTCTGTTCAAACATCGTTTGAAGCAGTGTTAAACCTGTTCTATCTTTTGCAAAACAGGCGCGAGGATGTGACTGTCCTCCAAATGGACGTTGGGCAATTGTACCATCTTCATTACGACTAAAGACAGCCCCCATCTTCTCCATCCATCGTACCAACTCTGGTGCTGTTTCACACATAAACTCAACAGCATCTTGATCGGCTAAATAATCGCTCCCTTTTACCGTATCAAACTCATGTAGTTCTGTACTATCATCTTTTGCAAACGAAGCGTTGATACCCCCTTGTGCAGCGCCTGAGTGACTTCGCAGTGGATGTAATTTTGTCAAAACCACCACACTTTTTCCAGCATGTTTCAACTCTCTAGCAGCGGCAAGTCCTGCAAGACCTGCTCCAACTACTACAGCATCATATTCGTGAATTGGTATGCTCATAAAGATTGTCCTTTAAAGTAATAATATATTAGTTTGTATTATAATGAATAACTATTAAAATATACAAAAAGTAACAGTTTAGGGGTAATTTGGAGGTGATATTGTTACGATTGGAATCACTCGTAACAATATCGTATATATTAACCTAGGCTTACAAGACTATCTGAGTATTTATCTGCAGTAAATGGCTCATAATTTTTGTTTATAATGTAAGTAATGTGCAGAGTGTTGATGTCCTTTGAGTGCTTCTTCACCCTCCCAACTCTCCATCACAACAAATGTTGTTGGTTTATCACTCATTTGATAAATATCATAGAGTAAACACCCATTAGAGTTACGGGATGGGCTTACCATCGTAGTTAAGAGTGCCTTGAGCTCTTCAACAGAGTCCTCTTTAGCGACAAATACAACTTTTTTTGTTATAGTCATGCTTACTATCCTTAAATAAATTCTGGTTTGATCTTATGTGCATCTAGACCAAGCTTTGCAATATCGGTAATACCCACTGCAAGTGCTACAATTTGTGACACATTAAGAATTGGTATTCTGATATCTCTACCTGTTGCACACGCACATGCTTTCACAGATTGATCCATCATAAAATGTGACTCTTTACTATCAACCACTAAGATCTCCGCGCCACTATCAAACGCATCTAAAACAATACTTCCTGCTTTTTTATATGCCATATCATCATATGGTGCGATATCAAATCCATCCGCAGCATCACTACTGGCAAATCGTACCACCTTTGCACCAATGGTTTTAAGCAATGTTTCTGCTTCACTCTCTACCTCAGCGATATCTTTACAATCAAAACTCCCTGCATAAAAGGCGACACTAAAATCTTCAAAAGCGTGTTTTAATTCCGACTTGATCTTCTCTAGTCCAATATTATCCATAATCGTTTCTAACGCACAATCTTCATCTTTTTCTACATCAAATCTTTTTGCAAGTACCAATTCAGCTTTATCATAATATGCCATTGATTCAGGAGTATATTTTTTCAAACTTTTACCCGTAAGTTGTGCTTTAAGCACAGAAACTTTAGTTGCTGTATCATTATCAGGATATAGAGTACACTCTTTTTCATATAACCAAATCCCATTACGATCATCAATCACATTTAAGATCTCTGCACCCTTTTCAGGATACTTTTCCATTAAGTAATGTGCATAGATAAACATTGAGTCACCAAAATAGTCTTGATTATATTGTAGTGATCCTGATGCATAATACTCTCTAATCAAAGTTTTATAATATTTAAAATCTTCCTCATCACCATACGCTTCTAAAAGTGTATGTTTTTGAATGAAATCATCATCATTGATATTCATATCTTTTACCGCTCTAAAAGTAGAGATAGGCTCAATCGTCAAAGACTTACCAAAAAGTTTCACAACCTCTTTAAGGCTTAAGCTTCCCTTCACTGAGACACCATTGATTTGTACCATCGTGGATGTCTTTTTAAAACTAAACAGAGGATCCATCGTCTGGATCTGTGTTAAAAGATCTTTGACTTTTAAAGTCTCATCAATCTTTACCATATGATTTTTGTAATATGCCAAAAAGTCAGTATCGGCATTAAAATAAAATGTCCGTGTGTCAAAGAGAATAGTCATATCAACCCCTAAAAATTTTCGCTAAGTATATCATGATGCTTCTTTTTTAGCTCTTGCAGAATTTCGTTTGCCTTATAAAACAGTGCATAGTTTTCTATTCCTTCTTGCATAATTGGAAGATATTTTTCATGCGCACTCCACAATGTTCGCGCCCCTTTATGATTTCCTCTTTTGATCAACTCAAATGCAGTGGCACCATTGATAAAACCTTTACATAAATTTTTCAATGGATGATCACTCTTTCGAATCGTATGCCAATAAGCCTCTAAATGTTCATGTGCCTCATAAAAACTATCATTTTGTATATCATGTATAAATAGCTTTAATGCTTCTTCCATTATACGTTCCCCTTCTCTTAAAAATTCCCTATACAATAATTATAACACTTTTTTATCTTTAAATAGAATATTTCAGCTTAGTTATATAACTTTTTATTATATAATGAAAGCAACATATCTCAAGGAGATTATCATGAAGATGATTGCATTACGGGGGCGGGTATTTCCTACAGATCTCAATCATGCAGGAACTGTATTTGGTGGTTGGATTATGGGGAAAATGGATAAAGCGGCATCTATTGCAGTAGAAGATATCGTCATCTCTCCTGCCGTGACTGTAGCGGTAAGTGATATGAACTTTATCAAACCCATTCATTGTGGTGCAATTTTTACTATCTATACAGAAGTCAAACATATTGGCAATAGCTCTATCAAAGTAGATGTTGATGTACAAGTTAAAGATAGAGAGACCCATGAAGAGTATAGTGTCACTAAAGCACTCTTTACTTTTGTACTGGTTGATGAGTGTGCAAAACCTCGAAACGTCCGTGAAGTGGTACGTGGTGATATTGATGACTATATCAAAGCGATGTTATAACAATACTAAAAAGTGTGATCCATCATACTCTTTAAGTTCTCTTTATCAAACTTCATACGTACTTTCAAATAAGCCCCTTGAGTAGTATAGTTTTGCAAACTAAAATCTTCATCACTAAACCCTTTAAAGTTATATCCTACGCCTAACCAACTATTGCCCATAAGCGTATACCCTACTTCTGCACCATACATATAAGAGAGCTGTTTAGTACTGTGATTATAAAGCGTACTTGTTTGAAGCCCTAAATCAAAATTTTTACCAATCTGCATCACCATATGTACTCCTAAAAGGTTCACAACACTATCAAAAGTCTGATTATCAATCTGTTCTTGTACATATTTGAGTCCAAACTGTAAAGAGAGTTCTAAATCTTGTGTAAAATTATAGTTTAAAAGAAAATTATTGATAAATTTCTCACTCTCTTCAGTAGAACTTGAAAGATGTACAAAATCAAAACGATTTAAGATAATCCAACGTGATTTAGGACGATAAACGGTACCAAAATTTGTCTCAAAATGCTTTTTACGCTCTTGCTCAGATTTAGTATTGTTATAACGTACACCACAGCTTACCCCGATATCATCACTGAGTTGATTATAGATACCAAAGTCTAAATTGAGTTTATCCTCTTTTTTCCCATCTCGATACTCAGCTTTCAGATTTGAGACCCATGGTTTACGGTTATAGGTAATTGAACCCGCATACGCTTTGAAATCTTCACTTTGATTATCTTCGCCACTCATTGTGCTTCGTGACTCAACACCACCGGCTAGCGTAATATATTTATTGAGTTGATAATTTTGTGAGATACCTAGCCTACTATAGAGATTTTTTGTATCATTTTCATAAC
>JAHZKW010000012.1 GCA_022600175.1 Campylobacterota bacterium
ATGTCAATGATGCTACTTTATCAGATATTTCACAAGTAACCCCTACAGGCACCATCAAGCTTGATCTACAAGAGAGTATTGATTTGAGTGCTAGAACAGATTTAGGCAGTGTTGATACTTATACTATCGCCACAACTAAAATACTCACACTTACAGATGACCAGGTTGGTAGCAATACCCTAGAAGGTACTGGAGAGGTATTGATCAAGGTAGATGATAATTCACTAGATACTAACTTAGCAAATGTTAGTGGAGCAACAACAGTCACCCTTGAGCTTGCACAAGCAATTAATCTCACAGCTAGTAGTAACTTAGATAAAGTAGATGCCTATACACTTTCAGGTGAACTTACTATCAATGATAGTGATATCACAGGCAAAACTGTCACAGGTGCAGGAGAAGATCTCATCATTGAGACAGATAGTAGTAGTGTTGATCTCTCACAAGTTGATCTAAGTGTCAATACCACGATACAATTTACCAGTAATGTCGCAAACTATACAGGTGATACCAGTAATATTGATACATTTGTCATTGATACTGGTGTAACTGTAGGTATGGAAGCCTCAAATATTGGATCACAAACAATTACTAATAACGGTACCTTACAGGTAACAAACCTTGACGCAAGAGCAGATATGGACCTCTCTGGTATCACAGGAACAGTGACCGCAGACTGGAGTGGAACTGATACTTTTACAGGGACACTTGGGACAACAGCAGTCACCATCTCTAGTGGTACCATGAGTGTAGATAGTACTAAAGTAGATGGCAAAACTGTTAATGGTGCGGGAACATTAGAGATCACAGGTGGTGGTACGGTTGATTTAGCAAATATTACTACAACTACACTCATCGGTGATTTTGATAGTACAGGCACTACAATCAACAATCTACAAGTTGACTTAGATGCCTCTAGCTCATCTCAAAACCTTGATGTTCATGTCAGTAACAACACTGTTGATACTATCATAGGTGGAAGTGGTTCTGATACTGTTTATGTAGAAGAAAATATGACATTAAGTTCTCTTACTGGTGTAGAAACCATTACAGTTACAGCAGGTAAAACCCTCAATGTTGATGGTGACGCTATTAGTGGGAAAACTGTCAATCAAACTGGTGGTACAGCAAGTACACTTAACATCACTAAAGCAAGTAGTCCTGTAGATCTTAAGTTTGTGACTATTAATGATCTTAATGTAGATATCGATAGTGGTAGTGCAACACTGAGTAATATTAAAGAGAGTTTAGATGCTTCAGGCTCAGATGCTGACTTAACTTTGGATATTTTTAACTATGGGAGTTCAACTAACCAAAACTCTGTCATAACAGGGGGTAATGGAGATGATACGGTGAGTATCAACGCAGACAAATTTACAGTAGGTGATACGTTGGTAGGTGGTAGTGGAAGTGATACTCTACATCTTATGGGAACACACGCAGGTCTTGATGGTGACTTTGCTAATGTATCAGGGTTTGAAAACTTAACCTTTGATGGTGTAGATAATAGTATCACCCTAGGCGCTAATGTCCAAAGTGCGGGAATTAACAGTGTCGATATGGGTGCAGGCAGTGATACTGTCAATGTCGCGTTTGATAATACACTCACAATTGATGGTGGTGCAGATACCGATACAGTCAATATCAACACTACCAATAGCAGTGCCATCACAACGGATACGGTACTAGGTTCCAATAGTGACTTTAGTAATGTTGAAGTGTTAGACTTCTCCTCAATTACACTTAATGTAGGCGCAGATGCAAGTGACGGCGGGACTAATGCTGAATTTACCATCACTAAAGAGATGATTCAAGCGTGGACGGACGCAGGAGATGATCTGACCATTAAAATACAAGATAGTGATAAAACTAAAATTGAGTTTACAGATGACAGTGGTACCAAACATGGTAGTGATGATACAGGTACAACACATAGTGAGATCATCGATAATACCTATGATTTTGGTGACGGTGTCACATTAACGGTGGATGTTATTTAAAGGTATTTAATTTTCTGGCATTAAATGTGCTTTTCTTCTAAAAAAGAGAGGGGTACATTATGGCTAGAGAACAGAGCAAAGCGGCAAAGAGACGCTTTCATGACGGTAACTTTCATAACCGATTTTTTGCAGGAAAGGGGATTGATATTGGTGGAAAACCTGATCCTTTGGCAAACTATATCGGAGTTTTTCCACTGCTTAAAAGCTGTAAAACTTGGGACTTAGAAGATGGTGATGCACAATACTTAAAAAACGTACCTGATAATAGCTATGACTTTTTAGTCTCTAGTCACTCTTTTGAGCACATGAAAGATCTTCATATCTCACTACAAAACTGGATACGTGTTGTAAAAAAGGGCGGTTATCTCATCATTACTGTACCTGATGAAGATATGTATGAAATGGGGCAATGGCCAAGTCGCTATAACAGTGACCACAAGTGGACTTTTACAGTCTATAAACCCAAAAGCTGGTCACCCAAATCAGTAAATCTCCTTGAACTCTTTATTGATTTTTCAACCTCTGTTCAAGTTGAACGTATTGATGTTATCCGTGACTTTTTTCAAATCACACTTGCTCGTAAAAAATATGATCAAACACGTACCCCTGTCACGGAAAGTGCCATAGAGATTATTCTGCGTAAATATTAACTATTGAATCTTATGGTACAAAAATTGCTTATCTTATACAAATAAGGAGTTCTATGTCTGACACAAAAAGTGATACAATACAAAACTTACTCACAATGGCACTCAAAGCACATCGAGAAGAGAGCCTTAAAGAAGCCCAAGCAGGGTATGAAAATGTACTAGAGTTAGATCCTAGCCATGCACAAGCACTCTGTAATCTTGGTATCATCTATAAAAATGCTCAAAATTACTCAAAAGCGATCGCACTCTTTACAAAAGCACTAGAGAGTGATCCAAAGAGTATTACATGTATGCACAACTTTGCCAATCTTTATCGCACAATTCAAAACTATGATAAGGCAATTGGACTGCTACAAAATGCCATTGAAATGGCACCTAAAAATGCACACCTTTTTAACGAGCTTGCAATTACCTATGAGAAACAGGGTAATACTCCAAGAGCACTGCACTACTATACCCAAGCCATCCATCGTGACAACCACTATATCAAAGCCTATAACAATATTGGGGTGATTCTCTATCGACAAAAAAGATATAGTGATGCAGTGAAAATTTTTGAAATGGCACAAAAAGTGGATCCACACTATGCAGGTACTTATCTTAATCTTGGTGCTGCACTCAATCGTGCGAAACGTTATGAAGAGGCAAAAGATGTTTTAGAAAAATCTGTCACATTAGATCCTAACAACAGTGGTCCTTATACAAACTTAGGTAATGTTTTTAATAAACTGCATCAACATCATGAGGCACTTCATTGTCATAAAAAAGCGATCACATTAGAAGAGGATAGTGCTTCTAACTATGCCAATATTGCGATTACCTATAAAAGTCTTGAACAGTATAAAAATTCAGCCAAGTCATTTGAAAAATCTCTTACCTTAAACCCTACATCTATAAATGCAAATTTTGACTATGCGACCCTTCTTTTACTTACAGGGAAACTTAAAAAAGGATTTGAAGCTTACGAATGGAGAGAAAAAAAAGAGGAGTTTAAACAGACAAAACAACTCGAAAAAATTTTAGAAAAACCACGTTTTACCAAACGTTGTGAAACAGAAGATAAAAGACTTCTTATTTTCAGTGAACAAGGTTTTGGTGATAATATACAGTTTGTTCGTTATGTTAAACTGCTTAAAAAGCAGTACCCTAAACTTGCTTTAACACTCACATGCCAACCTGAACTTATCACACTTTTTCAAGAGCTTGGAGAGATTGATACCATTATAGAAAGAGAGGGTAAACTTGGTAGATTTGATTATCAGATTCCACTCTTGAGCCTCCCTTATCTTTTTGAAACTTCACTTAAAAGTATCCCTTCAAAAACACCTTATTTAAATGCCACCAAAACAGATTTGCCATTAAATTTAGATACAAAAAAAATTAATATCGGTTTAGTGTGGGGAGGAAGCAATACCAATGAAAATCACCATAATCGGCTGTTAGAGTTAAAACGTTTTATCCCGATTTTAAATCATAATAAAATCAATGTCTACTCACTACAAGTGGGAGAAGATGCACAGGATATTGACAAACTAGGACTCAGTACAGATCAAATTACTGATTTATCAGAACAGTTGCATGACTTTAAGATGACAGCATCTGCTATTTCACAACTCGATCTTGTCATCTCTTCTGATACATCTGTCGCACATTTAGCTGGAGCACTCAAAAAACCTGTTTGGATATTATTACAAAAAGTTCCTGATTGGCGCTGGCTGCTAGATAGAAATAGCTCACCATGGTACCCTTCAATGAAGCTCTTTAGACAATCTAAAAAAGATGAGTGGGATGCTGTCTATGAATCACTTTTTACATCCATTGAAAAAAAATATAAAATAAAATTAGAAAGAGTGTAAATGACAGTATCTATAGGACAAATTAATCAAAACAGCCTCTTAGAGTCTTATCGTATGATATTAAATTTCCATTATGGAAATGTAGCACTCTCTACTATTGAGAATTTAAGTGCCGGTGATTTAAAAACATTTGATATACATGATATAAAAAGTATTTCTCATGAATTAAACTTGGAGTATAGCTATCAAAAGTGTGATCCTCAAAATATTGAAAAGCATCTTTTACCATGTATCGCTAGAAACATCGAAGCTCAATCTATTGTCATCATCGCTTTTGAGAATGATTTAGTACGTATACAAAAAAATAGTGAAAGCAAACCTGAGCTCATTACCCGCAAAGAGTTTAACGAACATTTTGCAACATTTATCTTCTTTTCTAAAAAAGATAAAGAGATCAACACTCTAGGTATTGGAGAGAAAAAAGATAAAAGTTGGTTTTATAACCCTATCAAAAACGCATGGCGAGCCTATTTAGAGATTGGACTCTTAACAATTTTTATCAATATTTTTGGACTTGCTGTACCTCTTTTTACAATGAATGTCTATAACAGGGTCGTGCCAAACTTTGCAACAGAAACACTTTTTGTTCTCTCTTTTGGTGTCGCTATTGTACTTATTTTTGATGTAATTTTAAAAAGTACACGGGTACATATATTGGAAAAAGTAGCAAAAAAGCTCTCTAATGACTTTGAAGAAGAACTCTTTAAAAAGACCTTGAGTATCCAAAGCCAATATGACCGTTTTTTAGTGGGAACCAAAACGAATCTTTTTAGAGAACTCTCTTTAGTCAAGGACTTTTTTGCAACCAAAGTGATCCATCTTTTAGATCTGCCATTTTTTGTGACAGCAGTCATTGTGATCTATCTTATTAGTCCTACTATCGCATTAGTGCCTATTATTGCGGCAGGAGTAATCTTAGGGTTAAACTTTATCATGCAGTACCCTATAGCTACACTACACAAAGAGAGTTATAAAGAGGCACAAAGTAAACACGGATATCTCGTAGAGCAACTACAAGGTATCGAAGCGATCAAACTCTCAAATGCATTGCCAAAGCGTATTTTAACATGGCGAAAAATGATCAATTTTTACAATCAAATCCATAGTAAAATACAGATGATGAATGCACTAAGTTCATTTGTATCGCAGGGATTCTTACAAATGGTCTCTTTAGCAACTATTATCTTAGGGGTTTATTGTATCCACAATGGCACACTGAGTGTCGGTGGGCTGATCGCAGTTACTATCCTGGCAAGCCGTGCAATGGTTCCTGTAATCAACCTCTCTTCTGTCTTGATCAAGTATAAACAAGTTAAAGAAGCGTTAGATTCACTCAACGAGTATTGGCATTTGCCGACAGAGAGTCAAAAATATAATGAATTAGGCATGGGGAAAGCCGAAGGTAAAATTGAATTTGATAATGTCACGTTTAGCTATCCAGAGACAAACTATCCCTCTATACAAGAGGTGTCTATGACCATTGAGCCTGGTGAAAGAGTGGGGATTATTGGGCAAACTGGTGCAGGGAAAAGTACCATCCAAAAACTTCTCACTGGTGTTGAAATGCCAGTGAGTGGAAAGATATTTGTTGATGATAAAGATACAACCACATTGCATCCTGTCGAACTAAGAGAGAATATCGCACTAATGCCTCAAGAACCCTATCTCTTCTCGGGCACACTCAAAGAGAATATTGAGCTTAACCGTACTATCTCTAAAAAAGAGATGACAGACCTTTTAAATAAAACAGGTCTTTCAGATCTTGTCAAAAAGAGTGGTTCATCTGATACCCTTGATGTAGGAGAACGTGGTGCAAATCTCTCAGTAGGACAACGTCACCTAGTGGCACTTGCACGAGCATTGATGAGTAAAGCACCGATCTTAGTACTTGATGAACCTACCACGGGGCTTGACGTGGGACTTGAAAAACGTTTGGTTCAACACCTCGATGATACCTTAAAAGAGAAGACCGTTATTGTTATCACGCACCGTTTTGCGGCACTTGATCTTGTAGATAGAGTCATTTTAATTCATGATGGTAAAGTAGTTGCTGATGGTAAAAAAGCGGAAGTTTTGGCAATGCTTCAAAACAAAAAAGGGTAAGAGATGGATGATATTAAAATAGAAAAGAGTTGGAACTATAGGATCGTTGTTGTCCCTATTATGCTCTTTGTATCACTCTTTTTGGTTTGGAGTTATTTTAGTGAAGTAGATGAACTGGTTCGAGGAGAAGGGAAGGTTGTTCCTTCATCACAAACTAAAATATTGCAACACTTAGAAGGGGGAATCGTTGAGACGATTTTTGTGAAAGAGGGGACTAGAGTACAAAAAGGTGATGCTATCTACAAGCTTAAAAATGCGTCGTCACAGTCAGATTCAAAACAAAAAGAGATTGAACTTGCTGCATTTTTAATAAAAAAACAACGGCTATTAGCACAAATTGAATTTAAAGATGCCATTGATTATGATCACAATAGTAGTAAAAATATTGACAATGAAAAAAAGATATTTCGCTCAGAGATGAAAAACTTCTTTGAACAAAAGAGTATTTTTCAAGATCGATTAGACCAAAATAGACTTGAAAAGAAGCAACAGAGTTCAAAGTTAGCAAATTTACAAGTTGAGCTTAAAATCGCCAGTGAAAATCTCTCAATTTTAGAGAAACTCTTTAAAAAAGGGGCTGCTTCAAAAAAGCAGTATCTTGGAGAACTTGCAAAAAAACAGTCACTGGTCACACAAGTTTCTGACATCAAAAGTGAGATTCCTATCATCGATCAAAAAATCAATGAATCCTTAACTAAGATAAAAACTTATAAAAGTGAAAAAAAGTCAATTTGGCTAAAAGAGTTAACTGAGGTAGATGTAGAGATTCAAAAACTACAAGAGAAAAATAGAGCTGATGATGATAGAGAGTATCGAAAAATTGTTACATCTCCAGTCAATGGTGTTGTCAAAAAGCTAAATTTCCATACCCTTGGTGGTATTATCAAATCAGGTGATCAGCTAGCAGAGATCACGCCTATTGATGACTCCTTAGTGATTGAGGGGAAGATCAAAACCATTGATAGGGGGCAAGTCTATAGTGGACAAGATGTCTCTATCGAGATTACAGCCTATAACTATGCAAAATATGGCTTATTGCAAGGTAAACTCATATCGATCAGTCCTGATAGCTTTATTGGTCAAGATGGGGTGAGTAGTTACTATAAGGTGAGAGTCAAGGCTGACGATTATGAGTTTGCTAAAGATAAACCCATCTTACCAGGGATGGTTGCTAATGTAAATATTCTTACTGGTAAAAAAACAGTACTTGAATATATCATCAAACCATTAAAAGATATAAATAGGGTAGCTTTGAGTGAGAAATAGTGTGCTATAATCACACAAAAACGGAAAAGTGTGCGCGCATTACAAAAAGTCTTAGAACTCTTAGAAAATAACAATCTCTTTCTTACTGGTGGAGCAGGGGTGGGAAAGAGTTATCTTACAAAACAGATCATTGATGATTATAAAAACGATGCAAGAGGGGTTGTTGTACTTGGCAGTACAGGAATCTCTGCAGTCAACGTAGGTGGACAGACTATTCATAGTTTTTTTGCATTTGGCATCGCCTCAAACTTTGAAACCTTAAATAGCTTTGACAAATACAACAAAAACCGTCTTAAAGAGCTTGCAAAAATGCTTAAACAAGTGGATCTCATTGTGATAGATGAGATTAGTATGGTCAGTAGTGACTTGATGGATATGATCCTTTATCGCCTACGTAATGCAAAATATGTAGGTAGACTCCTTGTTGTAGGTGACTTCTATCAACTTCCGCCAGTACAAAAACAAAACAACCCAAACAATCAAAATATTTTTGGGGAAAATCTTTATGCATTTCAAAGTAGTGCATGGGAAATGTTTGACTTTACAGGGGTAGAACTCACTCAAATTAAACGTACCAGTAATGAACAATTTATGCAAATTTTAGAACAAATCAGGGTAGGGGAAGTAGATGATAATGTCCTACACTATTTAGAGTTGCTTCGTCAAAATAACTTTGAAGAAGCAACTAATGCAACCATCCTTTATGGTCGAAACTTTGAAGCAGATAAATTAAACCAAATCAAAGTCGCTGAAGTGACTAGAGAAGAGTATGATCTACCAGCTGTGATCACTCCCAAAGTACAAAAGTTAGATGAAAAGCGTATAAGCTCATGGAAAAAGTCACTCCCTATCATTGAAGATCTGAAACTCAAAGAGGGTATTCCTGTCATCTTTACTACAAACAAATGGGGATCCTATCATAATGGTGAAAGGGCCATTGTTGAGCATATTGATGGTGATTCTATTGTAGTTGAGAAGGAAGGCAGACTTGTCAAAGTGGATCGCTTTAGTTTTGAACTGAGTCGTGCAAGTGTAGATGATCAAGGAGGACTTGAAAATGAAGTGCTCTGTACACTAGAACAGTATCCGCTACGTCCTGCTTATGCTATCACAATTCACAAATCCCAAGGGATGAGTCTGCAACGTCTTATCTGTAATGTAGATCATATTTTTGCAGATAGCCAATTTTATGTGGCCCTCAGTCGTGCGACTGATCCTACACAATTGAAAATCATCTATAGTCGTAATGATTTTAGAAACTATCTGACACGGGCTATCAGTGTAAGTGAAGAGGTCAAGCGTTTTTATCATGAAAGTAACATGATCACACTTGACTAGAGGGCTATTTTTGTCCTATAAAAAGGGTAGAGATATCCATAGAGTACCCTTTTGCCTCTTTGACCTCAAAACCAACCTCTTTTAACTCTGATACCAACATCTCTTTGGTTAAAAATCCCTCAATAGAGTTTGGTAGATAGTTATACGCCTCATAATCTTTTGAAAGTAATCCACCCACAAAAGGCAAAATCTTCTTCATGTAAAAATCACGTACTTTTGAAGCTAATGTTTCATTTTGAAGCTTGGTAAACTCTAATATTACTAAAAGACCATTAGGTTTAAGTACGCGATAAAACTCCTCTAAGCCATCTTTTCTGTCCATCACATTACGTAATCCATAAGAGATACTTAAGATATCTACACTCTCACTCTCAAAAGGAAGAGACTTTGCTTCAGCCACTACAAATTCAGCATTTAATCCTTTCTGTTCTGCTTGCTGAAGCATCCCTTTTGAAGGATCTGCTCCTACAATTTTTTCAACTGTAACATTGGCTTTTTGCGCTCTTTTATCCCAATATTCGCACATATCTCCTGTACCACAGGCCACATCCAATATCATCTCTAACTTATTTTGATTATAGATTTTATAGCTCTTATCACAAGCCTCTTTTCGCCAACTCTTATCTACACCAAAACTCAATACTCTATTTGCTACATCATATGTGCCTGCAATGTTATCAAACATTGAGACTATTTTCTCTTGTTTACTCAATCAACAACCCTTATCTATAATTTTTTTGCGCTATAGGAATAAGCGACCTAATTCTTTTAATTCTATTTAAATCAGCAGGGTGCGTAGAAAGAAACTCTGGCGGTGTTTTTGAACCTTGTTTTAAACGTCTCATGTTATCCCAAAATCGTACAGCCTCGTTAGGATTATAACCCGCTTTTGTCATCAAATAGAGTCCTATTTCGTCTGCTTCATACTCAAACTTTCGACTAAAAGGGAGTACCATACCATATGTTTCACCGACACCATAAGCTTGATTAATTGCTTGTGAGTATTGTCCACCGCCCAATGTTTTGGCTGCAATCTCCTTGCCCATACGTCCAAGTTGCATCATACTCATACGTTCTGCACCATGACGTGCAATCGCATGGGCAATTTCATGCCCCATGACCACAGCCAATTGGTCTTCGTTTTGTACTGCTTTAAAAAGACCAGTATAGACAAAAACTTTCCCTCCAGGAAGACAAAAAGCATTGAGCTGATCTTTTTCAATAACAAAAAACTGCCATTTATATCCAGGTTGAGCAGCGGCCTTTGCGATACGTTTGCCCACACGTTGTACATGTGCTCTTCCGATCTCTATCATTGCTAATACGCTCTTTTTTCAAAATCTGTTGTGCAGATTGAAATCCCATCTGCAACTCTTGTTGTGGAGAGTACATCACCATCTGTTTACGACCTGTATAGGGTGTTTTACTACATGCGATGAAGAGAAATGAGAGTGCCAGAACAAGTAAGAGTACTTTTGAAATACTTTTCATATAAATCCCTTTTTATTGAGATTATAGCAAAAAAAGATTACTGTTTAAAAAGTTGTTTCTGGCGTTTAAAATTATCAACAGACTTTTGAAGCGCTTCGCTTTTTTCTTTAATTCTAATCTTACTCTCTTTATCAATACGATGAACAATCTCTTCAGCCGTTTGAGGTTTTGATTTTAAGTGTGATATATAGGTTTTAACAATCAATGCTTTTTTATCAATCGATTCAATTTGATTGACACATTTAATCACCCGAGATGTATATTTATGGATCATCTTTGCACGCTTCTTGGTCATTGCCATATGAAATTCATCTACTAAGGCTCTAACTACTTTCAATGGTTTTTTCATCGTATCAAAACTCTGTTTATCTTCACAACCCTCATATTTACCACAAACCATCATCGCTTCTTTATAGTGCATCATCATTTTATAGTTAAGACTATTTAAAATAGAAGTTTGTGCTTCAATAGAGGTAAAAGATCTATTATTCTCCTTTAACAACAGTTCATACTGTTTAAAGATGATAGAAAACTCTCTGGTTTTTAAAAACTTCATAATCTTATGTTGCTCTACTGCAATATGCTCATCAAGCACATTTAAAAAATCTTTCATCTCTTTTGGCTCAATTATCCCCTCTAATTTATAGAGTTCACGTTTGATAAATTGAAGATCTTTCTCTTTGCTGAGTGCACACTTCATCAATTTTAAATGTTTACGTACTTTTGAAACAATATTTTTATCAAAAATATTTCTATACTCTTCTAATAAGATTCTACTATTTTTTAAGGCAGCATTAAAGCTAACAATTCCCTCTTTAGCTTCACTCTGGATGATCTCATCATGACTAATTTTGAGTTCTATGAAAAGTTTATAGAGTGCTATACGCACACTATCACTCGTTTTCATCTCTGGAAAAATCACTGACTGCAAATTTGTAATACGTCCGAGCTCAATAGACTTAAAAATAGCATAAATATTATAAGGATTTTTTTCAGGATCACCTAAAAGTGCAAGATTTTTATTTTGATAACGTTCATCTTTGGTTACCTCTTTGATCACAAGGTTTTTAAAGATTGAAGGTAATTTAAACTTAAGCTTTTGGCTCTGGTTTTGAAAACTCACTTCTAAAAGATAGATATTTTTGAGACCATGACTAAACTTATCGATATAATACTGCTCAGACCTCTCTTGATGGGAGAGTTGATAACGCACTTTAGCGATTTTTTTACCAATAGTATGTTTTTTATTTTTGAGATAGAGTGCTTTAGAAATCTTAACACTATTTTGCTCTTTTGAGCCAGCCACACCAGTTTTGATTGTTTTATAGTATTTTGAGCCCAGTTTGCTATATTTAACTTCTTTACAGACTTTGATCTCAGTATAGAACTCAAATATACTCTGTTTTTTGAGCTCTAAATCATCAATCAATCGTTCAACACTATTATTTAATAGATATTTTTTCTCAATTTGATGCATTTGACTCCTTTTAGCTGAGGGAAATTATACAAAAAAAAGTAACCTTTTGTAAGAAAACTAATAATAAAGTCAAATAAAAGTATAATTTTCCTAAAGTATGTAGCAAATCTGCACGATTTAGCCTAATTTGGCTATCTCATGCAGCTAAAGATCAATCTAATATTACAAGATTTATACTTTTCCTATTATATAATAGGTCTCTTTACCCTCAACTTTTGAGAGTTTTGTCTTATACTTTTGTGCCCAATTTTGAATAATCTCATCTGTTTCAGCTATTAATTCTGCTGAGGATGCACCATTCTTAATCTTAAAATAATCATGAGAATTAGAAAGAGCAATATGTGAGAGATGATGTTTTAGTGTATCATTAAGTTGAATGATATGTTTTTCTAATTCAGAAAAACCTTGTGTATTATTAATAACATTTTCTATCTTTTGCAGAGTTGCATCATTGATAGAGTAACCAAGTTGTGTCAAGAGGC
>JAHZKW010000113.1 GCA_022600175.1 Campylobacterota bacterium
GTTTAATTGGATTTGTTATGCTTATTGTCTTATGAGCAATCATTACCATTTACTTATTGAAACACCTTTGGGCAATATTAGTCGAGGGATGCAATTATTAAATGGTGTATATACCCAAAAATTTAATCGTATTCATAATCGTGTTGGCCATGTTTTTCAAGGGCGATATAAAAGTCTCCTCGTTGAAAAAGAAAGTTATTTACTCGAATTATCTAGATACATTGTATTAAAGTCTTTACAGATATTACTGTAGTCTATTCCAATACCTATTTTTTTCATATATTATACTCACTTTTTAAAGTGGGGTGAACAACCCCTCTAGCAAAATTGCTTCTATAGATTTACGCCTCTTTGATTATATTTACTTCATTTCCAACTTGAATACTTCCATACTCCACAGGAGAGACAAATAGTCCACGTTTACCATGAATAATCTCAGGGAGTTCAGGTGAAAATGCATATAAGTAACGGTAATCCTCACAGGCTCCAGTTACCTCAAAGAGAGTTTCACCTATTTCAATGATTGAACCTTTGTTAAGATGGTAGAGATCAACATCTATATAAATATTTTCCATTAATACACCTTTATCAACTACAAGCTCTGCATCCTCTATGATGTCATAACTTTTTTTTGAAACCAGAAGCATTAAATTCTCTTTGCCATTATCATAATCCCTACTACCAACAATACCATTAGCATCACAATCGAAGTCTTCACACTTCATACGGTGACCAGAACGCATCATGTCAGGCATTGTCATATATAGTGATAATACTTTTCCATTTGCCATCTCTCATATCCTTTAAATCATACAAATTTTGTATGATTTTAGCATAATTTATCTGTAGCCTTATTTTAGCTTTGGAGTGAGCGTAAAAAATAGTTTTAAAGAAATAGAAAAGATGATTGAAGTAGTATATGATTTCGCTGTAATTGATACATTAAAGTAGATGGTGCGGATGAAAGGACTTGAACCTTCACGCCGTGAGGCACCAGATCCTAAGTCTGGCGTGTATACCAATTTCACCACATCCGCACAAAAATAAAAAAAGAGTTTAGCACAATATACTTAAAGTATATTAGCTAAAAGTGGTACGCCCGTTAGGATTCGAACCTAAGACCCTCGCCTTAGAAGGGCGATGCTCTATCCAGCTGAGCTACGAGCGCACAATAATAAACAATAAAAAGTGGCACGCTCGATAGGAGTCGAACCTATAACCTACAGATCCGAAGTCTGTTGCTCTATCCAATTGAGCCACGAGCGCACAATGCGCTTAGCATAAATGGGGTGAGATACGGGATTCGAACCCGCGACCCCCGGCACCACAAACCAGTGCTCTAACCAGCTGAGCTAATCTCACCATAAGGGTTATTACTTTTATTAAATGGTCGGAGTGAAAGGATTCGAACCTTCGACCCCCTGGTCCCAAACCAGGTGCGCTAACCAGACTGCGCTACACTCCGATGTTTCAAAATCTCTGTTTTTGTTTTCAAAAACTTTTGTTTTGAGTCAGAGATTTTAGCTAAATAGTTCTTATTTGTCAATAGATTTTGACACAATTATAAAAAAATTGTGTCAAAACTTTTAAGAAGTTTTTCCAAACTCAATTAAACCTTCTGTTGGAGAGCTTGCTGTTGCAAATGGTTTTTTTGAAATTCTTCCAGACAGGTAGCTCATACGACCTGCTTTAACAGCTAATTTCATTGCTTCCGCCATGAGTACTGGGTTACCTGATTGTGCGATTGCAGTATTGGTCAATACCCCGTCAGCACCTATTTCCATCGCAATAGAAGCATCACTTGCACAACCAATACCTGCATCAACGATTACTGGTACTTTGACTGCTTCTTTAACAAAAAGCACATTGTATCTGTTTTGTATCCCTAAACCACTCCCTATTGGTGCAGCTAGAGGCATTACTGCGGCTGCTCCAGCACTCTCTAATCTTTTTGCCATAATTGGATCATCATTGGTGTAAGCCATGATCGTAAAGCCCTCTTTTGCAAGTACCTCTGTAGCTTTTAGTGTATCAATGACATCTGGATAGAGTGTTTTAGCAGTATCGCCTATAACTTCCATTTTGATGATATCAATACCTGTTGCTTCTTTGACCATTCTAAAGAGTGTGATTGCTTCTTCGGCAGTTGTACAGCCTGCAGAGTTTGGTAAGATTTGAACGTCAGTACCTTTAAAGTAATCCATGAGATTTTCTTCATTTGGATTTGTGATATTGACACGTCTTACCGCCACTGTAATCATGTTTGAGCCACTTGCCAATGTTGCATCTCTTGTTGTTTGGAAATCTGGGTATTTACCACTTCCTACAATGAGTCTACTTGCAAACTCATACTTTCCAATCTTTAACGAATCTTCCATCTTTTCCCCTATACATATATGATTATCATCATGTTAGCAAAAATTTTCTAAAATGGGACGATATAAGAAAAATTTAAATAGTAGAAGGTTAGAGATGTCACCAGAAAAAACATGGGAATTTATTGAACAATTTGACTCAATGATGATCTCATCAATCACCGAAGAGGGTCTTTCTCATAGTAGTTATGCACCATTTATTAAGTATGAAAAATGTTTCTATATTTGTACTAGTGGAATGGCACATCATACAAAAAATCTTTTGTCACAAGCTAAAGCATCTGTAATGATAATAGAAGATGAATCTGAGTGTCAAAATAGTTTTGCTAGAAAAAGAGTGACTTTTGAGATGGATGTAACACATATTAAAAGAGAGAGTGACTTATTTAGTGATATGATGAGCATTTTTTATGAAAAATTTGGTGAGAAAGCTTCTATTTATGAGCAGTTGACAGATTTTCAACTATTTGCTTTAGTACCAGTGGGTGGGAGAGCTGTCTTTGGCTTTGGTGAGGCTTATGACTATAAAGATGGAGTGTTCAGTGCTGTGGGAAGAGGAGGGCATCAGACTAAATAGTCTGAAGTACCTTTATTACTGCTTCAGGAAATATCTCATGTTCAGTTTGATGAATTTTTGCTTTAAATGTTGCAAAATCCATCTCTGATTTGTCAAAACATTTTTGTGCGATGATTTTGCCACCATCTACTTCTGTGATTACCTCATGTACGCTTACTCCTGCTACTTGCATATCTGATTCAAAACTGCGTTCTAGTGCACTTGCCCCTTTGAAAAGAGGAAGTAGAGAGGGGTGGATATTGATTGCTTGGATATTGTTTGTAAAGATTGGTGTTAAAATACGCATAAAACCTGCCATGACAGTGAGCTCAACTTCAAGATTTTGGATTGTTTCAACGAGTTTTGTATCAAAAGCTTCTCTCGAGTCAAACTCTGTATGATCTAAAATAATAGAGTCTACACCATACTTATTGGCTTTTTCAATACCTTTTGCTGTAGGTTTGTTAGTAATTGCTGCGACAACTTCTATCGTAGTTGTACCAAATGTTTTTTGATGCAGTGTGGCGATCAGGTTTTCAAGATTACTCCCTTCGCCACTAAAGAGAATAACAACTTTTTTTAGAGACACTTCACTCCTTCGATGAGACTTTGTGGTGTTAATGCATAACTGTTTTGTTTAAATTCTTGTGCTGAAAAAGCATGTGCTAGTGAACCCGTGATAGCTGCATCAAGAGGCTCGTACCCTTGTGCAAGTAGTGCACCAATCAATCCACTGAGTACATCACCACTACCTCCTTTACTTAAGACATTGGTACCAAACCTTTGGATGTAGATTTGACTATCTTTAGCAATGAGTGTGTTAGCACCTTTCAGTAGTAGTACTACTTTTGGGTAACGTTGACTGAAAAGTTTAACGTATTTAAAGCGATTATTTTGCACTTCTTCAACGCTAACATCTGCAAGTTTAGTCATTTTTAGTAGAGAAATAAACTCTTTAGGGTGTGGTGTGAGTACAACTTTACTCTGTTTTTCAAGTACCGTGACAAGAATTTCACGATAGAATAGATCAGCATCTGCGATGATAGGCTGATCATGACGGAGTAAAAATTTAGAGAGGCAATCATTGTCAAATTGATTGCCAAGACCCATACCGATACAGACAGCAGTATTGCTATGTGGTAGTGTTGTACTGCTCATGAGTTCATAAGGGACTGTATAGGGTTCATTTTCGATGACTGTGACCAGTCCTGCACCAAAAGCATATGCTGCCTCTGCTGCAAGTACTCCAGCACCCTGTTTTTTCCCTGCTACAACAGAGAGGTGTCCAAAATCACCTTTATGACTATTGTGTTGTGTGCGATGTGGGAGTTTCATATCTTTCTTGGTTAAGAGATAAGTTTTTGTTTCCTCTTCATAAAAGGTATGACTGATTCCTAAATCAATACATTTTATTTTCCCCGTATAGTCTTTTGCTTTGTCACTATAGAGTGCTTCTTTTAAAGCTCCCATGGTGACTGTTACATCAGCGATAAATGCTTGTGTGTGAATTTTTCCTTCGAGATCAATTCCTGTAGGGATATCACAGGCTATTTTATACCCATCAAGGGCATTTAATGTCACAAGTAGTGTTTGGGTTGTCTCATCGAGTGGTTTACTCAGTCCTGAGCCAAAAAGTGCATCGATGATAACATCGTAGTCTGTATCGATTTTGTCAATAACATTGACAGCTATACTTTGTGCTCGTTCAAGCTGGAGTTGTGCCATTTTTGATTTTGTCCCATGAGGAATAAAGAGTGAGATATCTTTATCTTTATGAAGGATACGTGCGAGAGCAATACCATCTGCGCCATTATTGCCAGGTCCACTGACGATAAGAATTGACTTGGCACCTTTGGGAATAGCCTCTTTAAGACCTAGGGCTGCGTGTTCCATCAGCAGGTCTTCACTAAGTTTATACGTGTTGTAACATTTTTGATCAAGTGTTGCGACTTCTTTAAATACTCTTTTCATAAGGAAAAGAGTATCAAAGTGAGACTTATAAGTAGTTTTGCCAGTTAGGTGTTAATACCCAAAAAGATAGTCAAACTCTTTTGATTTTTTAAATCGCATCATTGTAGATGAGATAAGAAAGTCTGACTTGTATTGTTTGATAAAAGTTTTAATTTTGTTTGAGATATGCATTTTGGACTCCTTTTGTGTTGTTATTTATAGATCGTAACAAATAGAGAAGAATCCATACTTTATAATAAAATATTATATTATTATTGTCTTTTTGTCACAAAAAGTAATATAAAAATTACTTATATGCCTTATTTGATTCTATAGGTGAGAGATTCGATAAGGTGGCATTTCTCTATCTGCTTACTTTGATCAAGGTCTGCAATAGTTCTTGCCACTTTTAAACTTTTATTGATAGCCCTTTGACTTAATTCATATCGTTGTATTGCCTTATCAAGAATGCTTTGACTCTCTTCATTTAACGTACAGAATTTTACGATCTCTTGGTCATTAAGTTTTCCATTGAACTCTATCTGGCCTCTTTGATGTTGTACTAAAAATGTACTTTTGATCTTTTCAAACATCTCCTGTGAAGTGATGGTGGGTTTGTCTTCAGGTTTTATCTCATCCATTTGTATGTAGATATCGATGCGATCAAGTAGTGGTGAAGAGAGTCTGTTTTTATAGCGATTGATCTCTAATTCACTACAACGACACTCTTTGGTAAGACTGAGTAGATTACCACATGGGCAGGGATTCATTGCTGCTGCAAAGAGAAACTTGGTTTGGTACTCTGTTTTTGTATTGACTCTAGAGATAAGTAGTTTATGGTCTTCAAGCGGTTCTCGTAGGGACTCTAAGGTTGATTTTTGAAAGTGCGGAAACTCATCAAAGAAGAGTAGCCCATGATGACTAAGGGCGATTTCTCCTATTTTTGCACTACGACTTCCACCACCAAAGATACTTGCTTTTGTAGAACTATGATGAGGTGATCTCATAGGTCGTATGGGCTTGAAGTGAGGTTCCTTCCCTTCAAGTGCTTCTAGTTTTGCGATTTCAAGTATTTCATCTAGATACATGGGTGGCAGAATATATTGGAGTCGTTTAGCACTCATACTTTTTCCACATCCAGGACTGCCTTCAAAAAGGATATTATGCATTCCTGCAGCGGCAATGAGTGAAGCTCTTTTGGCTTGTTCTTGACCTTTGATATCGTAAAAATCAAGTGGGTATTGGTTCATATAATAGTATCTTTGATTATTATGTGTGATATAGTTATATGATAGAGCACTTTGTGTTGTTGTTATTTTGGTCTCTTCATCAACTATAAATATATTGAGTGCCTCTTGAAGAGAATTTACTGGATAGATCTCAATATTAGGTATTTTTTCGACTTTTTCTAAGCTCTCTTTTGGAACGATCACTTTTTTTAATACACCGTCTTTTGCGAGTGAGAGTATGAGCGCAAAAATTGAGCTAGTATCTTTGAGCTTACCATCTAGTCCTAATTCACCGAAAACAAAAAAGTCACTAAAGTCTACATCAACTTTCTGTAGTGCAATGAGCAGTGCGATAGGAAGATCAAAGTGGCTCCCCTCTTTCTTTAAGTCTGACGGTGAGAGGTTCACAGTAACTTTTTGTGGAGGAAATTTAAAATTAATAGCTGAGAGTGCGGCTTTGATTCGCTCTTTTGACTCTTGTATAGAAGTTTGCGCAAGTCCAACAATAGCAAAGCTTGGTAGTGCTCTTACAAATGCAACTTCAACATCTACGACTTTGGCATCAAATCCACTTAGTGTGGCACATGAGAGTTTTTTCATAGAACAATCTTTGGATCTGTAAAAGATAATATAAAATTCATACTTTTTATATCGGCTGATTTGTCTTAGTGTTTAATTAGAACTAAAGAGATTAAGTTATTAAAGTTTTATGTAATTATTTTGATATATTGTATTAATATTAGGTAAATATAAATTATAGGAGATTGATATGATTAAGTACTCTGTTACACTATTGTTTAGTACCTCATTATTAGTGGCTAATACAAATAATAAAGGGTTAAATAGTCAAGTAAAAGAAGTAAAAGAAAAAGAACTTTTAATGATAAAGTCTTAGGAAAAGAAATATCGAAAATGTTACACTTTCTACCTAATCATTCTATTAATAATTTACTAAATGGATCAACCAGTATTAAATTGATTTTAAATAAAAAAGATATCAAAAATTAAAAATATTGAAATGAAAATACTTAATATACGACTACCATATAATGTAAAATTACATTATAATAATGGTGATGAAATGACAGCTATTAATGAAGTTATTGATGATATTGGTGTCGTTGATTTTGGTCATAATATAGGGAAAACTGGACAAAATGTGAGAGTCTTATTAAGTGAATTTGATGGTATACCAGATACATCTGTTTTAAATACACCTAATTATAATATTGAATTTGATAGACATGGTTATTCTTCTTTAAAAATAAGCGCTCATGCATCTAAGGTGGTTGATAACTTTTTCGCAACTGCACCAGACTGTCAGGTTTTTTGGGTACCAAGTGATGGGTGGAGACTGAAACCAAATGTATCAGATAGGGCGGGTTTACCACGACCTTTATCTGCATGGGACCCTGACCTTATTTCAGTATCAGCTGGGTCAGCAGATACTACACATTACAATGATTGGACTAGAGTATGGGATAGAGAAGCATATGAGAATGACTATATTTTATTTAATTCAATGAGAAACTCCCCTTCTTTAAATGAGAATGGTTCTGATCCATATAGGGAAGATACAAACACCACAGCACCAGGACTAGGTTATAATATCATTACTGTTGGGGCATATGATCAGTATGATGATGACTTGATATGTGAACATTCAAACTACCCTAATCATCCAATTTCACAAGGGAGAAGTAGTACAGGATTAGTAAAACCAGATGTAGTCGCTCCAGGATGTGAACATAATGGTATATATCATGATGAATCAAATCGTTGGGGTGGTTTTTTTGGTCGTTCAAGTGGAGCTACACCAATTGCTGCAGGTATTATGGCTAATCGTTTAGATGAGATACCAGGAATGAAAGGTCATCCTGCAATGGCAAAGGCCTTTATGTTAGCAACATCAACAAAGAATATTGATGGTGTTAGTAATCCCGTAAATTCACGAATATCATTTGATGGTGTTGGTGCCGTGGGTATGACAACAAACTATTGGAATTCAAGGTGGTGGGAAGGATCACATAATAGTTTTTTTAATTCAAATAATGAGATCGTATTTAGCGACTATTTTCAAGCTAATAGAACATATAGGTTAGTTATTTCGTGGCTTGTAGACCCAGATTATGCATATAGTCATAATAGGCCTCACATGGATATAGATTTGAAAGTTTATGACGGTACTAATTATAAAACAGGATCATATAGTGTTAGAAACAATTTTGAAATGGTGGAAGTAACAATGTCTACTTCAGGGTATAAAACAATTAAAATTCATAAATACTCCAGTGCAAATCTTGGAAATCTTAAATTAGGGTATGTACGTTATGTTAAATAAATCTATTTTTGGTAGTTTTTTTCTTTTACTAACTTTTGTTGGTTGTGGTTCAAGTTCTTCGAAGAGTACACAACAAACATTTAATCATCAACCATTACCTATCTTAAAAACTGGACAAAATCAAAGTTATGATTTTTATGGAGAAGTAGTTGCTAATAATGTATTAAAGGATAATGGGTATTACCAATCTGGACTTGAGATAAATCGAATTAGAGTAAATGATATTGTATATGACTATCAAACTAATCGTGCTTGGTATGATGGTGTTGAAAGTATATATTCTGACTATAAAAGTGCTGAACAATATTGTTCTACGCTCAGAGTTGGTGAATACACAAATTGGCGTTTGCCTACATTGTATGAGATACATAGTATCAAGTATCTTGGATATTATGAAGAAATTTTTATAAATCGTAAAAAAGGTGTAAACTATTGGACATTGAGTGACTATAATGCTGCACTTGAGCCTAATACTAGAGATAAATCTAAATATACAGATGGTGTTGGCGCTATTGCACTTAATGTAACCCAGGATGCACATGTCTTTTGTGTTCAAAACATTGATATGAACGAATCTTCAATTCTACAATCAAATGTACAATATATGCGTAGTCATAAAGACATAGTCATAGATAACTATCATAATTTGATGTGGGATGACCTTAAAGACCATAGTTCTTTTATAGATCAAGGTCTTTTTACGTCTTTTAATCCTCAAAGTGAGTGGGAAAATAAAATTGCAACTTGTGAAGCACTGATATTAGGTGGTTATGATGATTGGAGATTACCAAATATTAATGAGTTAACATCTTTAATAGATGTGAATTATATTTATCCTGCTGTAAATCCTATTTTTGAAAAATTTAGAACAAGAACTACAAAAGCGGCAACAGGTCACTTATATAGCGCAACATCAAATAATTTTGCAAAAGGGCGTGCTTTAACATTTCGTCCTCAAACAGGAGATATATTATCTGAGTATAAAGGTTATGCAAGTATGAGTATGGATTTGATATGTGTTAGAGATTATGAGTAATCTCAAAAAAGGGAGAGGAAATACTTTTTACTTCTTCCCTTTTAGCTTTTTCTTCCACTCTTTCTCAAACTTTTTACGTTTTAAAAATGAGAGCTTCTCGATAAAAAGTTCTCCATTGAGGTGATCGCACTCATGTTGAAAAGCGATAGCCATAAGTCCATCATACTCTTTCTCTAACAAGTTGCCATTTCGATCTTGGTATGAGACTTTGATCCACTCTGCACGTTCAACATCTTCATAATATTCAGGTACACTTAGACACCCTTCTGTATAGAGTGTGGAGCCTTTTTTATTAAGAATCTTAGGATTGATAATCTCTATGAGGTTCTCTTTTGTTTGTTCGTCATTTTCATTTGGTAGGTTGATGATAAGAATATTTAGTGGTTCTGCTATTTGGATAGCAGCTAAGCCTATACCATTTTTAGTCAGCATGGTTTCATACATATCATCTAAAAGCGTGTGGATACTCTGATCAAAATCTTCTACATCTTGAGACTTCTGTTTCAGAAGTTTGTTTGGGTAAGTTATAACTTCTCTAATCATTTATTTAGTGTGATAATCCTTCTAAAGCTTCAGCAATAATCTGCTCTCTAGATTTTCGTGGTGTAATTTTTGATAAAGCATAATCGAGCTCAATATCAATATTTTCTGAGTCGACAATATAGTTTGAAAAACCGATCATATGATCAATACTCCAAATCGTCTTTTGTGCCTGCTCTTTGGTTGTATGTTTGAGTACGATAATAAACACACCATCATCTAGATGTGCTATGATATCACTTCTTCGCGATCTTTTCAAGATCATTTTACCTACAGTCTTACTTATAAGCTCTTTATCGCGTGTTAGACGGACATTTTCAAGGGAACTTTTTTTCACTTTGAGTGCAAGTAACATACTTTCATATCCGAAGTTGTCAACATTGCTTTTTTCAGAGTCTATCGTTTTGAAGAGGTATTTTTTATTGTAAACATCAAACTTCTTATCAAAAATACTTTCACTATTGAAACTTTTGATTACTTCAGAGATATTTGTATACTGTTCTTTAAGTGTTTTTTGTTGTTTCGTCATCAGTTCACTGATTGCTTGCAAGTCTTCATCATAGGAAACAAGAGCTAGTTTATTTGAACCTTTTGCAAGTTCTTCTCTTTTAGTTTTAGTGATATTTCTAAGTGTGTTGATCTTTGAATAGATCTGAGAGATTGAATCCATCATCGTTTTGATATGGCCAAAACCTGTATAGATGTTGTTTTCAATTTTCATTACATAGTCGAAATCTTCAACTTTTTCAGTGTCAAGAATATTGCTGATATTTTGTTGTTGGTTAACAGGTTTATCTTCGAGTAGTTTTTCAAAGTATATCGCATAGTTTGCTGGTGTTGGTGGGATATTATCCTTGATCATTTTATCAACGACTTGTTTCCCATAGAGGTTGACCTGCTTAAGCACCATATTGTTTTGCTGTGAAGTAGGTGGTTTGATCTCTTTTAAGGCACTATCAAGAGATAGTTCATTGCCTTCAGTACCATCTGTTTGTACTACACCTTCTTTATCTATACGATACACCTTGACCCCTTATTTTACGAAAAACTTTTTTCTAATACCTTGTCTACCAAACCATATTCAGCGGCTTCAGTAGCACTCATAAAAAAGTCTCTTTCTGTATCTGCCTCAATTTTGCCTAACTCTTGACCTGTCTGCTCAGAGAGAATCTGATTGAGACTATCTTTCATTCTCTGTATCTCTTTTGCTTGAATCTGAATATCTGTTGCCTGTCCTTGTGCTCCACCTAATGGTTGATGGATCATGATTCTTGCATTTGGTAGTGCATAACGTTTGCCTTTTGCACCACTTGAGAGTAAAAATGCACCCATAGAAGCTGCTTGCCCAATACAGATAGTACAAACATCAGGTTTGATATAGTTCATCGTATCATACATACTCATCCCACTGGTGATTACACCGCCTGGTGAGTTGATATAGAGGTAGATATCTTTATCTGGATCTTCTGCTTCCAAAAAGAGAAGTTGTGCAACAACAGTCGATGCTACAGCATCATTTACTTCACCACTTAGCATGATGATTCTATCTTTTAAAAGTCTAGAGTAGATATCATAGCTTCTCTCTCCACGACCTGTTTTTTCTACGACTATTGGTACATAACTCATATATATCCTTCATTATTTTTTGTATTTGCCTGAACGGTGTTCAGACAAATTTAGTTTTTATTTTTCGTCAAAAAGCTTTTTGAACAATTTATCTTCAACAATTGCCATTTTTACAGCTGGAAGGAGACCTTGCTCCTCATACTGTTTGATGTACGCTTGTGGATCTTGTCCTGATTGTAACGCTTCAAAGTAAATAGTTTGCATGACTTCTTGATCATCTACAGCTATCTCTTCTTTTTTTGCTAATTCATCCACGATAAAAGTAAGTTTTACGCTATCACTTGCGTCACTGCGATACTCTTCACGCTTCTCTTTAGCCGCCTCTACATCTGTAGAATATTTTTCGATATCTTCTTTTTCAAAAGTTGAGAAAGCATTTCTAAATGCCATATCCATCTCTTGTTCAACAATGTTTAATGGAAGATCGATCTCATATTTTTCTACAAGTGCTTCAACAAACTTTGGCTTTGTCTCTTCTTGGTAAAGTTTACCAAGCTTTTCAGTGACAAGTTGCTCTTTGACATTTGTCTCGAGTGTCTCTTTTGTTGGAGCTTCTTCACCTGGAAGTAGCTTCTTGAGAGTCTCTTCATCTATATCGGTTGGAATAACCTTTTCTTGAATCTCGATAAGTGTTACTTTAAAGACTGCATCTTTACCTGCAAGCTCTTTTGATTGGTACTCTTCTGGAAATTTTACAGTAACATCCTTCTCTTCATCAGGTTGCATACCGATCATTTGATCTTCAAATCCTGGGATGAAACTACCGCTTCCAACTTCAAGTGTATATGCTTTTGCTGTACCACCTTGAAATGCTTCACCATCTACAAAACCTTCAAAGTCGATGAGTGCATAATCACCAGATTTTAGTGCTCTTTTTTTCTCGACTTTTGAAAATGCTGCTGTAGATTTAAGCATTTCGTTGATTCTCTCTTCAACATCTTTTTTTGTTGTTTTTGGCTTTTTGATCTCAGGAATTAACTCTTTGTATCCTTCAATTGTAATCTCTGGGCGTGTTGCGATTGTGATTTCAGCTTCAATATCATCACCACTTTCGTCAAACTTTTTCACACTCGGCTCACCAATTAACATGTTTTGATCAAGCTTAAGTTCAGTGATACCTTGTTCGTATACTTCTCGAAGTGCTTCATTTTTAGCATCTTCCGTAAGTTTTGCACCATATCTTGCTTTAACAACGTGTGTAGGTACTTTCCCTTTTCTAAAACCATCGATTTTCATATCTTTTGCAGCTGCTTGTGCTAATTGGGTCTCTTTTTGTTCAATATCTGCTTTAGAAATGGTAGCCGTAATTGAACTGTTTGCGCTATCAATTCTCTCTGTTTTAATATTCATTTACATCCCTCATGATTAAAATTGTCGCCGATTTTATCTAACTTTTGCTTTTTACCAAATGAAAGGTATGCTAATATGGCACTTATCGCATCTTTTTAAGGGGTAGAAATGAAAGTGAATTTTTGGTTGATTGGGTTGTTAATCGTGATTAGTGGATGTGCCTCAAAAACAGTAGATAAAAAGTCAATTGATAAAGATGTTGTGACACAAAAGCCTAGCGTCAAAGTTGTCCCTAAAACAGTTAAAAAAGAGATCTCGAAAAATAAAATAGAAGAGATTTCTAAGAGTTACAAAGTAACGATGAAAACAAAAAAGTTTGCTTTTTCAGATACAGGTTTTTTAGTCCAAAGTAAAGATCAAATTCGTCTTAATGTTTTGGCTGTTGGAAAATCGGTATTAGATTTAAAAATTAAAAAGAGTGATGATATTTGTGTTGGAAGCCTTTGTAATACCAAACATGGCTTTAACCAAAGCTTTTTAAGTGGTGATTATCCAGATGATTTGACTGAAAAAGTACTCTTAGGTAAACCTATTCTTTCTGGAAAAAATCTTACTAAAACAGCAACAGGATTTATACAGCAGATTAAAGATAAAAATTTTAATATCAAATACCAAACTGCAAAAGGTAGTATCTATTTTAAAGATGGACAAAATAAAATTATCATTAAACTTAAGGAGTTAAAAAAGTGAAATATATAGGCGCACATGTGAGTGCAAGTGGAGGGGTCTACAATGCACCGTTAAATGCTAAGGCGATTGGGGCTAAAGCATTTGCTCTTTTTACCAAAAACCAAAGACAGTGGAAAGCCAAACCTTTGGATAGTGAAGTGATTGATCTTTTCAAGAAGAATTTAGAAATGGCTGAGATACTCCCAAAGCATGTACTTCCCCATGATAGTTACCTAATTAACCTAGGTCATCCAGAAGAAGAGAAGCGACAAAAGTCATTAGATGCGTTTATCGATGAAGTACAACGGTGTGAACAGCTCGGACTTGATAGGCTAAATTTTCACCCTGGGAGCCATCTTAAAAAGATTACTACAGAGGAGTGTTTAGAGCGTATTTCAGAGAGCATGAATGAAACTTTACGACAAACCAATGATGTTACACTCGTGATTGAGAATACAGCAGGACAGGGGAGTAACCTTGGATTTGCTTTTGAACATCTCGGCTTTTTGATTGATAATTCAATCGATAAAGATAGGGTAGGGGTATGTATCGATACTTGTCACATGTTTACCGCAGGATATGATATCAGAACTAAAGAGGCTTATGACAAAACTTGGGGTGAATTTGATGAGATTATTGGTGCAAAATATCTTAAAGGGATGCATATTAATGATTCAAAACCAGAGCTTGGCTCTAGGGTAGATCGACATGATAGTCTTGGTAAAGGAAAGATTGGACTTGATGCATTTCGTTTTATCATGAATGATGATCGTATGGACGATATTCCGTTAGTGTTAGAGACGATTGATGAGACTATTTGGGATCAAGAGATTGAACTTTTATATAGTTTTGTAGCGTAGTGAAGGATAGGCAAAAGGCCTATCCTTCACTATTTACTGTATCTTTGTTAGATTTTCATAGATATTATAGTACTCTTGTTGCATATGTTCTAAAGTATCTTTTGCAACTCTCTCATTTTTAAAAAGTTTTACACTCTCATCATTATCTTCAAATAGTTCTAAATACTCGTCAGTATCTTTTTTTAAAGTTAAGACGAAAGTTTCATTACTTGTATAGACTGTAACACTATTGCGCTCAAACTGAAGTTGTGCATTCTCATTAGCACTCTCTGCTGTAGTCCCATCTTCACTCACCATTATTTTATTTAACCAAAACTCCACTGGTAAGATCCCTGCGCTATTTTGTGCATCAATCTCTTCTGCCTCTATGACATAAAATGTTTGACCTGCCATATAAGATTTGAGGATAAAGTCACTCTCTGGGTTTTCTGTAGGAGTACTCTCTTTTTGTGTTTGTACTTCAGCTAAGTGTGTTTCCGCATCAGCAATATTTTTATAAAGTTTAATGATATCGCCATGAGAGTGATAAAGCTCTATATATTTGTCACTCTCTTTTTTAAAGGTAAGTATCATGTTATGATCATCCTCTTTGACAAAGATATTTCGACCTTCTACTTTGATCTCTAAAGTCTCATCACCAACTGTCACTTGTGTTGCCGTTTCATTAATCATTACGCTATTGAGTTCATATTCGACCACACAGTTTGCTGTCCCATCAGCCTCTTGTTCACAGTAGCCTGAACGGTCAATTTCATAGAAGGTTTTACCTGCCATCAAATCTTTAAGATCAATATCTTTGATACCATCATAGCGTGCTTCTTCTGCCTCTTTTTTTAATCTCTCTTGTTTTTGTAGTTCCAAAATCTTTTGATAGACTTCTTGTATTTGTTCATCATTGTTTTCGCTTAGCTGTTGGGCTTTATAGAACAATACACCTGCTTGAATTTCATTTTTATAGATTGCTTTGAGTTTATTGATCAACTCTTCTGAAGGCTCGATACCAATTTCACGAAGATCTTGTTTGATATACTCGGCTATCCAGTCATGTTGGGGTTTAAATCTATCATCATCTTCAAGATAGACTACACCTGAGATGAAATCACTCTCTTCATTTTTTACATTCTCTTCAATCTGAGCAAATGCATCCTCTGTGATTGCTGCGATCTTTTCGAGTTGGTCTTCACCATACTCAATATTTTCAAAAGCAATATCCAAGTTTTGAGTGATGGCATCTGCAACCGCTAAGATAGCAGCTTCATCTTTGTCTGTAAAAAGTGCTTTAAAGTGCTCTTTTTTTGCCGCTTTTTCTAAAAGTTTATCGATACCTTGTTCGTCTTCCGTGAGGTCATCAAGACCGTCTGCCATCGCTTCATAGATATCTTCGATCTTATCTTTTTGCTCACTATCTGCTACCTCTGCTGCAAACATTAGTGCTTCTACAGATTTTTGTACTTGAAGTGCTTTTTTGATGAGTCTATCATCTTGATTTTCTTGTTGAAATGCGACAGGATCAACACCAACCTCTTCTTCTTTGATATCTAGTGCTTTAGCTACTTTTGCCTTTGCTTGTTTAATCTTCTCTTTGATCTCTTCACGTGTTAATGTTTGATCTTTGATCTCTTTTTCTAAGTTTTTAGCCACCAATGTTGTAATTGGTGAGACATTAAGTTGCTCACTACCATCATTTGGCGCATAGAGCTTTCCTCTAAAGTCTTTACCAGTATCGACATCTTTTCCGCCAAATACGAGTAATAAAGCTTCATCAAACTTTTCTTGATCTCTATGTGATTGTTCTATTGTAAGTGTAAAAGAACCATCTGCTGCAGTTTGTGAATGTGGTTCTGTTTGTTGACAGTACCCATCTGCATCTATATCGAGACACACTGTTGCAAATTGTAGATAACCATCAATTGCTTTACCGCTAATTGAGGCTTGCTTGATCTCTTCTGTGATATCATTTGTGATATCATCAACAGTGGCACTTGTACTGCCACAACCTGTTAATACTGCACTGAGTGCTGTAGATAATACAACACCTGTAAGTAGGGAATTTCTTTTCATAGGGGGAGGTCTCCTTTAACCTGGAATTTAATTGTGAATTGTTAAATTCATAAATAAAATCGGCCAAAAGCAACAATGGTGCAATAAAAATTTACTTTTATAGTTATTTTATACCTTACACGAACCTCCACCACAGCTTCCGCCACCTAAATTATAACTATCTGTATAATGACAATGTCGACATTTAAACTCTACAAAGGCAGTACCTGAACATCCGCCACCTTTTTGATCAACGACTTCCATGGTCTGTTGTTTACACTCTGGACAGATTCCTTGATTGATGAGTTTTAGTTTTTCCCCTTTGACATTTAAATAGTTAAAGTATGCCCATATCAATCCTCCTGCAATTAGGATAATAAAAAGTAGTGTTAAAATTGTATACATTTGTGATCCTCTTATTTGTTACTATTGTGTTCGATGGTCTCTTTAAAAGTTTCGATAAACTCTCCAAAGAGATTTTTGACCTTCTCCACATCTCCAAGTCCCTCTTTGACAATGGTACCAAAATTGCCTACGACTTGTTTACTGATCGCAAAATAGAGATCTTTTTTAGTCTTATCCATGTTAATTCTCCAGCCCTTATCTGTGTTACTGAGTGTTGTTGGAAACTCAACTTTATCAATATGGCTATCATTTTTAAGATAGAGCGTTGTAGGCACGGTAGCACGGTTCTCTTTTTCTATAGCTTCACCAAACTTAGCCGTTTTGATTTGAATCTTTTTATAGAGTGTTGTTTTTTGTGTATCTTCTTTCACAGTGAGCTTTTGTGCTGTTTCAATCTTATTGTCTCTTTGTGCTTCCCAGAACTCTTGACTGACCATTGCAGGTGAGAGTGATTTTGAGGAGCAAGCACCCATTAAAAATACTAAAAGTAATAGACTAACAGTTTTTACCATGATAAATCCTTTTGCTTATGGTAACACATTTTTATTTTAGGGTATTGAGTAAGTGGTCATAGACTTGGGTTATGGTTTCAAAATCCTCTACTTTTTGACTCTTTTTACGCTTGATCTCTTCTTTCATGATTGCTACCAATTCATTAATACGTTTGGTGACATCGCGTTTACACCCTTTTTTGTTTTGTGCCAGACAAGCATCTATCATTTTGATAAGTTGTGGGAGTAGTGATGCTGTCATCTTTGTATAGAGATCACTGTACGCACGTTTTTCGATAAAGGTGATAAATGTTTTTTGTTGCTCTTTACTTAGTGGCCAGAGTGTTTGTATGTAGGCAATTTGGTTATTAATGATCTCATGTTTTTTTTCAGCTTCGATCAAGCGTCTCTTTTTAAGTTTGGCAAATGCTTTTTGTTCTTTAGTACGTTTCAATTTTAAAAGAGGGGTTTTAGCCTCTTTTTTGGCTTTAAAATGTAAGGAGACAATGATAATAAAATAGATAAAAAGTATCAATGCAATAAATAAGAGATAAGCATTGTGTAGTATCATTAGAAATAGTGAAGCTGTAAAAACGCCTAATAAAAAGAGGTTTAGTTTTGAGTCAGGTGTTAAAAGTAGTTTTTTCATCATTTAACAGAGAGTATCTTCGATCACTTTTTTATCCATGACCCGTTTGATATCATGGCGGATATTACCATTGTCGTCTACAAACATGAGATGCTCTTTTGTGAGTTGTGAAACATGGGTTAGCCCCATAATTGCTAAAATTACTTTTACATTTTTGATGATGTTGTTATGATAGTTTTCTACCATTTGTGCATATTTGTGTACGATATAAGCTTTACGTCGTGTTTTATCTTGTGTTGCAAGTCCTACTGGACATTGGTGTTTCCCTGCACCTGAACAGACACGTGCTCTGATACATCCTGCACTCATCATAAAGCCCCTAGCAAGACCTACCATATCAGCACCCAGTGCTACTAAGATGATCACATTGTCTGGAGTGAGTACTTTACCACTAGCGATGAGTTTTATCTTATCACGTACCCCATAGTCTGTGAGCACTTCATCTACTAAGAAGAGGGCATCTTTGATATTAAGGCCTACACGTTCCATCAGCTCTATTGGTGCTGTGGCACTGCCACCTTCTCCTCCATCGACTGAAATAAAGTCAGGGATGGGTTGATTTTGTGATAGTCGTCTTTTAAGCTCTTTTGCGATGGGTTCAAATCCCTCTTTATCTGAGATAACGATCTTAAACCCCACTGGTTTATCACTCAACTTTTGAAGCTTCTGTATAAAATCGAAAAGCTCTTCAATACTGTTTGCAAAAGGAAATCGGTTTGGTGAGAAAAGATCTTGATGGGGTTGAACACCACGGTAGTATGCAATGGCTTCAGTGACTTTATTTTTAGTCAGTTTTCCACCTGTCTGTTTGGCTCCTTGTGCAATTTTGATTTCAGTCATACGACAAAACCGCATTACTTTTTGATATCTTATAGGATCAAAATTGCCCTCTTTATCTCGTACTCCATACAGTCCTGAGCCTATTTGTAAAATGGTATCGGGTACATCAGTAGGAACACTTTTGGGAAATTGATCAAGATCAGCACTCCAGTTGACACGGTAAAAACAGTACTTTTCACGATCAAAACCATAAGTATCTTCATGGCCTTTGGCTAAGACCACTTTTTTAAAAATACCTATGGCAAAAGAGGTGTTAAAGAGTCTGCGTAATAGCTTAAATAGTTTCGTTTGTATGGCAGAGAGTTCGACCACACTCATGTAAGATTTGTTATAGCTTCTATGGGTGATTAAAAAGTTAGAGGTAAGACCTCCTTCTCCTGTATTGATAGGAAACTTTCCTCTAAAAGCACCTATTGCAAACGCTTGTGTCCCTTCTGGAGAGATTGAGCCATCACTCATACCGCTTCGAGAGATGATAGAGTTTGATGTAAATGGAATTTTTTTATCTGCACCAAAAGTAACAGCAAAGTTTTCCTCTACTTCATCATCATTACGTGGTGTGAAGGCATGTTTTAGCATAAATTTTGGGTTTTTTTGTGGGTTACTTGGTGAAAAGGAGATATAGTTGGTTTTATCACGGGCTGCTTTATAGACCCATTCGATTTTATCACGGGAGTCAAAGACATCTTCATCACCAAAGTATTGACGAAAAGGCTCACGTATGGTTTCAAGAAAGTAGCGTAGTCTCCCGATGATAGGGTAGTTGATTAAAAGAGAGTGATTTCTTTGTACAAAACGATCATGTAGATACCAGAGAAAAAGTATGAGTACAACAATAAATATAAGCGATTCAACCATTTTGGCTCCTTTGTCTCTTAGTGCATTATCGGCTTTTTTTCATAAACATCAAATATATACTTACAGAGATGCCTGCACTTCCAAGTATCATCAGCATCACCATGATCTGATAACGAGCTGCGATATGGGGCTCGATTCCAGAGAGTATTTGTCCTGTCATCATACCTGGTAGTGAAACTAAGCCAACAGCGAACAGAGAGTTGATGATAGGGATAAGTGCTGCTTGTAATGACGCAGCACGTGCTTTTTCATAACTAAGTTTTTTAATTTCACTAGCAAATCTTTCTGCAGCAAGGCTTACGGCATTCATCGCGTTGGCAAAGATCATACCTGCAAGCGGTATTAAGATATGAGGTTCAAACCAAGGAGAGGGTTTTACCACACCTATGATGACAATGATGAGTGTGAAAACACTCCCAATGAAGATAGAAGTAAAAGTATATAGATAGAGTTTAGGTTCTCTCTTTTTTAAAGGACGAAGTGCGATGATACTCGCAGCAATTAACATGATTGAAAGCACTGCTAAAATGAAAATAGGCATTTGGGCGTCAAAAATAAAAGCAAGAAGGTATCCAATCAGTAAGAGTTGGATGAGCATTCTAAAGAGTGCAAGAAAAAGTGTTTGACTCTGATGTACCCATCTATGATAGATAAAAACCACTATGCCTACGGGGATAGTCATCCAGAGTAGATCAATCAACGAAAGATGATAAATAGATGAATTGATGACGATCTCCTCTTTTTATTTTAAAGAGTATAAGATTAAAATGTTTATTGAGAGGTTAAAAGCTCTGTTGATACATCAATGAATAACTGTTTTTTTTGTAACTATAGGTATTAATATTTGAGTCATTGATAAGTCTTTGGTACCTTAGTGTCGCAGTACTTTTTTTAGAGAGTTTCTGTTTGATAGAGGCATTATAGTTGTGTTTCGTATCTTTTCGATGATAATTTAGTGCAGGGTCTATGAGGTTATATTTATCACTATTATAGAGATATCCAAAGTGTAAGATACTTTTTTTCAATAGTTGATAGTAGAGATTGGTACCAAGGAGTATACGATTTCTTGAGACATCATAACGTACTAAATTTTCACGAATATCACTCTCATATGTACCATTTGCACTCAATGTTAATTTATCAAAGAGTTTGACAAAAGAGAGTTGTGTTCCATACGTTTGATAATCTTTATCTTCCTCATCAAACTGGGTTACTTGTAGTTTAGTGGTCATTGTTAACAGTGTTGTATTACTTGGCTGTATTTGTAGTGTTGGCAATAGTGCAAGTGTATGGTTATAAAAACTACCATCAAGCCATGCTGTACTGATATTTAGCGGTAGTGAGACTTTAAAGTGCTCTTGTTGTTTGGAGAGTGTTGAGTAGAAACTAAGATAGTTTAAGTTGTCAATCTCTTCATTTTGAAACTCATTGTAACTATGCAAGGTGTTGCTCCAGTTGAAGTTCTCCCCTATATAGAGATGCGAAAATGAAATATTAAGCGTTTGATAAAAACCTTTGGTTTTATCTGTATTATTTTGAAGCTCTAATCCGCCATAGTTTGTTGTTTCAAGGTGGGTATTAAATCCTAAATTATCATCATAGGTCAATCCAATTCCCACAGCACCATAAAAGTGATGTTTACGTCCCATAGAGGCTATTTTTTTAAGATAAGCATTGATATTGTTTTTTACATTTTTGGGTGGGTTAGCACTAAGAACCACTTCAAACTCTTTTTTAGCGGTTTTATAAAAGCCCATCATATAGAGTGTACGTGCATACTCAAGCCGTACACGTTGATTGTCCGGGTTTTCGATTAGGATTTGGTCAAATGTACTAAGTGCTTTTTCATAAGCACCACTTTGGTAGTGTGAGACACCGAGTTGAAAATGGTCAATTTTTGCATTGCTAGCATTGAGGTTAGAAAGTAGTAAGACAGTCACAAATGATACTACTTTTTTCATGCGTTTATTACCTTTATTGTCTCTTTGTTTGTCTAATATCGGTATTTTCCATTTTTTTTTTAGAGAATTAAAAGAGGAATAAGACCTCTTTTAATTAATTTATCTCTCTGACACAACGTAGATAATTTTCTGTACTAACATCTGATGGATAGTCATGTCCATGATCATACTCGAAAGTATAGACTTGATCACTATCTGCGCGTTTTGTTGAAGACCAGTAACGTTTATTACCCAATCTAAATGGTGGATCATATTTTACATTGACAAAGGCTTCATGGTTAGCAGGGGTATTTTGTGAATGATCTATCGTACTATAGAGCTCATTTGCATTTGGAAGCCTCCAGTCATCATACGTCGCAAGATTAAGGGTTTCACAATAATTGATTGCATCTGTAAAATTGACCTCGACGGTAGATGCATCACTGTCATCTTGCCACATAAGCGCATGTTGTTGATCAATAACAACTTCTTGACTTGCGTCTCTGTTCATTGTAAATGTTAAAGGGTCACCTCTTACACAACGTACATAGTAATCTTGGCTCTGTTGAGTATATGTTTCAACGCTATGGTTAAAGCTAACATAGTTTGAAAAACTCAAAATTTCTGTAGTATTTGACCAGTACCCTTCATATACGATATGATTAAAGTGATCTGTATAAGAGCTTGCATTGACTTCACTTTTATCAGTTAAATAGTAAAGCTCATGTCCGTTTGGTAATCTCCAATCACTATAGTTTCCTAAATTGAGTGTATTACAGTAACTGACCGCTTCATCCCAGTCTTTTGTGATAGTTGCGGCATCATTATCATCCTGCCACATTAAGCCTGTATGCAGTTCATTGACAATTTCATTATCGTCATCTCTACTGTAGATTCTCTCTGCGCCAGATTGATAGTATCCATCATCAAAGTTGAGTGCTATGACTGTTTGACCTGTTTGTGCTATTTTTGTAGTGACAGGGTTTGCATTATTTTCATAAAGGGTTACGGTACCATCGTCTCTACCTGCAATAATATCGATGTTTCCATCATTGTCTATATCCGTTGCAAATACTCTGATCACATTGTCTTCATTAGAAGCGATAATATGCTCTTGAAAGTTTGCGCCATTGTTGCTATTTTCATACCATACAATTTTACCGTTACTTTCAGATGAGGCACTGAGGATATCAATATCGCCGTCATTGTCCATATCTACCCCTGAAGCATAGTAAACACTTTTTAGATCATTTACCACTATATGTTGTGTTATAAAATTAGGTGATGTACTACCATCATGCTCATGCCAATAGATTTTATTATTTTGATGTCCAGTTGAGATAATATCATCATAGCCGTCATTATTGATATCGGCAACATCAACAGAGTAAGCTTGATCTACAGAGTCTGAAACAAAGTGTGGTGTGAAAGCACCGTTACCATCATTTTCATACCAATCTATTCTGTTTTCGCCATATGATGCGGCAACGATATCGATATAACCATCTTTATTAAAGTCAGCTTTTTTCAATGAGATTGCCTGATCTACGTTTGCTCCGTCAATGAGATTACGATCTGAGAAGTTGGTACCACCGATATTTTCATACCAATCTATGCGATGTTCTCCCCACGAGGTAGTGAAGAGATCAAGTTGGTCGTCATCATTGAGATCTGCAATCTCAATAAATGATACATCTTGTGAAATATTGCTTGGTCCACTTAACGTATTACATGAGAAAGTGGTATCGATACTATTTGTACATAAGACTATAGGTTGTGTTGGATCATAGGTGGAGTAGAGAATATCAAGATAAGTATCATTATTCATATCTACAGCACGAATAGATTCTGGTTGATTAGCAGTACTATCTAAAATGTGCTCAGTAAAGTTAGCATGATCTCCACTATTTTCATACCAAGCTACTTTTGAGCCATTTCCTGCTGCTGCGGAGAGGACATCTAGGTATCCATCACCATTAAGATCTGCTAACTCTAACCACTCAGAACCTACGGCATTGGTAGTGACAACGTGTGGTGTAAATGAGAGTGATGGTGGGGTGATGACAGTGACCGTTCTACTGACTTCAATAGCAGAAAGACCTGCAGTATCAGAGACATTATAGGTTATAGTATAAGTACCTAAAGTACTTGTATTGACAGGGTTATCAACTGTGATAGATGCTGTAAGATTACCATCATAATTATCAGTAGCTGTTGCTCCTGCATCACTATACACAGAGCCTATCACAACTTCTACTGTTGAAGTACCTTGAAGTGTGATAATTGGTGCGGTAGTATCTACAACATATACATCTCTGGTCATTGTCGTAGCTGGATTAGCACTGGAGTCAGAAACATTGTAAGTGACAGTGTAATTACCTAAAGTATTGACATCTACAGTGTGTGTTATCGTAATATCTGTTGTAATGTTACCATCATAACTATCTATTGCAGATGCCCCTAGTTCTACGTAAGCTGTACCTACCTCAATGGATTGTGGGTTTTCTCCAATAATTGTGATGATCGGTATTGTTGTATCGACGACCGAGACAGTACGTGAGAGTGTAGCTAGATTACCTAAAGTATCAGCAATACTGTACGTAACACTATAATCACCTACTGTATTTGTATCAACATTGCTACTATCAATAGTAATATGATCTGAAATCTCTCCATCAACATTATCAGTGGCTATCGCTCCTAGCTCTGTATAAGCTTCTCCAATGAGAATGGTTTGAGGATTGGAGCCTGTAAGTGTCAGCATTGGAGGTGTGGTATCAAGTACATTAATCGTTCTTGTGGTTGAAGCACTATTGCCTGCACTATCAACTGCTGTATAGGTGAGCATATAGATACCTGCATCGAGGGTGTTGACAAAACCTGTTGTACTAACATCTACATTGCCATCTACAGCATCTGTTGCCGTTGCACCAAGTTCTATATAGCTTTCATTTTGATTGAGTGTTAGCGTGGCACTACCATTGAGTGTGATTACAGGTGCTGTTTTGTCTAAGATAGTAATGGTTCTATTTTGAGAAGTACTATTACCAGCATTATCTACCGCAGTATAAGTGACAATATGTGTACCTACTACTGTGGTATCCACACTCCCACTGGTGGTGACTGCAATGGCACCCTCTACTGCATCCGTTGCAGTAGCACCTAGTTCAGTATAGGTGTCGAATTGGTCAAGTGTAATGGTAGGTGCCGTAACATCGATGACAGTGACCGTTCGTATTTCAGAAGCGCTATTGCCTGCGGTATCAGTTGCGGTGTAAGTGATGGTATAGGTTCCGATAGTTGCTGTATCCACTGTACCGCTACTCTCAACTGTTAAATCCCCATCAATATTATCAACTGCTGTTGCTAATGGGTCAGTAAAGGGGGCATGTTGATTGATTGTCATTGGGTTATCACCTAGTATAGTGATCACTGGAGCTGTAGTATCTAATGTTTCCACACATCTAACATAGTTTTGTGTTGTTTTTGTACTAAAGGTAATACCACCTGTTGCAAAGTTGACTGTGAGAATTTGTTGATCATTGGTTGGTTGTGGTGTGATGGACCAATAGTTGGTAAAATCATCACTTTTCACATATGAAAAAGGGTTATTCAGATTCTCTTTATTGATAACATTTTGCAGTTCAAATATAGTAGGAAGCCGTTGATCTTTGGTTGTACAATAACTATTTGCTTCTGTATAATTAAGCAGTGTTAAAGTGGTGTCGGCATCATCTTGCCATAAGAGTTCTTTTCCCGATGGTGCACTATCTTTGAGTGACTCAGTCTCTTGTGTAAAGCTATGTGCAGGGAGTACTTCCCCTCTAACACACCGTACACCTAAGGTACTGTTTTTATCTGCATAATATTCACTATTACTCCATGCTGCAATTTTCCATGCTTTGTTAGCATCAAATGCGGTTTCAGTAGCACTCCAAAACTCTTTGATCTCTGACTCTTGTGGAAAGTGTGCATCAATAGATTGGTTGTTATCCAATAATGCAAAGAACTCTTTAGAAGTAGGAAGTCTCCAGTCACTATTCCCCTCTAATATGAGTGTATCACAGTAGGTTGCAGCATCTGACCAGCTTCTTGTTACAGGTACTTTTTGCCACTCTTGAGAAACTCCAAGTGCTCTGGTCGTAATCGTATTTTTAGGTGCTTGAATTTGGGAATTTTCTTCTGTTGGCGTTGTACTATTTGTGGCACTTCCGCCACCACAACCATTTAAAATAAGTAATGTTACTGTACTTAATGTAAAAAATTTAATTTCTCTCATCACTGCTCCTAATCTTTATCGGCATGAAATGCGCCGAAAGCTTCTTCATTAATTGATTCATTTTTTAAGTGAAAAGAACCATCTGCATTTTGCAGGTTCTGTCCACTTAACATACCGTTTCCTGAGCCACTCATAGTGTTTGCGTTATTGCCTAAACCAAAGTCAATTTGTCCTCTTTGATCTACCGTACCATTTTCGATATCTGCATTCCATTGTGTATTAGAAGCTTCAAATGCCATATCACCATTTAAGGTGCCACGACCAAGGTCAACATCTAGTTTTATATGATTATTGTTTGGTGAGATAGTCGTATCATTAACAACTCCTGTGACTTTACCGCTATAGGTGGGGTTATGTGTACCTGCTCTATCACGAAGTGCTTGTAGGGTCTCTAACATCTCTGGCTCCTCTGTTTTAGGTTGTGGTGTGGGTTGGTTCTCAAGCTCTTGCGCGATATAATCTTTTTTATCCCAGTCACCCCACTGATTTTTAATTTCGTCAACCTCTACTGTGATAGGTTGTTCATTGACCTCTTCTTTTGCCTCTTCTTTTTTGACAGTTGGTACTGTATCAGGTACATTCTCTTTTTCTGGTTTAACCAGAGGTTGTATTTTTGCATCCATTTTATGTAATTGCGGTGTTGAAATTTTGATTGCAGGGGTTGGTTTTTGTCCTCTTAGTACGGTGGTCTGCTCTCCCATATCGACGGCTACTTGACCCAATTGGGTAAAGACTACGATCTTACCATCACTACAGATGATGTTGTCATTATCTCTCGTGGTTTCTCCAAGGATCGTCGTTCCTCTAACCCCGATGGTTGCATTTTGTGTTTTGAGTTTGAAATTTTGTGGTGCAATCTTTCCAATTTTTCCTGTGATAGATTTGAAAAGACCTTTTGAGACTTTGAACTTTGCTTTGGGTTTTGTTTGCGAAAAGAGATACTCTTCCACTTCAAAGGTTGTGTTTTGTCCTAAAGAGATAACCGTCTGATCTTCAAAAACGATTTGCAATTTACTTTTTGGCATTGTCTTGATGATATCTTTCTCTTCAAGCTTTGTCTGTTTTATAGCAGGGATTTTGACATTATCTCTTAAGATATATGCTTCTCCATTGATAGCGGTAATTTCCCCGATACTTGCACTTAGTGTAGAAATAACGGTAAAAAATAAAATAATTAATCTTTTCACAGTAGGCTCCGATATTATTATGGAAGTAAATCGACGTATAGTGCTTTTTCTGTACAGTTTTAAGGGGTGAAATTGCGTAAAGTTAAGTTCTTTAATCTCTATATTGCGTTGATGAGTGCTGTACTTTTTATTGTGCTTTATCTCTCAAATTTTCAAAGTATTCAAAAGTTTAATAATAATTTTATTGATATGTTTTTTAATATTCGTGGTGAAGTGGTGGCGAGTAAAGATATTGTGATCGTTGATGTCGATGAGAGATCGCTACAAGCTTTAGGACGTTGGCCATGGAGACGTGATAAAGTAGCCAAACTGCTTGATAATCTTACGGATTATGAGGTAGGGGTGATTGGTTTTGATATGGTTTTTGCGGAGGGTGATGAGAGTTCACCTAGAAAGGTGGTTAAAGAGTTAGGTCTCGAGATTGAAAATGCGGTAGATTATGATGAGGTATTTGCCCAAAGTATTGCAAACTCTCCCTCTATTTTAGGTTATATCCTAAATCTTGAAGATCACTTTTCAAATTATACGCCCTCAACAGATGCTATCTTTATTGAGCGAGGTAAATCCCAAGAGGAGTTTCTCCCTCTTGCTAAAGGGGTGACTGCCAATATTAAAATACTACAAGATAGTGCCTACTCAAGTGGAAGCTTTAACATGTTCCCTGATGGGGATGGTGTTGTGCGTTATGTACCGATGCTTTTCTCATTAGAGGGGACGATTTATCCTTCTCTTGCTTTAGAGATGATTCGTGTAGCGTTGGGTGAGAAGATGGTTTATGTCAATTATGATGAGTTTGGTATTGCTAACATCATGTTAGGTGACTTGGTGATTCCTACTGATGAAAATGGTAGACTATTTGTCAATTTTGCAGGGGCTAAAAAGCGTTATCAATATATCTCTGCGTTAGATGTCTATGAACAAAAAGTACCCAAAGAAGATTTAGCTGGTAAAGTAGTGCTTATAGGTACATCAGCATCAGGGTTGTTGGATTTAAGGGCTATGCCGTTTGATCGTACGATTCCTGGTGTTGAGATCCATGCCAATGCGATTGATAATATTATCAACGCAAACTTCTTACAAAAACCCTCTAATGCGGTGGGTATTAATGTACTGGTGATTTTATTGAGTACGCTTATAGCAGCACTACTGTTATATGGATCATTTTCTTTTATCGCTTTTGGCGCGTCAATTGGATTTTTAGCTGCTGTATTTGTATCACTGTATACTTTGATGTTCTCTTATGGCATTGTCTTAAATATCCTCTATCCAATCATTAGTATTATTACAACGGTATTGATTTTATTTGTCTCAAAACTCTTTTTTGAGTCACGGCAAAAAGAGCAAATTTTAGGTAAGTTTGCGAAGAAAGTATCCCCTGCAGTAGCCGAGACTTTAATAAAATCGGGAAATGTCGATTTTAGTGCAGAAGAGAAAGAAGTAACGATCTATTTTAGTGATGTTCGTAATTTCACCTCTATCTCAGAAGGTTTTGAAAGTGCACATGCTTTGATTACTTATCTAAATCGTTATATGTCTCCGATGAGTGATGTGATCATTCATAATCAAGGGACTATTGATAAGTATATTGGAGATGCGATCATGGCGTATTGGAATGCTCCTTTAGGTGTGGTAGATCATCCTGATAAGGCAGTGAGTACAGCACTAGAACAGTTGAAGCGGTTAGATGTTTTAAACAAAGAGTTAGAAGTCTCTAACCTCCCATTGGTGTATATTGGTATCGGTATTCATACTGGTGAAGCAGTTGCTGGAGAGATGGGGAGTGTAGATCGTAGTGATTATACAATTATCGGTGATAGTGTCAATCTTGCTTCACGTGTTGAAGGATTGTGTAAAGTTTACAATGCGGAGATTTTAATCACTGAGGAGACAAAGAATCGTTTGAAACAAAATTATAATATAAAAATGGTAGATAGTGTGACGGTTAAAGGGAAAAGCAAACCTGTAACAATTTACCAAGTGTTAAGGGATGAGGATATAAAAACATGTTAGAAAATGATATACGGTTTTTAGGTACGGGTGGTAGTAAAAAGGAGTGTACAGGTTCAAGCTGTGTACTTGTATCCGAAAATATTGTCATAGATGCCGGTAATATTCTCAATGGCTTAGGGGATGGTGCAAAATATATTGAACATATTTTTTTAACACACTCGCATTTAGACCATATTAGTGATATTGCATTTTTAGTGGATATCTATTTTCAAGAGAGACATACACCACTTAAGATTTATGGACTTAAAGAGACTTTAGAGGCTTTAAACGAGCATGTTTTCAATTGGGATATATGGCCTGATTTTAAAGAGATATCTTTGGTCAAGGCTGAGCATAAATCGATTGAATTTATAGAGCTTGAACTTAATAAAGAGTATGTGTTTAATAACGTATCCTTGAAACCTATCGCGTTGAATCATACGGTACCTACATGTGGATATGTGATTAAAAAAAGAGATTTTTCTGCGATTTATGCATCAGATACCTATCTGTGTGATTCAATTTGGTATGAAGCAAATGAAAATAGCCATATTGATTCTATCATTATTGATGTCTCTTTTCCTTCTGAAATGGAAGAGTTAGCAGATCATAGTAAGCATCTCACACCTAAACTATTAAAAGAGGAACAGCAGAAGTTAACAAGAGATGATCTCAATATCTATGTCACACATGTAAAGCCAAATTATCGAGATATAATTGAAAAAGAGTTAGAGATTTTAAATGTGCTTTGGGGTGAGGGTAGAGTTCTAAGTGATGGTGAGTATTTAAAAAATAACGTCTATAAAAAGAACCGTGATAGACGTGCTATGGAGATCTCTACTGCACTTTCAAAAGAGAAGGATTTGAGTAAAATTCTTGGTATGATTTTAGAAGAGGCGATCGAGTATACTGGTGCTGAAGGTGGTACTATTTATCTTAAAGAAGCTGATCATTTGACCTTTAAGGCAGTTAAAAATGATAAGCTAGGTATCTATGAGATTGATACAGAGTTGCCCAAAATACATCTTCATAGAAATGGTAAAGAGAACCAGGAAAATGTCTCTGCTGTATGTGCACTCTCAAAACAGACGATTAATATCCCTGATATCTATCTCTATCATTTTGATGGATTTAACTTTGAGGGGACAAAAAAGTTTGATAAAGCCAATAACTATCGATCAAAATCGATGTTAGTGATCCCTATGATGAATCAAGATGATGAAGTTGTTGGTGTGATGCAGCTAATCAATAAAGTCTCTTATGAAGAGGTGGCTACTTTTACACATAGCGATATAGAGATGACCACAACCTATGCAAATCTTGCTGCAAGTGCGATTGCAAAAAATTGGCTTATTGAAGATTTGGAAAAGCTTGTATACTCATTTTTGGAGAGTATCTCTTATGCGCTTAGTGTGAAATCTCCCTATGGGTATGGACATATCAACCGTGTTAAAGACTTGATGGTTAATGTCGTCAAAGAGATAGATAGTGATACTACAACGTATAAAGATATTCAATATACGAAAGAGCAGTTTGAAGAGCTTGAACTTGCTGCTTGGATGCATGATATAGGAAAGATTGCAACACCTGAACATATTTTAGATAAAGCAACAAGGTTAGAGACGCTTTATGATCGTATTAATGTTATTGAGATGCGTTTTAACTTTATTAAATCAAGCTTAGAGTGTCAGATGTTGGATGCAAAATGTAAGTTTTTAAATGGTGATTACCGTATTCGTATGGATGATATTGAACATAGACATAAATTAAAGATTGCCGAACTAGCAGAAGATTTAGAGTTTTTAAAACGTGCAAATAAACCATTTACAGTGATGGGTGATGAACAGGTTGAAAGGCTTAAAGAGATTGCTGCAAAAAACTTTATGATTGAAGGGCAGTATGTTCATCTGTTAAATTATGATGAGGTACAGTATCTTACTATTAGAAACGGAACACTTTCAGATAAAGAGCGTAATAAAATCAATGAGCATGCAAAGACAACATTTGATATGTTAAAGATGATTACTTTCCCGAAAAAGTATAGTAAAGTTCCTGAGATTGCAAGTGGACATCATGAGAAGCTTAATGGTACAGGGTATCCATTAGGATTAAAAGCCGAAGAGATCTCATTTGAAACAAGACTTTTGGCAATTATCGATATTTTAGAAGCATTAACAGCGAGTGATAGACCCTACAAGAGAGCAAAAACAGAACAAGAGACTTTTGAAATCCTTGATCTGATGGTGCAAAAAGGTGAGCTTGATGGAGCGTTAGTAAAGTTTATTAAAGATGCTAAAATTTTTGATAAATATATTCAAGTAGAGCAGAAAGAAGAGGCGTTAGTTTAGCGTCTATTTTGTTGAAATGTGCATGGGCACTTTGCCCAAAGCACTAGGTTTAAATCACCTCTTGTCTGAGTATCGATGCTTGACAGTTAGCAAACTCCCCTTTATCAATCATCTCTGAGATACGTTCATGATCATAACGACTATGATTATAGACTATGATGTAGGCTGTATCCCCCTTTTGTAAGTAGTGTGTTTCTCCAAATTTGGTGTAGCGCGTAGCACCGATTGAGATGAGTAGCTTTTTGGGCTTATCTGCATCAAGGATGAGACGGTTTAAATCTTCCAATGGTCCATTGTCTCTTTGGTGATTGAGTTTCTCTACCATCCAATCTAAGAGTTTCCCATAAAAGTAGCTGTAGCCTAAAAGTTCACTGTTTTCGCCATATTGGATAATTTTACCATCTCTTTTGATAAAAGAGGTGAGTGAGTAGTCATCCATCACTCCACCGAGGGAGAAGGTATCGATATCAAGCATTTTTGCACTAATCCCCTTACTATTTGCACCCCAGTTTTTTTTATGGCTGATCTTTTTGGCTCCTTCAACACGAATAGAACAATCATTGTAGGCCATAAAATGTGTCGGTTCGAGAGATTTGATTTTATCCCCTTCATAGGTGATATGACATAGTAGTCCTACTTCAGGTTCTACTTGGATATTTTTATCTTCGATAGATTGTATTGTGTCCTCGGAAAAAGGGTAATCTCCTAAAAAAGTCTTATCATTAGGTATATAGGTAGGAAAGATTCCTTTGGGTGCATCCTCCTCTTCAACAATGACATTGATAAAGTCATCACTCTCTCCTGCTTGTTCTAAATGGTGTGCAAAGTTACCTGCGATTCCAAATCCAATGATATTTTTATTCACATACGATCCTTTTTATATTATTAGAATATAAGATGTTTTTATTATAACATATTCTTATCATGTTACAATGCTACAAAGGATTTATGATGAACGTATTGCTTATGGAAGATGATATGGTTCTCTCCGAGATTATTACTGAGTATCTCGAGACTTTAGGGTATCAAGTGCATGTTACTTATAATGGTATAGAAGCTGAAGATCTTGTTTATACCTCTAAGTTTGATCTACTGCTTTTAGATGTCAATGTACCACACTTAGATGGTTTTTCATTTTTAAAAAGTTTTCGAGGGACAGGAGCTCAAACGCCTGCTATCTTTATCACTTCACTTCATGACTCTCGTGATGTATTGGAAGGGTTTGAGGTGGGTTGTGATGATTATCTTAAAAAGCCATTTGATCTTTTAGAACTCAAAGCAAGAATAGAGAATATCAAACGTCATTTTCATATCGATGAAAAGGTGATATTTGAAATTTCAGATACGCTCTCTTATGATAGTGGTATTCAGACATTGTTTGTTGATACAATAGCACATAAACTTCCTAAAAAAGAGGCAGAGATACTGGAGTATTTACTACACCATAAAACAGATACAGTGAAAACGGAGGATCTCATCGCTAATCTATGGAGTTATGAGGATGCACCCACGATGGCAACAATTAGAACCTACATCAAAAATTTGAGAAAACTATTAGGTGAGGAGAAAATTATGACAATTAAAGGAGTAGGTTATCGATTTAACGACTGAAGAGAGAAAGACGTTTTTTCGTTTTCTATCACTCTATCTTGGGTCACTTTTTGTACTGTTTGCAGTGATTGCATATCTTTTTTATATTGTGGAGTATCGTTTTTATTATGATAAAGCAAAGTATGAGATGCAGATGTATGCCTCTTCCCTCTCAGCCAAGATTATTCATGCACATATGGCAGATATGTCATTTTCTTTAGCCAAAGCAACAGCACATAAATCATTTGAGATAGGTTTTTATGACGTATCCAAAAAACCACTTGTGACAAAGATCACCAAAGAGATAGACTTTTCACACGTACTTTATGAACAAAAGAACCATCTTATCCTTGTCGATAAGAGTGCTTTTGGACATCTTGATGTTACGTATACCGTGATAGAAGAGCAACACTTTTTTGAGACGATCACAAAGATAAAAAAACAGATTTTGATTGTGCTTTTGGTGCTCTATCTTTTAATTACTATCATTGGATACTATTTAGCAAAACTTTTTATAAAGCCGATACAGATGA
>JAHZKW010000114.1 GCA_022600175.1 Campylobacterota bacterium
AGCTATGATGAGGCAGTGATCTTTTTTGATGAAAGAAGTTTTATACATTATCTAGCCTACTTTTCAACACTCCTTTTTGGTCAAAACGATCTTGCTTTACGGTTACCTTTTATTTTATTGCATATTGGCAGTATTATCCTGATGTATCAGATTAGTGATTTCTATTTTAAACGTGTTGGTGATAGATTAATTAATCTTTTGATTTTTATCATGCTACCAGGAGTGACCAGTGCTGCTGTTTTGGTCAATAGTGCCACCGTTGCAATTTTTTTTACACTGCTTTTTATCTATCTATTTCTACATAAAAAAGAGAACCTCTATGCTTTTTTATTACCATTATTAGTTTTTGTTGATGACTCTTTTATCACACTCTATCTTGCTTTAGTAGTTTATGGTATGGTCAAAAGAGAGCTTTTTTTAACACTGCTTTCATTATTGTTGACATTAGCATCGCTCTACTTATATGGGTTTGATATGGCAAACGCTCCAAAAATTTATTTTTTTGATATATTTGCAGTATATGGGCTGATTTTTTCACCATTGTTGTTTCTCTATTTTTTTTATGTCCTATATCGTATTTTGATCAAAGAGAAAAAAGATATTATTTGGTATATCTCTTTTAACGCTTTACTCTTCTCTATAATACTGTCATTTCGACAAAGAATATTGATTGAAGATTTTGCTCCTTTTGTGGTAATTGCTGTTCCGTTAATGTTTTCCATGTTTTTAAAAACCTATCGTATTAGACTTCCAGAACTCAGACGTTTTCATAAGTACTTTTTTGCATTTGTCTTTGCATCACTTGTCCTACTCTTTGGTGTAGCACATCTTAACAAGTACTTATACGTTTTAATTGATAATCCATCAAAACATTTTGCTTATAAGTATCATGTTGCCAAAGAACTTGCAATAGTATTGAAGAAAAATAATATAGATGCAGTTATGGCAGATTCTGAAATGCAAAAAAGGTTACAATTTTACAAGATAGCAAGAGGTGATAAGTATATTTTAAATGAAAGAGCAGATAGTAATCACGTTATAAGTGTTACTATAAGTTACTTTAATCGCGCTATTAAAATGCTACATGTTTCAAAAATTCACAATTTGTAGATAAAACTTCTATCATTACTACTCGTTTTAGTATTGGCTTACTATCCAACTGTTAAAATATCTCAAATTTTAATAAGGAGCGTGTATGGCACAAAAAGCGATACGAGAATATGATGCGAAATCTATTTTAGCAAAGCATTGGGATAAATACTTTCCAAACTTTACTTATGCATACGAAACAGTGATGGTTCAAAATGGTGCGGAGTTAAGAGAAGCAGCAAAAACAAGTGCTTGGTTAAATGAGAAAACATTGGTTGCAAAACCAGATATGCTTTTTGGTAAGCGTGGTAAAAATGGATTAGTACTTTTCAAAGATACTAAGCCAGGTGACGTAAAACTTGAAAAAGCTGCATCTTGGATAGATGAGAAATCAAGTTCTAAGCAAGAGGTTTACTTTGAGTTTGACGGTGATACACCAGCAGGTACTCCATCTGTTGATATGTTAACACACTTTGTTGTTGAGCCATTTACGCCACATGAGCAAGCTGAAGAGTATTATATCTCTGCAACATGTGTAGGTGATGATGATATGCTTTATATGTCAGCTGAAGGTGGTATGGAAGTAGAAGAGGGTTGGGAAGAGAAAGTGACTGAAGTAGCTTTCAAGATCACTGATACTGAAGATCAGATAGCTTCTAAGATCAAAGCAAATGTTCCAGCGGACGTAGCTGATAAAGATAAAGAAGCATTCGCTGAGTTTGCAATCGGTTTCTTTAAAGCTTACAGAGAGCTTAACTTTGCATACCTTGAGATTAATCCATTTGTGATGCAAGGTAACAAAATCGAACTTCTTGATATGGTTGCGAAGCTTGATGATACTGCTGGATTTATGATGGTAGATCAATGGGGAGACGTAGAGTATCCAACAGCATTTGGTATGGAAGAGAAATCTCCAGAAGTATTAGCCGTAGAAGAGGCTGATGCAAAAACCGGTGCTTCACTCAAACTTACACTGCTTAAGCCAGAAGCAAGAATCTGGACAATGGTTGCCGGTGGTGGTGCTTCAGTTGTTTATGCAGATACGATTGCTGATCTTGCAGGTATTGAAGACCTTGCAAACTATGGTGAGTACTCTGGTGGACCAACTACTGGTGAGACAAAATTCTATGCTGAAACTCTATTAGATCTTATGACACGAGAGAAAGACCCACAAGGTAGAGATAAGATTCTTATCATCGGTGGTGCGATTGCAAACTTTACAGATGTTGCAAAAACATTTACAGGTATTATCCAAGCATTTGAAGCGTACCAAGATAAGATGAAAGAAGTTGGTATTAAGATCTATGTGAGACGTGGTGGACCAAACTACGAAAAAGGTCTTAAAGATATTAAAGAGGCAGCTGATAGAATGGGAATTTGGATTGACGTTTATGGACCAGAGACGCACGTTACAGATATCGTAAGAATGGCAGTAGAGGCATAAGGAGAGAATATGGCACAATTATTTACTAGAGATACACAAGCAATTTTTTGGAATAACAACAGATCAGCGATCCAAAGAATGTTAGATTATGACTATACGATCAAAAGAGAGACGCCTTCAGTTGCAGGTATTGTTGCCCCTACAAGTGGTAATAAGTTTGACAAGTTCTTCTGGGGACCAGATGAAGTGATGATTCCACTATATAAAAGTACAGCAGATGCTAAAGCAGCACAGCCTGGGGCAGATGTACTTTTAAACTTTGCATCATTTAGAACAGCATATGATGTTACAATGGAAGCGTTAGAGATTGGTGGTTTCAGCACTATCATGATTACAGCTGAAGGTATACCTGAGAGATTAGCACGTGGTATGAACGAAGAAGCAAGAGCACACAATGTAACAGTTATCGGACCAGCTACAGTTGGTGGTATAGCGCCTGGTGCATTTAAAATTGCAAACGTTGGTGGTACAATTGAAAACATTGTAAATTCTAAATTACACCGTGCTGGTTCTTGTGGACTAGTCACACGTTCAGGTGGTTTGTTTAACGAGCTTTCAAATATTATCTCTATCAATGCAGATGGTATTGCTGAAGGTGTAGCGATTGGTGGTGATAGATTTGTTGGTTCAGTATTTATCGATAACCTCCTTAGAATGGAACAAAACCCAGATGTAAAATATATGCTTCTTCTTGGTGAAGTTGGTGGTATCGAAGAGTACAAAGTTATCGATGCGATCAAAGAAGGAAAAATTACTAAGCCCGTAATCGCTTGGTGTATCGGTACGATTGCAAAGCATTATGATAGTGGTGTTCAATTTGGACATGCTGGTGCATCAGCAAATGCTGAGAGAGAGACTGCAGAAGCGAAAAACAAAGCAATGGCAGAAGCAGGTATTCATGTACCTGAGTCATTTAATGACCTTCCCGCAACTATTAAAAGAGTACATGAAAGTCTAAATATTGCTGAGATTCCAGAGCCAGCGATGAATACAGTACCAAAAGTAAGACGTAGTAAAGAGTTTATCTGTACGATTTCTGATGATAGAGGTGACGAAGCACATTACTGTGGTTATCCAATCAGCTCAGTTGCAACACCGGATACTGGATTTACAGTGGGTGATGTGATGAGTATATTATGGTTCAAAAAGCGTTATCCAAGATGGGCAGTTGATTTCCTAGAAACAGTTCTTAAAACAGTCGCTGATCATGGTCCTGCAGTTTCAGGTGCACACAATGCAAAAGTAACGGCACGTGCAGGTAAAGATGTTATCTCTTCACTCATCGCTGGTCTTCTTACGATTGGACCAAGATTTGGTGGTGCAATTGATGGTGCTGCAAAATATTTTAAATATGCAGATGATAATAACCTTTCTCCAAAAGAGTTCTTAGGGTATATGAAAGGTGAGGGTGTTCCGATTCCAGGAATTGGGCATAGAATTAAATCTCTCAAAAACCCAGATCTTCGTGTCAAAGGTTTGATGGATTTTGCATCAGAGAACTTTCCTTCAACACCACTTCTTGATTATGCAAGAACAGTTGAAGCATTGACGACTAGTAAAAAAGAGAATCTTATCCTTAATGTAGATGGTACTATTGGTATTTTAATGGTTGATATGTGGAGAGCACTTGGCTATACAGATGAAGAGATTGATGTCTTTATCGAAGCTGGTGCACTGAACGCATTCTTTATTCTTGGAAGAAGTATCGGTTTCATTGGTCATATTCTAGATGAAAAACGTCTTGCAATGCCTATGTATAGACATCCATGGGATGATATTCTTTATGATGTAGATAAGGCCCCTGAGCTTTAAAATATTAAAGATATTGTAACTTTGACCGATATGTAGTTATTAAAATTACATATTTGGTTGAGGTTATTTGTTATGAAAAAAGGTTTGACACTTATTGAACTTATCTTTGTCATTATTATTATAGGTATTTTAGCGGCAGTTACCGCACCAAGGTTTAGTCGTCCATCACTTCATGAAGCTGCACATCAACTGATTTCACATATACAGTATACACAACACCTAGCAATGATTGATAATAAGTTTGATCCTAGTGATGCAATGTACCACACAAAAAGATGGCAACTTCAGTTTCTAAATGTTCAAGGCTCTGATAATCAATGGTCATATACAATTTTTTCAGATGATTGGGGCGCAATACTTGGGAATGCTCCTGATGGAACCGCTAATAGATCAGAAATTGCTAGAAATACTCTAAATCCAACTTCTCAATTTATGACAGGAGGATATGGTAATAATATATTACCTTATATTGAATCCGGAGCTGTAAATCCTGAAATTACTAAAGAGATGAATATTGGACATAAATATGATATCTCAGCAGTTAAAACAGGTGATATTATGAATAGAGGTGTAAGTTTTCATGGAGGATGTAATAATGTAAGTTTACGAATATCTTTTGATTATCTAGGTAGACCATTATTTGGGGCATTAAATAATATGCAGACATCTTATGCTTTAAATGGTACAACTAAACTTATACAAGCACCTTGTGATATACGATTATTAAATAGTGCTGGAGAGAGTATTACAATACGAATAGAACAAGAGACAGGGCACACGTATATCTTATAGAAACCTTATGGGTAAAAGTAAGTGGATAAAGTTAAAAAATAAAAAAGGTAATTTCCCAAATATTTAAGTAACTTTTAAGGAGTGGTTGTATATAATTTCGGCTCCCAACAAGAAAGGGACGCTTTGAAAGACCGATATTACG
>JAHZKW010000115.1 GCA_022600175.1 Campylobacterota bacterium
ACTATGGTTGCAGGAGGAGATGTAAGACTACGAGGAACATGGATCGATAGTTATACAGGTGGTAGTGTGACTGCTGGAAATAACCTTGATATCTATGCAACTAACCGTGCAAGAGTGCATAATGGTGGTACTTTTGCTGCTAATGGGAATGTCAATATCACCGCATTAGATCATATTAATAATACAAGTAAAGGAAAAATACAAGCAGGGAAGAACCTTACTTTATATACCAAAAACCTTTATAATCAGTATGGCGGATTGTTAAGTTCGGGAGGTACATTACGTGCCACTGCAAGTGAAAGTGTACAGAACTACGGTAAAGGAAATATTGTTACTGGTGGAGATATCAATGTCAATACTAAATATCTATATGCCAAAGATTCAAAAATATCGGCACTTAAAAATGTCACTTTAAAATCATACTTGAGTGAATTAGGGCAATCAGAAACGCTTGCCAACGGTACATTAACGATACAAGCATCAAAGCTTGATACAAGTCGAGCAAGATTGAAAGCTAACAATATCAATGTCAACGCATACTCACTCATCAATAGTGGAGGTATGTATGACGCTTATACCTCCTTAAAACTAAATACCGCTTATCTAGGGGGCGTTGGGAAGTTAAAATCTTATAGAGATTTAGGGGTGAAAATTACTCGAGGTGGACTGACTTTAAATAGTGGAGAAAGCATCGAGGCAGGTGATCAACTTGCCCTTGATGTAAGAGGTGGAGTGTTAAATACCAAATATGCAAAACTTTATAGTAGAAATGCCTTAAATATTAAGGCAAGTAGTCTTACCAATACAGGATTGATCTCTAGTGGTAGAAATACACTTATCAACGCTTATAATATTACCAATACAAATGGGCGAATTTTAGCAGGAGATAACCTTGCCCTATTTGCACCAAATACTATAGTAAATAGTGGAAAATATGGAGTGATCCAAGCAAATAACAATCTACTTTTAGCGGCAAATGATAGAGGTGGACTTAGCAGATATATAAGAAATTCAGATGGTACGATAAAAAGTGTCCGTGGTTCTGTCTTTATTGATAGTCAACAGTTTGAAAACGTAGGGACAAAAGGGAAGCAAAGATATTATCCTAATCAGTATGCGAAAGTGAGTGCTGGTGGAGATGTTGTCATTGCCAATGGAAATGTGAAGAATTACTATGGACATATTACCGCTGGTAATAATGCTTTAATCGGTGGATTGACAGGCAGTGGTAGCAGTGCACGATCAAATGTTAGTAGCATTAGTAATATGTATAGTACTATCAGTGCGCGTAATGCTTTACAATTAACTGCTAAAAATAATATCTATAACTACAGAAGTAATGTATCTGGTAATGATGTCTCTTTATTAAGTGATGCTGGTAATGTAGGTATGTATTTGACCTCACTCAATGCAAAAAGAGATTTAGCGATCAAAAGTGATAAGTTCACAAGTAATAGCCTTTTAAAGTCAGGTCGAGATATCTCTTTAGAGTTGACCAAGAGTGGCTTTAATAATAGTGGTTATTTGGGTGCAAAACGAGATCTTAACATTATGGCAAGTGGTAAGATACAAAACTTCAGTGGTAAATCTTTAACTGCAGGAGGTAATCTCTATCTCAAAGGAAGCTCTATTGAAAACAACGGGTATATAAGAGCCAATAGAGATTTAACGCTAGTAGGACATGCACTCACGAATAAACAAATTGGTTATCGCGGTGCAACACTACAAGCAGGTAATGATCTTAATATCTTTGCAAATTATATTGCTAACTCAGGTTATTATGCCAACATTCTTGCACGAAATGATATGCATATAGCAGGAAGAAATCCTAGACAATCAGCACAATATGTCAGTAACTATAACGGTAAGATTAGAACAGACAATGGATATATGAATATCGCAACCAATAATCTCTCGAATAGATCAAGTTATAACCCTTATCTATATAAGCGACATAACTATTATGATATACGTACGTTTTTAAAGTATGGTAATTTTGATCAAAGAGAAGGAACAGGGTACGGTAGAGCAGAGATCTCTTCAGGAGGCAACCTCTACATCAAAAATACAACAAACTCTAATGCAAATTTAGTCACAAGTATAACCAACCCATTTTCATACTATGGTATGTATGGATACTATCGAAACTATCGAAACTCTATCACCAATGATCACTCAACGATCAAAGCTAAGGGTGATATTGTTATGACCACAGCCAACAATATTGTTAATAATGCTGGGTATATCAATGGTCGAAATATCTCTATGGTTTCAACAGCTGGTGGATTTCAAAATAAGAGTGATATCCGAAGAATGAATGCATACACTTATAAAGATCGTCAATCGGGATATAGAGATGGAATCGTAGCTAAAGGTTTAGTCAAAGCTTCAGGTGCACTGCAAATCAAAACAAGAGGACCAATTGACTTTACTGCTGCTAAAGCATCTGCAAGAGAGATATCTTTAAAATCTTTAGGTGATGTTAATCTTAATGCAAGAGCTGTATATGGATATACAGGTTCTCAAAATAACTTCTTAAAGACAAAAGATTATAAAACGTCTGAACTCTACGCTTGGGGTGGACCACTCTCGATTCAATCTCGACGAAATATCAACTTAAATGCTGCAAAATTACAAGCAACAAATTATTGGAGAGGAAACTTAATTTTAGATGCAAGTGGGTCTATTAACACGCGTGCCTATAATGATAGAGATTATCAACACTACTATCACAAGTCAACAAGTCGTACATGGTATGGTAAGAAAAAGACCAAAATCCATCAAATAGAAGATGTACGAGAAAGAGTTAACAATAGTTATCTGCGTGGTTCAAGTATTGCGATGCTTGCTAGAAATAACATCTCTTTAAATGCAGCCACTGCGTATAGTTCACGAGGTGATATCCAAGGAAAAGCAAGAAATGTGTATGCCAATGCACATAAATATGTCTCTGATCGAAAAGAGTATAGAAAGAAAACAAGTAGCTGGTTAGGGATTCGCTATAGCAGTGATATCAGCAGACTTAATCTATCGAGTCATTACTGGAGATCAACTTCACTCATCAGTAGAAATGATATTCGACTTAGAGCAAGTAATAGTATGAATATTATTGGATCTCGCTTAAAAGCGAATAACCTGATTAGTCTTTATGCGGGGAATAATCTCAGTATATCTAACGTGATGGAGCAAGAGTTTAGAGAAGAGGAGCGACGTAGTAGTGGTATCGGTAAAGGTGGTAACCTCTATGCTTCTGCAAACTCTTTAGAAGGGTATATTAAGCAAAAAGTTAAAGGCTCTATGATTGAAGCGGATAGAGTCTCAATCAACGCAGGCAGTGCCAATATCATCGGTTCAGATATCTTAGGTAAAAATGGTATCGATATCACAACCAGAACAGGTGATGTCAATATCCAAGCCGTAGTTGCTAACAACAGAGAGTATAGCAGTAAAGAGACGCTTAAAGTGAGTTTAGGGGATTTTGCGAAGACGATTACAAACCCTTTAAGTGCCGTGAAAATAAAAGATGGAAGAGCATCACTCAGTCTTGCCAAAGCAACATATGACAAGATGGATAAAGATCTCTCTACAGACACCGTAGTCTCAACCACGTTGAAAACACTAGGTGGGACAGTGGCTATCAACTCGGCAAAAGATATCAATATCTTAGGTTCTAAAATAGAGACCACACTTAGAAATGCAGATGGTGTATTGGAAAAAAGTGGAGATATCATCTTGCAAGCAGAGAAAGATATCAAGATTGCTGAAGTACAAGCAACGACCACAGATCACACCAAAGAGATTCATGGTGAAGGGGAAATAAGCCTGACCGTGCAACATCAAGCAGTCGAAGTTGTTAAAGCAGCACAAGCACTCAAAACAGCAAAAGATCAGTTGTCTGACTCTAAAAAGAAGTATGACACCTATAAAGATAACCTTAAAAAGTATGAGAGTCAGTTGGCTAAGCTTAAATCTGAATATAACGCTAAAAAACCAGGAGTTTCACTCTCAGATATCAAAGATTTAGAGCGTTTGATCCAAGATTCCAAAGAGGATGAGAAGTGGTATGTAACCAATATCGCAGCAGCGACTGCAAACCTCACCTCAAAAACAACACTCTTAGCACAACAAACTGCTGCAGCGGCACAAAGTACAAGCACTTATGGATTTAATGCAGGGTTACAACTCGATATTGATGCTTCAGCAAAAGAGACAGGCGTAACTTCAGTTGCTTCTACAGGCTCAACACTAGAGGGTAAAAATATCACCATCCAAGCGGGAGATAAAGCAACAATTAAAGGTTCTGTTGTCAAAGCCTCAGAGACCTTAGGGATCAATGCTAAAACTCTAGAACTCTTAGCAAGTCAAGATAGCAGTACCACCCAAACTGATAATAAACATGGACATATTACAGTAAGCCAGACAATTCATAATGCAGCGACAGGACCATCTGTGAATGCAAACTTTGATAAAAGTACAGCGACCCAAAAAAGCATCACACATACCAATGCACTACTCTTAGGTGACAATGTCAAGATCACGACAGAAGGTGACATGAAAGTAGAAGGTGCGAATATCCATGCAAACTCTAAAGGATTGCTCAACGTAGGTGGAGACCTCAGCTTTGCTTCCGTGCAAGATATATCTAGTCATAAAAGTAACTCTGCAGGCTTAAGTGCAGGAGCAGGCATCAATAGCGCGACAGGTGTCAGTGCCAATAGTGGGGGCGTAAACTTTGGAAATGCCAGAGGCTACTCTAAAAAAACAGTTGTTGCTAGTATCACTTCAAATGGCACTTTAGATGTGAATGTCAAAGGGCATACCGAACTTGTAGGTGCGACGATAGCAACAGTAGATGAAGAGGGTGAAGATAGTGGAAAACTAAACTTTAGTACAGGAACTTTTGACTTTGCAAACCTCAGCGATACAGACACCTCTAGTTCGACAAATGCAGGTGTAGGTGTAGGAAGTACGACAACGGTTAACTATCATAATGGTTCAGATATCAAAGTCGATAAGACACTCGCAACCATTGGAAAAGGGATCTTTAACGTTGCAGGTGATACTTATGATGAGAGTAACCTCAACAGAGATATCACAACAACGACTAAAAGACTTTATGATGTGACTCAGTCAAACGGTGACTTTGATGTGGTTGTAGATAACAGACTATTGACAGTTGAAGGTCGAAAGCAGATACATGAAGATGTCAAAAGAACAGAGATACTCGCAGAATCGATTAAAGATCTTACAAAAGAGTCTGTCTCTTTCTTGGGTAATCAAGGAAATGGTGAGACCAACCTTAAAAACCATATCGAAGGAAAACAAAACTATTTCACCGCTACCAAGAAGTTTGTAGAAATAGGCAATCAAGCACATATAGATGCCCTACAAAATCAAAATGCATCACCAGAAAAAAAACAAGCTGCTTACACAGCACTAGTAAGCTTCATCGCTGATGAGATGGGTGTGACACCAACCGTGGCAAAAGTGATGGTAGATAACCATAACAAAGGTTTCTATTCACATGAGAATGGCAACATCTATATCGCTGATAACTTACATGGAAACTCACTAGAGAGTGTAGAAACACTAGGACATGAGACACAGCATCTCATAGATTTCCAAAAAGATAAAGATATCACTAAAACTGCAAACTATGATAATAACAGAGAAGAGTATGCAGATATCATGGGAGATGCAACAGGTGATTATCTAGACTTCCAATATAGTAGCAATGGCTACAGTGCACTAGCAAGTGTGGTGAATAATCATAATGGTGTTGCTACTGCATCAGAGATACAAAACGGACTGCTCACACAAAATACGAGAGAGTTTAATAGCCTTGATAGAGATTTAGGTGATGATAGTTTGTTTAAATTAGCAACACTGACCTATAAAATCGGTAATAAAATTAGAAAACTAGAGGGGAAATTAACAGGTACAAAGTTTAAAAAGATTCTTAAAGATGAAGGTATTGATATACTAGATGATATAGGAACTCTACTAGATGGTGAATTAACCGTAGATGATGCAATGGCAGTATTAGATCTTATTGCTGGAACAGAGTTAAATAGTAAGACCAATGCTAAAAGTGCAATCGCTAAGGAGTTTGGTGATAAACTTAAATCAAATGCTAAGGATGGAAAACCTAGCGTAATTGTAAGGGCTGATATTAAGGTTAAACCAATCTTAGGCAAGGTAGATTTCTTTAAGAAATATCCAAAAAATAAGTTTACAAGTGAGGATCATGCTAAAAATGCATGGATACAGTATCAAAAAACAATTAATACAAAGAAAGAAATTGTAATAGGTAGATTAGACGATACTAAAGCTGGAGGTCAGTTAGGCTTTGAGCGTTTAAGTACAAAAGATTGGGATATAGAAGTAAATAGAGCTTGGATTCAAGGAGGTATTGATACTAAAAAGAAATTTTATTTAGGATCAAATATTGATATACAAACATTAAGAAATAGTGATCCAGGATCTTCCTATAAAGCAACGGTTTATTTAGATGAGTTAAAACAGCTTAAAAATGCAGGGTATTGTAGACAAGGCGATTATATGGTACCTTGTCTCTAAAAGGGAGTTTATGAGTAATCAAGTTGAGGAAATTTTAGAATTATTTGGTGTAGTCGAGCATATGAGTCCATATTCTCGACCCAAATCAAATATGCCTTATGATGTTCGTGTGTTGATAGAGATCATAGAGATTTATGAAACACTTGAAAAATCAGATCAAGCGTTTGTCCAAGATACTCTCACAGATAGTGTGAGAAAAAAACTATTATATTTAAGTAAGTTAGCAGTTGAAAAGGCGATTGAAACTAAATGTACAGATCTGATTAGCGTCGGTTTAATAGCACATATCATTGAGGGGTTCACACTTGATTATAGAGAAAATTATCGTTATTTGATCTTCTTCTGTTATGCTGCAACACGTTTAGAGACGAGTATACATCAACTACTAGTGCAACTTCATGAGATGATGTCACAAGAGGTTAAAGAGATGTTCTTTGGATATATTGAAAAGAGTTGTTTAGATAAAGAGAGAGAGGCGTATCAGATAAAAGAACAATATGTTGATGGAAAATTGACATTGATTCCTCCTCCTTATATGGTATGATCTATAGAGTTAGAGTGGTTCTGGTAAGAAAAATTTGTAAGGCAAAGAAACATGAATATAACACATCAGGGTGTTTTACTTGAACTTCCACTGGAAAATTGGCAATATTCTGCTTATGATGCTGAGGAGGAGATCTATATTTATGAAAAAGATGGGGTCGTTTTAAATTTAAATGTACATACTTATACAAGAGAAGAGGGTACAGAATCTACTGATGATATAGCTAAAGATGCTGTGGTGACTTTAGCACAAAATAGGGCTATAGAGGTCTATCCAGAGCATGATCTTTGGATTAGCTATTATGTTGGTGAAAGTGTCGATCCTGTGATTGATTATTGGCATTTAGCAACGTTATATGATGATAATAAACTGTTGGTTGTGTCTGTGATTAGCTTGTTTTCAACTGCAGAGAGCTTTGATGAGATCAAAGCCTCTTTTAAAGAGGCTAAAGTGTTGAAGTACGCTCAAAAGAGTACTTCTGAGATGCAAGAGCGTGGTTTTTTAGGTAGTTGGAACCATGAGTATCATGAACAAATTGATGAAGAGCAAGTGATGACTATTAATGCGCGTTCTCAATTTGAACATGACAATATAGAACAACTCCATGTTTCCATCACACTTTTGGAGAATGATGAGAGTCTGGCACAAGCTACTTTAGTGCTTCAAAATCATTGGGAAATAAGTGATAATAGAGTGATTCAAAAACTTCAAGCGTGTCATCAAAAAATGGTACAAGAGCCTAGTGATCCATTTTCCGCAAAACTCTTTCACATGATGGTGGATCGAATGACGTGTGTAGGGACAGAGACAGAGATGCGTATTGTTGCCATAGAGAGTAATGTGATCGTGGTAGAGGGGATGTTAGGTAGGGTTGTATATAAAAAAAAAGAGATTAAGCAATAGGATGTAAGTTATTAGATTAGCCAGTGTGGGTACAAGGTATTCAGTTGATTTTTCAAATTGGTTTTGATAATAACATTGAGATGATGACGATCATGTGATCATCTATGTGATAGGAAAGTTTGGTGGAAGTGAGGGGGATCGAACCCCTGTCCAAAAATAGAACTAATCAAAGCTTCTACATGTTTAGCGGCGGTATAAGTTGTCGATAAGTTCGATCTACCGCCCCAAGACTGATCTTATCCAAGCTCTAATTCTCGACGATATGCTCAAGCAGACACATCGTTAAAGCTACTTTTGTTTTATATGAAGCTATACCAACCCTAAGTAACCAAGAGCGACTGATATAACTGACCGGCCTTTAGGCTCTTACGCTACTGCTAGCGCAGGTCTATAGTTTGTATTGTTTGCGTTTAAAATTAACGAGATAGTTTTAAGTCTTTCAAAGACTACATGCTACCTTGACCTTTCTATTCCTGTCGAAAGCCAAGTCACTCCCACACACTGATATACGCCAATAAAATGGCTTTTTGGAACTGTCATGATGACAGCTTTATATCTGAAGTTAATATAGCACGTTTTATACTACTTGTCAAGTTTAGGCGTAGGCTTCTTCCCTGTCAGTTACTGAATGTATGATCTCTTTTAAGACGTTATTTGCTTTCTCATGTGATACTTGACATGTTCCTGCTGCCATGTGACCACCACCGTCATATCCTAACATGATATCACCGATATTGGCTTGTGATGTTTTGTTGACGATGGATTTTCCTACGGCAAATACGGTGTTTTGTTTTTGAAATCCCCAAATATGGTGAATGGAGATATTGGTTTCAGGGTAGAGTGCATAGATCATGAAACGATTACCTGGATAGATAATCTCCTCATCTCTAAGATCTAGTACCACGACATTATCATAGATGGTTGAACACTTTTTAAGTTGTGTGACAAACTCTTCACGATAACGGTTATAGAGGTTGACACGTTCAACGACATCAGGAAGTTGCATAATTTCATCGATATCATGATCCTTGCATGCATCAATAAGATTCATCATGAGGGTATAGTTTGAAATACGAAAATTTCTAAATCTACCCAAACCTGTACGTGAATCCATCAAGAAGCTCAAGAGATCCCATCCTTGAGGATCCACGATATCTTGTTTACTAAACATAGCTGCATCTGCTTTATTGGCTGCTTCCATCATCGGTCGAAAACGTTCTGGAAATTTCATATCTCCACCGTAAAATTGATAGACTACTTCTGCGGCAGAGGGTGCATCTGGTAAGATAATATGGTTTGCTTTGATCTCTTTGTTGCGTATGGTCTCGCTGAGGTGGTGATCAAAAGCGATACCAACACCCTCTACATAAGGTAAGTTAGTGGTGATATCATTTTCTGTGATTTCGATAATGCCATCTTGCATATCTTTGGGATGTACAAATTTAATATCATCAATCATATCTAAATGTTTGAGAAGCACTGCACATACAAGTCCATCCATATCACTGCGTGTCACGAGTCGATGTTTTTGTCCGATCATTATAAAAGTCCCTTTAATTATAGTTGTTTATAGATCGGCATGAAAGTGCATAAGATGCTATTTTTTGTAAAGAAAAACTATCTAGGTAAGGTAAATTTTATAAAGTGTAACTTGTGGTAAAAGGTGAGAAGTTATACGTTTAAAGGGTGTGCTTCTTCTCTTGAGATCTCATCTACTTGTGGTAGTGGAGCAGAAAAATAATAGCCTTGAGAATAGTCCACGCCAATCTCTTTAGCGATGTCATAGATGGTTTCGTTATGTACAAATTCGGCAATCGTTTGTGCATTGACTTTGTTTGCAAATAGCACAATGGTTTCAACGATCTTTCGACTATTCGGGTTGGTGTCTAAGTTTTTGACAAATGAGCCATCAATTTTGATCACATCCACATCAAGATTAAGAATTCTTGTAAAGTTTGAGGTCTCGGTACCAAAGTCATCAATCGCTATTTTAAATCCCATCTCCTTAAACTCTTTGAGGATCTCTTCAGTTTCAGTAGTTTGCAAAGAGGTAACACTCTCTAAAATCTCTAAAAAGATTCTATTTGGATTCATATTATATTGTTTGAGTTTGTAACGTAAAAAGTGGACAATGTCGTTATCTTTTAAATCTTCTTCAGTGAGGTTAATTGAAAAATCAAAATTATTATGCTCAAAGACTTTGAAGCTTTTATCGATGATGATTTTTGTAATATTTTTGAGGTAGCCTCTACTTTTTGCCACCTCTAAGAAAAAGTGAGGGGGTATTACTTTACCATTGTCAATCGCTCGTACAAGACACTCATATTTGTCAATTTTGCATGTATGGTTATCCACGATAGGTTGATAATAGACAATGAGGTTATTCTCTAAGATAATCTCTTTAATACGTTTTGCCCAATAGATATTGTTACGCTGCTCCTCTTCATAGATAGCACTATGTTTGAAAAGTGTATAACCATTTTTACCATGTGCTTTGGTATAAGAGAGAGCATTAGTGGCTTGGATGATGAGTTTATCAGGAAGACCTCGTGCAATTCCGATAGAGAAAGTGAGAGAAAGATCAACCTTCTTATAAGTAATATGTAAGTTCTCAAAAAGTGCTTTCATAGATTGTGCAAGTTGAATATCTTGATTGTTTTTGAATTGACTAAAAACAAAAGCAAAACGACCATTAAAAATATGAAATAAGAGTGTCTGTCCTGTCTCAAAGTTTTCAAATATTTGGTGTGTTTGAGCAATGACTTGATCAGAGAAAGGTTTTCCAAACTCACTGCTGATAGTATCAAAAGCATCGATATCAAGTATGACTAGTGAAACCTCTTCATGGGTATTGTTGAGATACTCTTCTAAGGCAAATTGGTTTGGCAGTTTAGTTAAGGCACTGGTACGTAATTGATTATAGAGCTCCAACTGTTGTTTATGTATGGTTTTATTAGATTTTTGCAGACTATGCAGACTGCTATTTTGTAATCTTGAGGTATAGATACTGAGAATGGTAACGCCGATATAAGCAGCGGTACTCATAGCGAGTTCATGATCGGCGAGTTTGAGATCAAAAAACGAGGTGAAGTGTATAAAATGTAGTGTTGCAATGGTAACAAAGGCAGTATAAATACCGAATTTTGTATCTTTAATCATAAATGTAGCACCTAAAAAAAGTGCAAACCATATCATCTTACTTTGATTGATTCCATGTAGTAAAGAGAGTGAGATAAAGATACAAAAAGAGAAGACGATCATCGCCGTGGCTGTAAGATCATAGTACGTTTTATCACGTCTTAAAAAGAGAATCAAGGCTGAAAAAAATATAGAAACTAAAAGATCAACCTCTGCTAGAATGATGGCATCATTTCCAAGTCGATAAAGTGTTCCTATGAAAGCAAGAAGAACACCACTCATGAGGATAGAGTTTATAAATACAAAGCGATGTTTCAGCAATTTTTCATTTGCATTAAAATCATGATTACTGGTAAGAAGATTATTAAGTAATCTTTTAAATATCATTTTTTGCTTTACTTTCATTGGTTTTTTTTCAATTAATAAAAGTAAATCGGTTTAAAAAAATATTTGTTTAATCTTACTCTAAGTATTGATCTCCTCTTTGATGATTTTTGCCAACTCTTGCATCTTTTGAATCTTCTCATCAAACGAGAGTGCATCATTTAACATGAGCGAAACAAATGCGCTTCCGACGATCACACCATCAACATTTTTTGCTTTTGCTTTCGCTGTTTTTTCATTGACCCCAAACCCGATGTAAATATCTGTATCACTACAACTTCTAATATCATTGATCACACGGCTTAAGTTCTCCTCTTTACCACTTCCTGTAATACCAGCATAAGCGACAAGGTAGATAAACTTTTGTGCATTTGTAAGTATCTTTTCAATACGCTCTTTACTATCAGTAGGGGCAACAAAGTCGATAAGTGAGAGCTCATTTTCAATACATTTTTGTTTTAGTGTAGCACTCTCTTCAAATGGAAGATCAGGAATGATAAAACCATTAACTTGGCATTTTTTTGCCTCAATCATTAACTGGTCAAGCCCTCTTTTGTAAAAAGGGTTAAAGTATCCCATCCATAAGGTATCCATTTGTGGTGCAATCTTTGAAGAGACTTCAAAAAGATCTTTCATCTTAAAACCATTTTGTAAAGATTGTAAATTTGCCGCCTCGATTACAGGTCCATCTGCCACAGGGTCAGAGAAAGGAACGCCAAGTTCTAAAGTATCGACTCCTGCTTCTTTGAGTGCAAGTGCTGCATCTTCTGTAAAGTCTAGATCAGGATAGCCCGTGGTGATATATGCGACAAGTTTTTTCAATTAAATGTTCCTTGATATTACAATATGAAATAAAATTGCAATTATAGCAAATTTTAGGTAAAATCGACACAGTTTCATATTGGGGAATAATGTTATGAGTATACATAGTCAGAAGGCAGCAGCAAAGGTTAATGTCAGCACAATTAGAAAGATGAAATCAGTTGAACCCATCACCATGGTGACAGCATATGATGCACTTTTTGCAAAACTTTTTAATGATTCTGTTGAGATGATATTAGTAGGGGATAGTCTTAACATGAGCTTTAGTGGCAAGCCAGATACCCTCTCTGCAAATATGGAGATGATGATCTATCATACCCGTGCAGTATGTACAGGAGCAAAGAGACCATTGATTGTTTTTGATATGCCTTTTGGCTCTTATACGACTAAAGATCGTGCTTTGAAGAATGCAACAAGAGTCTATCGTGAGACTGATGCACAGGCTGTGAAGATAGAGGGTGGAAAAGAGCGAGCGAAGATTATTAAAACTTTGACGGAGAACTCTGTAGCGGTGATGGGACATATTGGGTTGATGCCTCAATTTGTACGTAGTGAGGGTGGTTATAAAGTCAAAGGTAAAGATGATGAAAATATTCAAGCACTGGTAGAAGATGCGATTGCGATTGAAGAAGCAGGTGCTTTTGCGATCGTTGTTGAGGGGGTGAAGTGTGAAGCAGCCAAAGCGATCACTGAAGCTATCTCTATCCCTACGATTGGGATTGGTGCAGGGGTAGATACTGATGGACAAGTTTTAGTATGGAGTGATATGTTTGGCTTTTTTGAAGATTTTAAACCAAAATTTGCAAAGCAGTATCTTAACGGAGCAAAACTGATCCGTGATGCGATGGAGAGTTATGTTGATGAGGTGAAAAATCGCACATTCCCAAGTAAGGAATATACTTACTAATGCAGCGTATTGTTGAGGTTGAGAAGATTGAGTTTGAAGATGCAGATGAGGTGACACTGCGTCCTAGCTCTTGGGATGAGTATATTGGGCAAGAGCAGATTAAAAAAAATTTACAAGTTTTTATCAAGGCTGCTAAAAAACGTCAAGAGAGTTTAGATCATGTACTCTTTTTTGGACCTCCTGGTTTAGGGAAGACCACTTTGGCAAACTTGATCTCCAATGAGATGCATGCCAATATCAAAACAACTGCTGCACCGATGATTGAAAAGAGTGGTGATTTAGCTGCAATTTTGACCAATCTTGAAGAGGGTGATATTCTTTTTATTGATGAGATACATCGTTTGAGTCCCGCAATAGAAGAGATCTTATATCCTGCTATGGAAGATTTTAGGCTTGATATTATTATTGGGAGTGGTCCTGCTGCACAAACGATTAAGCTTGATCTTCCCCGTTTTACACTCATAGGTGCAACAACGAGAGCAGGGATGATCAGTGCCCCTTTAAGGGATCGTTTTGGGATGCACTTTCGTTTACAGTTTTACTCTCATGAAGAGTTGGCAAAGATCATTGAAGTTGCCTCTTTGAAACTAAGCTGTCTTTCTGATCATCATGCGAGTCTAGAGACATCACGTCGGAGTCGAGGAACACCAAGAATTGCTTTAAGGCTTTTAAAACGTATTAGAGATTATGCTGAAGTGGAAAATGAGAGTAGCATCGCTTTGAAGCGTGCCAAATATGCTTTAGATGAATTGGGTGTAGATGATCATGGTTTTGATGAACTTGATAAACGTTTTTTAGAACTGTTGATCCAAGCCAAAGGAAAGCCAATGGGATTAGGGACGATTGCTGCAACGCTCAGTGAAGATGAGGGCACAATTGAAGATGTGATCGAGCCTTATTTAATTGCCAATGGTTATATTGAAAAAACAGCACGTGGACGTATCGCTACCCCTAAGACGTATGACTATTTTCGGTTAACACCTTCTTGTGAACAGACTTTATTTGAGTAATTGATGAGTCAAAAATATTTTTTTATAGGACTTTTCCTTTTTGTCCTTTATTGGGTTGGGTATCTTTACCGACCTTTTTTAACTCCTATTTTTATCGCTATCATGCTTTCTCTAGCTACCAGTAATTTTTATCTTTACTTAGATAAATGTTGCAAACCTAGAGCCGTAAAAACAACAATATTAACACTGATTTTAGCAGTTTTGTTTTTTGCACCTATTGCTTATGCTTTAAACTCGCTTGCAGCAATGGTTAATAACTTTGACACAAGTATGGTAGAGAAGATGGTAGGGATGAAAGCAGACTTTGTTTTACCTGAGTATCTTGACTTTGCAAAACCTCAGATTGAGGGTATTTTAGAGTCAATCAACTCTCAAGAGATCACGACTAAAATTTTAGACTTCTCCACGGCAATTTTAAAAAATAGTGCAGGTTTTGTCAAAGATATGTTCATGATCTTGGTTTTCTACTTTTTTGTGAATTATTATGGTAAAGAGCTGGCTAGCTATATCCGTGATATTTTACCGCTTGATAGAGACTCTGCTTTTTTTGACGAAAGTGCTAATGTGATGAGTATTGTTTTTTACTCTATTTTGATTACAGCGATATTTGAAGGGGCACTTTTTGCCATTATTGCAATGGTGTATGGTCATGATGGACTACTGTTTGGGATACTCTATGGATTTGCCTCTTTAGTACCTATCATAGGTGGTGCATTGATGTGGATACCACTTGCCCTTTATGAATATGGCAATGGCAATACAGTGTCTGCTATCGTGATTGGTGTCTACTCTATTGTGGTGATTTCTGTGATTGCAGATACTTTTATTAAACCAGTAATTATTGATTATGTCAATGATTTTATGATCAAAACACCGACAAAAATCAACTCGATTTTGATCTTTTTCTCTATTTTAGCAGGGTTAACATCATTTGGATTTTGGGGTATGATTATTGGTCCTGCGATTACGACATTTTTTATCTCGTTGTTAAAAATTTATCAACGTTTACTAGATGAAGATAATAAGTAAGAAAGTGCTTAAACTGCGATAGCAAATTTATGTGATGTATTTTTCCCCTCTCTAGGAACAGTACGCTCTTCTATGATGATTTCCCCTCGCATAAAAAGAGCAGCTTTGCCTTTAATTTTGACATAGGTATCTTGGATTTCACAGATAAGATTTCCTTTTCGTTGTGATAGCTGATCGGCTGTGAGTACATTTTTATGATGGACTTTAGACCAGTAAGGGACAAGCTGAGAACAGACAGAACTTGCGATAAGATCTACATCAATTTCTAGTTTTGGTGCAAAATATCGATAGACAAAATCTTGTTCTTTCCCTTTTGCTGTGATACAGACGCCACGTAGATCTAAAGATCTTAACACATCAATGTTAGGGCGAAGATTTTTGATAACGTCTTCATTTTCATAGATCAAAATATAATCTTTACTCTTTAGTACTTTGAGTGGTTCAATTCCCATGGAAAGACTAAAGATTGGGTTACTCTCTGTATAGAGTTCAGGCATATGGGCAGGGAAGCTCAGGGTAAGCAGATCCTCTTCTTTTGTAATATCCAAATCCCCGCTAATTGTACTTAATGTGATTTTTTGTGCATCAATTTCAATATAGTTAAAAATGACATAGGCACTGGCTAAAGCAGCATGATCACAAAGTGCTACTTCATCTGTGGGGGTAAACCAGCGAATCTCATAGACACTATCTGCAATGGGTACAAAGAAGGCTGTTTTGGTTAGGTTATTCTCTGCTGCTATTTTTTGCATCAAAGTGTCATCAATCCAACTGTTTAATGGACAAACTGCGGATGTACTCCCACCAAAAACTGCATCTGTAAAGGCATCGACTTGATATATATCTATTTTCACATGTAACCTTTAGGATTATTTTATTATAGAAATTATAACCTATAAAGTTTTGTAAAAATTTAAATATATTTAATAAATATTATTTTTTAAGAAATTATTTTTAATTATAA
>JAHZKW010000116.1 GCA_022600175.1 Campylobacterota bacterium
TAGACGTGCCAATAGTGTCTGTGAACATCTTGCTTCACAATCAATTGACATAATGTCATAAGATAACAAAAGATCTTTCATAATAATACATCCATAACAATCTCTAAGTCTTGTTAGATAAATCGACAAGATGCAATAAATATTTAATTTTTTTTTGTAAAAAATTTCAAATATGTAATTTTTATATATTTTTTATTATGACAAAAATGGTGTAATGATTTATACTTATACGTTAAATAAATAAACTGAATATAGTATGGAATGTGTGGAAGAAAATCAAAGTTTTATAAGCGTATGCCCATCACCATCAATCTTTAAAAGGTTGATAAAACCACTCTTATAAATCCCACTATCCAAACCGATTTTATTCTCTTTAATAAAAGGTTCTTTAAATGGGGTATGACCAAAAACTACTGTATAAGGCAATGGTTCTTGATTATAGATAAAACGATCTCTTATCCAGTAAATTAAACCATTATCTGCTTGCTCTTTCAGTGTTCCTACACTGTTGTCAATTCCTGCATGAACAAAAAGGTATCCATTATTTTTATCAAAATAATAGGGTAAAAGATTTTCCAAAAAGAGTTCAAACCGTGAATAAAGTGCAAAATCATTTTGAAACGCAAACTCTAACGCATCTACCCCCTCTCTAAAAAAATCATACTGTTCATACGCTCTTTTACGGTTTTTTAAGAAATAGTCTTCATAAAATACTTCATGATTTCCACGTAGAAAATGCATTGTACGACTGTTTTTTACTGCCCAGCGTTGAAGCTTTAAAATACCATTCAAGGTATGATAAGAGCCAGCATCAAAAAACTCTCTGCCAAATACTTCACCTGACTCACCTCTATCCATATAATCACCAAGAAAAATAATAATACGATCTTCTTCACATGACTTGATAAATTTTTCTACATTTTGAAAGATTGAATAGGTACCATGAAGATCTGGTACGATAAGGTATTTACAGGATTTTTCTTTATCTGGTACGCTTTTAGCAGGAAATAGTTTCGTAAAAAATGATTTCATCAATACTCCCCCACTCTATTAGTGATCTAATTATACACTTTTACAAATAATATCACCAACATTTTGATCTAACGCATTTGCAACAACATTGCACTTGACTTTCAATAAATAATATATTGGATAATCTGCCTGATCACTCAAACACTCATAATTGCCCATCCCTTTAGAGATAATACAATCTGCATCTTCAAATAAAAGACGTGCCTCTTTTGTCAAATTTTCAATAACAATACCAGGAGTCTCTACTCCACTATTAACCAAATCGGCTACTTCATTGATCTCATCACTTAAGAGTTCATTATACGTAATATCATTGATAATCGGTGTAGCTCTCACAAAATAAGAGATATGGATTTTAGGGAAAAGTGTTTTTAATGTTTGAATATAGAGTGTATCAAAAACATTCTCTCCCGCATTATCTGCAAGATAGACTACCTTTTGACTACGTTGTAACTTTTCATAGAGTAATGTCGTATCATCAATAGCAAAATCCGTATTTAACACTTTTTTTAATTCATCACCGAGATCAAAACTAAACTCACTGGCCAAATCAATTACATTACCTGCTACTGCAATTTTTGTTGCCGTTAAAAAAGGGAAACTGCTTTGATCAATAGCCCTTTGACACTCTGGCAAAAAAGCTTTTGCTTTTTGAATCGATTTCTCCTTCACCTCTTGGTAGAGATCAGGCTTTTCTAACAATATTGAAATCATCTGATACATCGGTGTTGCATTTTCAGGAGGTGTTTTTCCCATACTAAATGTAGGTAGCATCTTTGCACTCTCATCAAGTACTTTTTTTGTCATCGCTACATCCAAACCAAGCTCTTTGGTGACACGATGCGCTTGGTTAAAGATGCAAGTAATGCACTCTGTGGAAATATTAATCTTTTGACTCTTTTAAATTATCTGCAATTAAAAAGGCAAGTTCTAATGCTTGGTGTGCATTAAGTCTTGGATCACAATGTGTATGATATCTTGAGTAAAGGTTCTCTTCAGTGATCTCTTGACCACCACCCACGCATTCAGTCACATCTTTACCTGTCATCTCTAGATGAATACCACCAGCATGCGTACCTTCACTCTGATGAATCTGCATAAAGTTCTTCACCTCTAAAAGCATCTTATCAAAATCTCTAGTTTTATAATTGGTAGATGATTTAAATGTATTTCCATGCATTGGATCACATGACCAAAGCACCTTCTTCCCTTCACGCTCCACAGCACGAATAAGCTCAGGTAAGTGATTTCCCACTTTATCAGCACCCATTCGCACAATCACATTCATCTTTCCAGACTCATTTTCAGGATTAAGCGTATCAATCAGTCTGATTAAATCTTCTGGATCAGTTGTAGGACCTGCTTTTACACCGATAGGATTTTCAACGCCTCTTAAAAACTCAACATGTGCACCATCTACTTGTCTAGTTCTATCACCAATCCAAAGCATATGTGCAGAACAGTCATACCATTTACCACTAAGACTATCTTTTCGCGTAAGTGCCTCTTCATAATTTAACAATAATGCTTCATGTGAACTATAGAGTACTGTTTGATTGATATTTGGCGTATTCTCTGCTGTAATGCCACAGGCTTCCATGAAAGAGAGTGCTTGTGATAACTTATCTGCCAATGCTTCATAACGTGTATTGGATGCTGATCCTTGTGCAAAATCTAAATTCCATTTATGTACTTTATGAAGATCAGCAAAACCACCTCTTGCAAATGCACGAATCAAGTTTTGTGTTGCAGCAGATTGATTATAAGCACTGAGCATTCTGTAAGGATCTGCTTCTCTTGCTTCTTTAGTCGCTTCTATAGAGTTAATAATATCTCCCCTATAACTAGGAAGCTCTATACCATTTACCGTTTCAAAATCACTTGATCGAGGCTTAGCAAATTGTCCAGCGATACGTCCAACTTTCACAACAGGCTTTCCACCAGCAAACGTTAAAATCACAGACATCTGTAAAAAGACTTTAAAAAAGTCTCTGATATTGTCTGCATTAAACTCAGCAAAACTCTCAGCACAATCACCACCTTGAAGTAAAAAAGACTTCCCGTCAGTGACATCTGCAAGCTGCTTTTTCAAGCTTCTCACCTCTTCGGCAAACACCAATGGTGGATAAACACCTAATTTTGCTTCAACACTTTTTAACAATTCCTGATCTTGGTAGGTCGGTTGTTGTAGGATTGGTTTGTTTCTCCAGCTATCTAAACTCCAGCTACTCATCGCTATTACCCTCGTTTTTTAAATTTTGGTATTATAAGTGATATTGTATTAAAATAAGTTTTTTTAGTAAATAGATAATTGTAATTTATGAAGGATAATTCTATGGATGTAATGTCAGTTGTACTGGTTGGGGGCTTGGTCACCTATTTTATGTATCTTAATATTAACAAAGTTACCCAAAATCTTGAAGAGAGTAAACAAGGAAGTTTTGAATCTTATGCCAATTTTAGTGCAAAAGTACAAGAGTATATCAGGGAGGTCAAAAAAGATCTTGATGATGATATGGAGTGTGAAGATCCAAAATATTGTAAAACAGAGTCGTGTGATAGTAAACAAGTGACTAAAGCACTTGCTGATCTGATTCGAAAATCTTCATTTTATGAGACAATGCTTGCAAAGAGGAAAGACCCCAAAGAGGTTGAAGCAGGCTTAATGGATATCTTAACCCAATTTGATGTGATCGTGCGTGAAAACTGTATCGATGGCGATGTGCTTGCAGACGAGCTTCAAGATATGCTTGCCCAAGATTACCAGAGAATCGTCTAGTCTTATGAAAAAAGCACTCTCCTCTTCTGGTGATATTGTTGAATTTTCAACCTTAGAGTCACGTTGTGTCTATTTAGGCAATGAACGTATGAAGATGGAGTATAAATATATAAAATATTGTTCAGAGAAGATGGCGTCAGACCTTATTCGAAGAGGATGGAGACGATTTGGGGATTACTACTCAAGACCTAATTGTGATGCTTGCAATAAATGTCTCAGTCTACGTATAAATGTTGAGAACTTTCACTTTTCAAAATCAGTACGTAAAGTACTTAGCAAAAATGACGACACAAAAATGCTTATACGTAAACCTTCTGTCTCTTATGAACATTTAACACTCTATGAAAAATACCATAAGTTTATGCAAGTTAAAAAAGGGTGGGACTACTATAGTGTGAATGCTGATGCATATTATGATCTTTACGCCAAAGGGTTTTCTACCTTTGGTAAAGAGATTCTCTATATCCGTGACAATAAATTAGTAGGTGTTGACCTCGTTGACTTTTTAGATGATGGGCTCTCTGCCATCTACTTCTATTATGATCCAGATTATCATAAGCTCTCATTAGGAAATTACTCCATCTATAAACAGATCGAGATGGCAAAAGCCAGAGAGTTAAAATGGATCTATCTTGGATACTATGTCAAAGAGTGTGACTCACTAAACTATAAAGAGAAGTTTAGGCCGCATGAAATACTTCAAAACAACCCTGAACTTCAAGAAGCCGCAGTCTGGTGCTAAAGTACCTTTTTTCTAAAAACAGTAGGAATATCAAGATCATTTAGATCAAATCTCTCTTCTTTTTCCAGCTCTTCATTTTTTGTTGAAGAGCAAACTTCTTCCTCAATTAATTCTCGCTTTTTCCCTAAACCTTGTAAGATTTTCTCTGCTTCTTGGGTATCGATTATCTCCATTTTAGTTAATGTATATGCCATACCTTCACAAAAACCTTTCAAATGTGCCTGCCCTGAAAGCTGCTCTTTTTGTTTAAGCTCATAAAAGTGATTAACCGCATCAATAAGAGAATTAATAAGCTTTATTTGTGTAAAATCATTCATACTTTAGAGTATAACAAAAGGTGGTTAAATTTTATGGCAGAAAAAAAACTCTCTCTTGATCAGCAGAGCTTTACAATAAACTATGAAATTATTCACCCTAAAAATAAGAAAGATTTTATTGTTCTACATGGTTGGGGCAGTCATAAAGAGATCATGAAGCAAGCATTTTCAAAGATCTTACCTGATTTTCGCCATATCTATATCGATATGCCTGGTTTTGGAAAGAGTAGCAATGACTACGTCCTCACTACACAAGAGTACAGTACAATCATCAACCACTTTCTCAAAACACTGCATAGCGATAAAAAGATCATTACAGGGCACTCATTTGGTGGTAAGGTCGCCACACTACTTGCTCCACAACTACTTGTTTTACTGAGTAACTCAGGTATACCCACACCAAAACCTCTGCAAGTACGACTAAAAATTAAACTTTTTAAACTACTCAAAAATATTGGCGGAACAAAACTTTTTACGCTTTTTGCATCTAAAGATGTTGCAGGTATGTCACAAAATATGTATGAGACGTTTAAAAATGTTGTTGATGAAGACTTTAGTAGTATTTTTGAAAACTATAGTGATCAAACACTTATTTTTTGGGGAGAGCATGATAGTGCTACCCCACTCTCTTCTGGTAAACGCATTGCACAACTGATGAAAAATAGTACATTTTACCCACTCGAAGGAGATCATTACTTTTTTCTACAACACCCACTGTTTATTGAAAAAGCAATAGAAAAGGAATTCAATGGATAATTTTAAAATATTTGAAATATTCTCTCATTTTGCATTAGTATTAATGCTTGGATGGTACCTTATCACCAATCTTCAATGGTACAACTATAAACTTGAACGTGTCATCTTTAAACATAAACGTTACAATTGGCATATACTCTATTTTCTTTTGCCTGTTTTTGCCTACTATTTAGCGGGAAAATATTTTTGGATCTATTTTTATCTAGGTCTTCTCCCTGCCCTTTTTATATGGAATAAACGTATTGATAAAAAACTTGTTTTTACAGCACGTGTAAAACGTTTTTTTCTCTTTTTGCTATTTGCTTTAATCGTAGGAGATATGCTCTGTCTACTGAGCCAAAAATGTCATATTTTAGGTCTCCTGCTTCCTTTAGGTGTGGCACTAGGAGCAAGCTTCATCTTTGAAAAAATGCTCTTTAATGGCTTCAAAAAACAAGCTAAGAAAAAACTAGAAACCATGGATCTTAAAATTGTAGCTATCACAGCAAGCTATGGAAAAACAAGTATTAAAAACTTCATCTATCAAATTGTTTCGCCTTATAGTGATGTTTATATGACACCACGCAGTGTCAATACACTAGCAGGAATTGTAAAAGATATCAATCAAGACCTACCCCAAAATACAAAACTTTATATTGCTGAAGCAGGTGCTAGGGTGAAAGGCGATATCGATGATATCGCAAAACTCCTCGATCATGATTACGCAATTGTAGGCTCTATTGGACCACAACACATCGAATACTTTAAAACCTTGGAAAATATTCGTAACACTAAAATGGAACTTTTAAACTCCAAAAAGCTTCTCAAGGCATTTGTACATCAAAGTGCACATGTCAACCCAAATGAACAAGTGCAACTCTTTGGTGATAATATTAAAAATATCAAAGCCACACTTGAGGGTATCTCATTTGATCTTGAGATTAAAGAGCAGTATTATCATTTTGAAGCGCCGCTATTAGGTGCTTTCAATGCTACAAATTTAGCCGCTGCTATACTCATAGCCATAGAGCTTGGAATCAAGATAGAAGATATTCAAAAAGAGATCAAACAACTCAAACAAGTAGAGCATCGTCTACAAAAAATTGAGGCTGGAGGCAAACTCATCATCGATGATAGTTTCAATGGTAACTTAGAAGGAATGCTTAGCTCTTATGATTTGATGAACACATTTAAGGGAAGAAAAATTGTTATCACCCCAGGCGTGATTGAGAGTGATTGTGAAAGTAATCAAAGGCTTGCAGAAAAGATTGACGAAGTCTTTGATACCGTCATTATCACAGGAAAGGTCAATGCTTCAGTTTTATATGAGAATATTCGTAACACCAAGAAAATTCTTCTTAAAGATAAAGAGAAACTAGAAGAGACCTTGGCACATGAGAGCGCATCGGGAGACCTGATACTTTTCTCCAATGATGCACCTACATTTATGTAACAACCTGTAACTAAATTGTAATCTTTAGATTCAACTCTTTTTAAATATAATCAGAAATTATTTTAAAAGGAGGCGTTATGGTTAAACAAATAAGAAAAAGCTTTGTTATATCAACTGCAATACTGGTACTATTATCGGGATGTGGTTATGATAATGAAGACAAAAATGTGATAGGTGATAATCTCATTCTTACAACTGAAACATTCACCCCAGTTGTTGAATTACCTAAAGAAGTTTTAGGTGAAGGGGCACTTGCAGGTATCAAGTCTTACAAAATCAATTATATGACTACGAATCACAAGGGAGAGAAAGTAAAAGCATCAGGGCTTATCACTATACCCGCATTAAGTGAAGAGTTCCTAGCTGGATATAAAGCCAACCTAATTCCAGGGCTAGATAATCCTACAAATCGTGATTTTTCATTCTCTATAGTGAGTGATCAACATGGTACAATCTTTACAAATGCTGAATCACCAAGTAAAGCAAGTCAAACGAATCCAAACACCGTTTCAATTGGTTTTTCTGCACAAGCTCTTTTTATGACAGTACAACCTGATTATCTAGGATACGGTGACTCTAATGAAACACATCCATTTATTATCAAAGATGGACTTGCTAATACAACAGTTGATATCATTAAAGCTGCAATCGCTTTTGCCAATAAAGCAGAACTCCCTATTAATGGTCAAGTCTACCTTTCTGGATACTCAGAAGGTGGTTATGCAACAATGGCTGCGGCAAAAGAGATTCAGGAAAATCACCCAGAAATCACACTCAAAGCCGTTGCACCTATGGCATCTCCATCTGATGTTGAAACTATGGCAATAGATACATTAAGTGCTCCAATGATGGCTTTTCCACCATTTTTAGCTTATCTTGCACATGCCTACGCTGAAACTTACGATGATATCAATATATCAGAGGTGGTTAATGCACCTTATGCTTCTATGCTTCCAACACTTTTTGATCTGGAACATAATAGTACGGCAATCTATTTCGCACTACCAAATATCTATAATGGAGGTCAAGAGCCAGATAAACTATTTGTACCTAACTATAGTGATGATTTAATTGCCAATAGTGATAATGCTTTACGTCAAAAGTTTGCTGCAAACTCAGTACTTGATTGGACACCTCAAATGCCAATGCGACTTTACCACTGTGTAAATGATATGGTTATACCATATAAAATGAGTGAATTAGCCTTAACTAAATTTACTGACAATGGTTCAACCACAGTTGAAGCTGCACCAATCAGTACGATTGATAGTAATTTGTCTAATCCCACACAAGTACATGCAGAGTGTGGTCCAGTAGCCTATAAACAAACAATTACATGGTTCAATCAAATAAGGTCAGGAGGTCAATAATGAAAAAAATAATTATATTAAGTACACTCGCAAGCTCTCTACTACTCTCAAGTGGCTATAGACTTCCAGAGTCATCACTCAACGCGACAGCACTAAGCGCTGCCTATGTCGCTAATGCACATGGAGCAGATAGCAGTTATTATAACCCTGCAAATATGGTATTTAATGAAAATAAAAGTTGTGTTGAGGGGACATTAACATTAATACACCTCTCAGAAATCAACTATAAAGATAGTCGAGATGAAGCTTTTAACTCATCTTCTGAAACAGAAAATATTCTTGCTCCTACACTACTCTACAGTTCAAAAGATTATAATGGTATCCGTTATGGTCTCTCGCTAACCGTACCTGGAGGGCTAACAAAAAGATGGCAAAGTCCATTTGCAAAAACTTTTGCGGAAGAATTTACACTAAAAATCATCGAACTCAACCCTTCGGTAGGTTATAAAATCAATGAAAACTTTGCTATTGGTGGTGGTTTGAGAATGATCTATAGTGAAGGTGTTGTGAAAAGTGATGGAGATGGTGCAGGAACAATACCGGCAACTATTAAAAGAGATATGGAAGCCAATACAATAGAGTTTGGTTACAATCTTGCTTTAACATACAAACCTCTAACCAACCTTACACTTGCAGCAACTTACCGCTCAAATGTTGATATTAAAGAGGAGGGAAATGCAGAACTATCTCTAAGTGGAACAAAACTTTATGATGGAGGTGCAAGTGTTGAAGTACCTTTACCTGCAGTTTTAGCACTTGCGGTTGCTTATGATTTTGGAAGTACCGTAGTAGAGCTTGCATATGATAAAACGTATTGGTCAGCGTATGAGAATCTTGATTTTGAATTTAAAGATACTGTACCACGAGCATTACAAGCTGCATTCGATGATCCAAAAGCTAGAAATTGGGAAGATACAGATGCCTTTCGTTTAGGACTTACACACCAACTAAATGATGAAATTACACTTATGGGTGCAATTGCAACAGATGAAAACCCTGCACCAGAGGAAAATATAGGATTTGAGCTACCTGATTCAGATGCAATGCTCTACTCTGCAGGTATCAAGTACAAATATAGTGACCAAATCACACTAGGAGCTAGTCTGCTTTATGATGCAAAAGATGAAAGAACCGTAGTCAATGAAGACATTAACGGTAAATTTACAGATGCCTCAGCAACACTTTTTACAATTGGTGCTTCATACAGCTACTAAACTATGTTAGAGGAGTATCTCCTCTAACGCTGCTACACTGCTTACTGCATTCTTATGATCACTAAACCCCCAATCTACTAAAATAGAGTCTATACCTGCATGATTGGCTGCCATAATATCACGTTCGCCATCACCAATCACAACAAACTCTTCTGGATTAGCACTATAGTGGTCAACGATCACATCTAACATCTCTCGATGTGGTTTTGGATTCTTCACTTGATCAGCACACATCACAATATCAAAATGATGATTGATCTCTTGTGCATCTAATATCTGTTTTGCTGATTGTGTGTAAGCATTAGTTGCAACAGAGAGCTGATGTGTTTTACTCACTTTTTCAAGAAGATTTGCTATTCCATTATAGAGTGCTGTATCGGTATGATGATGACTTGTATAGTACTCTTGAAACCAGTTGACATGATCATCACAAAACTCCTCTACTCCATAAAAAAAACTAGGTGCATGGATATTGACATTGTTGATACAAGCAACAATCTGATCATTTGGCATTGCAGGAAGTGCAATCTTTGAACGTACATAGTTAATAGAGTTAGCAATTACAGCAGAGCTATCTATCAGTGTACCATCCATATCAAAGATTATGTATTTTTTATTTCGCAATTGAGTACTTCCTTTGTCAATATTTTAGCCATCTCTTGGCTCTCATTGATGATATGATTGACATTTAAACCTTCAATAATCTTTTGATGGCTATCATTTTTTACTTTTACCACAGTATTGATATTCACATCAATTGCACTAATCGCTTCACAAGTAAGTCGTAATTTAAACGCATTATCAATAGCGACAATCACAGCAAATGATGATCTAATATTAACCGCTTCAAGCGTACCAATTTGCATAGCATTCGCTAAAATAATAGGCTCTTTTTTTGATTTTCCCAATTTTACTAACTCATAATCATGCTCTAAAATAATATATGAAAGCCCTAAATATTTAAAATGTTGTGCGATCAACTGCCCCATTGAACCATATCCACAAATAATAATATGATCTTTGTAACCTGCTGAGGCTATTAAATCAGTCCTCAACTCTTTCTCAGGGGAGAAACGATCTACAATATTTTTAATATTTTTAATCACAAAAGGTGTCATAATCATTGAGATAACCACAGTGACAATCATGATTTGATTATGGTTATCACTTATCAGTTGGTTATTATGTGCAAGTGCTAACACTGCCAATGAAAACTCACCAACTTGAAATAATGCAAGCGCTGTCTTTAAACTCGTCCGCCTCTGTATTTGTGTACGTAAAATTCCAAAAATAATCAAAGCTTTCAAGACCATAATGACCACTAAAAGCAGTAAGATCATATGCCAATAACTTACAACAGCACTTAAATCAATCTGCATCCCTATAGTCACAAAAAAGATCCCTAATAAAATATCTCTAAAAGGAATCAAATCTGCCTCAACACGATACTTATATTTTGTTTCAGCAATCGTCATACCTGCGATAAAAGCACCTAGGGAATAAGAAAAACCAAAAACTTCAGCAATAAAAGAGGCACCAATGACTACAAAAAGTACCGAAACCAAAAAGATCTCTTCTGAATTAGTCGTCATGATCCAGTTAAAAAAACGATTTAAAATCATTTTCCCACCGATAAATAAAATAAAGAAAACGATGATAGCACTACCTAAAGTTTTAAGTAAAAGCAGCGATACAGAGTCTCCATTTGAAGTAAAGATAGAGATCATCAAAAGTATTGGTATTACTGCTAAATCTTGAAAAAGCAAAATTCCCAGCGTAATTCGACCGTACCCACTATGGATTTCATTACGTTCATTTAACATCTTTAAAACAATCGCAGTAGAAGAGAGTGACAAGGCAAATCCCAAAATAATGGCTGTTTTCACTTCGACTTCTAAAATAAAATAAGCTAAAGCAGTAAAAAGCAATCCACTGATCATCACTTGTAAAGAGCCAAAAAGAAAAACCTCTTTTTTCATAGAATCTAAATGTTTGATCGAGAATTCAAGTCCAATTGTAAACATCAAAAAGACGATACCAAACTCCGCTAGGTGGGAGAGTGTCTCTTTATCAATATGCATAAGATCAAACATATAGTTAATAATCAATCCCGCAAAAATATATCCTATAATAGTCGGAATATCAAACTTCTTCAAAATAACATTAAAAATTGTTGCAATAAAAATTGTTGCAAGTAAAATCGATAAAAGATGTTCCATAAATCTCCAATAAGTTTTAAAATACAATTTTAACATAAAATTTTAAAGATTATTATGTACAATAAGAGAAACAAATAATTGGAGCTGTTTTGAAAAAATTTATATTGACTATATTACTTCTACTTTTTTCAACACTAAACGCAGGTGAAAATACCAAATATGGACCTATGATACTGCTATATATAGAAATGGATAACTGCCCGTGGTGCGAGCGTATGGATCGTGAACTCTTTGATGATAAATTTAACTATGAAGAGTTAGAGAGTATGTATATCGTAAGACGTATGCGAAAAGAGAGCCGTGATAGACCCACTTTTATTCGACCAAAATATTATCCTACAACCTATATACTCTCTAGTGATGGTAGCACCATCGTAGATGAACTACCAGGATACATGAAGGCTGAAGACTTTTTAGAATACCTTGAAACACTGCACTCCATAGAGACTGAAACACCGTAGTCTCTATTTTCAGTACGTTCTTACTCATAATTCGCTATTATCGCGCAAATTTTTATCTTTAAGGTACCAAAAACATGAGTGAAAAAAGTACAGTTTATAACCCAAGTGAAATTGAAAAGAAATATTATAAGATTTGGGAAGAACGCGGCTATTTTGAGATAGATGGCAATAAAGAGATTCAACAACCAGATAAAAACTTTGCAATTATGATGCCTCCTCCAAATGTAACAGGTAGTTTACATATCGGACATGCACTTACCTTTACCCTCCAAGATATTATGACAAGATATAAACGTATGGATGGATATCGAGCACTATGGCAGCCAGGACTCGATCACGCAGGAATTGCCACCCAAAATGTTGTTGAAAAACAACTTTTAGCAGAAGGAAAAACCAAAGAGGAACTTGGACGTGAAGCATTTCTTGAAAAAGTATGGGAATGGAAAGCCTACAGTGGTGGTACGATTCTTAATCAAATGCGTAGCTTAGGGGCAAGTCCAGCATGGAGCCGTGAACGTTTTACTATGGATGAAGGACTTAAAAATGCCGTACGTAAAATCTTTGTAAAACTCTATAATGAGGGGATGATCGTTCGAGATAATTATATGGTCAACTGGTGTACACATGATGGAGCCCTTAGTGACATTGAAGTTGAACATGAAGATACTGCAGGTAAATTTTACCATATCAAATACCCTTTAAGTGATGGTAGTGGAGCAATTACGGTTGCTACCACTAGACCTGAAACCTATTTTGGTGATAGTGCTGTCATGGTACACCCTGAAGATACACGCTATCAGACACTCATTGGTAAAAAAGTCAAATTGCCATTAATTGATCGTGAAATTGAAATCATTGCAGATAGCCATGTAGATATGGAGTTTGGAACGGGTATCGTAAAAGTCACACCTGCACATGATCCTAATGATTATGAAGTAGGAAAACGCCATAATCTAGCCTTTATTACCTGTTTCGATGAAAAGGGTTTTTTAAATGATGCCTGTGGTGAATTTGAAGGACTTGAGCGTTTAGAGGCAAGAGAGCAAATCGTACATACACTTAAAGAGCAAGGTTTTGTTGAGAAGATTGAAGAGCATATGCATCAAGTAGGTCACTGCTATCGTTGTCACAATGTCGTAGAACCTTATATCTCAAAACAGTGGTTTGTCAAAAAAGAGATTGCAAATGATGCAATCAACCGCGTCAATGATGGAGAAACAAAGTTTTATCCACCACACTGGATTAACTCTTTTAATGCTTGGATGGGTGAACTAAGAGACTGGTGTATCTCAAGACAACTCTGGTGGGGACATCAAATCCCTGTCTTTTATTGCGCCGATTGTGGCGCAGAATTTGCCACAGAAGAGGAACATCCAACACACTGTACTACATGTCATAGCACAAACATCCAACAAGACCCTGATGTACTAGATACATGGTTTAGCTCTGGGCTATGGCCATTTTCAACACTAGGATGGGGGAATGGGGACTTTGGTGAAAAAACACTCTGGAATGAGGATGACCTTAAAGATTTTTATCCAAATGCGATGCTTATAACTGGTTTTGACATTCTCTTTTTCTGGGTCGCAAGAATGATGTTTAGTGGTGTTCATGAGATGAAAGCTGTCCCTTTTGAGGATGTCTATCTCCATGCACTTGTACGTGATGAACATGGTGCTAAGATGAGTAAATCAAAAGGTAATGTGATTGATCCACTCGATATGATTGACGAATTCTCAGCAGATACACTACGCTTTACACTCGCTGCACTAGCAGTACAGGGGCGAGATATTAAACTGAGTATTGATCGATTAGGGCAGTATAGAAACTTTACCAATAAACTCTTCAATGCTTCGCGTTTTTTACTCATGAACGAAGAGAAGTTTGATGATTTAGAAGATATAGAGATCAAAACTGATCTTGGACGTTATATTCTAAGTCGTTATAATGCTGCGACAAAAAGCGTACGATCAAACATCGATACTTATCGTTTTAATGATGCAGCCATGGATATTTATCGATTTTTCTGGGGTGAGTTTTGTGATTGGGGAATTGAACTTAGCAAAGCAGATAAACAGAGCGTCAAAGAGTTAGGCGCCATCTATAAAGATTCACTAAAACTAATTCATCCATTTATGCCATTTATCTCTGAATATCTTTACCATGAATTAAGTGGTACAAGCTTAGAAGATGGAAACTCTATCATGGTGATGAAATTTCCTAATCACACAGAACAAGATAGTGATATAGAAGAGATCTTTTCACTTGTGATGGAAGCAATCGTAGGGATAAGACGTGCAAAAGCAACTTTGGATCTCCCAAGCTCTGCTGTTGATACAGTCGCTATCAAAGTCAATAAAGCAGTTGATCTCACCATGGGTGCAAAATATATCTCAAAATTAACGAAAGTCGAAAATATCCACTTTGTCTCTAATAAAGTAGAAAACTCTGTAGCCGATGTGGGAGACAATGTAGAGTGTTATATCTCACTTGAAGGCATTGATCTTAAACCAATCATAGATAGGCTCGAAGCGCAAAAAATCAAACTAGAAAAAGAGGTTGGAAAACTAAACGGTATGCTTTCAAATAAAAAGTTTGTAGATAATGCACCTAAAGAGGTTGTGACACAAAATCAAACACAACTTGATGCAGCAAAAAGTAAGTTAGAGAAAGTAGAAAGTGAATTAACTTCACTCAGTTAGAAGTATTTACCAAAGAAGCTTTGCTTCTTTGGCTTTTAAAATCTAACATTATGCTACAAAGTTAGGAATACGAATCATTTGACCTGGATAGATCAGATCTGCATTTTTGATTACTTCTTGATTTGCCTCTACAATCTCTGGATAACGTGAACCATCTTTATAGTAAATATCTGCAACTCTCCAAAGGGTATCCCCTTTTTGAATTTCATAATAAAGATCATGAATTTCAATACTGTCATCTTCTATAACCATATCTTCAATATTGACTTTTGAGATACCTTCAATATTACCAGCAATTAGCGCTGCTTTTGCACGATCAGCTGCATTTTTAGCGTTACCTTTAATGGTAACTGTATCACCATCAACAACTACATCAAGATTTTCAATTGGCATCGTCTCACTATTTTCTGCGATTAAACTTTTAACATTTTCGTTGTCATCGCCTTTACCTAATAACTTTTTACCAGCATCTTTGACAAAATCAAAAAATCCCATTTTTTCTCCTTTAAAATTAAATGCAAACTATTATAGTACGTTAGCCTAAAAGTAAAATTATTTTTTTGGTCTAAATACTTTGATCACATTTTCATCACATTCAAGGTATGGTCCCTCTATCAAATCTATACAGTAAGGTACTGCAGGAAAGACTGCATCCAAACATTCACGAATCGACTTAGGCTTACCTGGGAGATTGATAATCAAACTTTTCCCACAAATACCAGCACTTTGGCGAGAGAGAATTGCAGTAGGTACATACTGAAGGCTCACTTGCCGCATCAACTCTCCAAAACCAGGAAGCATCTTTTGGCAAACAACTTCTGTTGCTTCAGGGGTAACGTCTCTAAGTGCTGGTCCTGTCCCTCCTGTCGTAACAATCAAACAGCAGCCTTCTTTTTCTAGTTCAAGCATCGTCTCTTCTATCACTGTTTGTTCATCAGGAATACAACGATACAGCTCTTCAAAATCATTTAAAAGATAATCTTTCATCGTATCAATAATCGCCATACCTGATATATCTTCATAGATCCCTTGACTTGCTCTATCTGACGCAGTAATAATCCCTATTTTAATTTTATCCATGTAATATATGTCCTCTCTGTTTTAATAAATAAAGCGTTGCATAAGGTTTAAAAAAATCATACGCAGCCTCTACATCAATAATCTTATCTTCTGAACCTAAATAGACCTCTATCTCTACACCTCTTTTGATAAGAGTCTCTAAGGCTTCAGGTTTCCAAACAAAATTTAGTAACTTTTCCAATGCCCTTAAATCATCCTTTTTAAAGTAGCAATGCATATCAATATCAGAAGGGTATGCTATATTTTTTAAAAAAGTCTCTTCATAATTTTTTTGATCTTTTTGATAACTTATCGTTTGCAGTCGTTTAAATTTATCACGTTTGTTTTGAAAAAACGCAGGAGAAAATAACTGTAGTTTATCCAGACGTTTTTTTGTATTAGAGAGGTATTCAAAGGCTTCAATGGCACCAAGACTAAATCCACTCACGCAATATTCACTACTATCATGATAAGTGGCAAACAGGTCAGCTTCATTGTGTAAGCTAAATCCGCTAAAGAAATTCACCTACCACTCTTTGCAATTCATCTTTACTCAAACTCTCTTTTTCAAGTAACAGATTTTCTAGCTTTTTAATTGCTTTTTTAGTACGTACTAAAAACTGTTCTACATCTTCAATCGCTTCATCAATGAGATTTGCACTATCAATCGCTGTAGGGATCACACCCTCACCCATTGCATACATCTGCACCATCTCATCAGCTATCATCTTAGCACGTTTAAGATCCGCTGCAGAGTTTGTATAAGTCTCATTATAAAAAAGTTCACTTGCTACAAATCCAGAAAGATAGACTTTAAGTTTTGAGAGCATTTGTGTTTTAGACTCAATCTCTTTTTCAACATCTTTGATAAACCCATTGATCATCGTCACTTTATCAAAGTCAACTTCATACCAATAGGCACTTAACGCCTTTGCAGCCTGATAGGTTGCTTGGATACGCTTCTCCTCTTCAGAGTAACTAAGTATCTTGCGCTTGCCTAAAAGTACTTTATCTTTAACATCACTAAAATCACTATCTTGCACTTTTTTCGCATCTCTCTTAAGTGCATTGAGTGCAGCTTCATTGACAAGTGTTGAAAGTGCTGCCCCAGAAAAACCAACACTCATCTTTGCAATCTCTTCACTATTGACTTGATGTGGTTTATCTTTAAGGTAGACATCAATAATTGATTGACGCTCTTTTAAGTTAGGTAAAGAGACAAAGACTCTACGATCAAAACGTCCAGATCTTAAAAGTGCTTCATCTAACATCTCAATTTTATTCGTTGCCGCTATCACTATGATATTTGAATTATCTTCAAATCCATCCATCTCTGTCAAAAGTTGGTTTAGTGTTGATTCCCGTTCATCATTTCTACCACCTCCTCTTGCTTTTCCTACAGCATCAATCTCATCGATAAAGATAATTGCAGGGGCATAACGTTTAGCATTTTCAAATAACTCTCGTACACGTTTTGCACCCATCCCCACATAGATCTGTACAAAAGAGGCGCCACTATGGTAAAAAAATGGTACATCTGCCTCTCCTGCAACGGCCTTAGCAATCATCGTTTTCCCAACACCAGGAGGTCCTACTAAAAGCACTCCTTTAGGCAAACTAATCCCATAATCTAAATAACGACTTGGATTTTTTAAGTAGTCAACAATCTCATTTAACTCCTCTTTCACTTCATCAATACCTGCAACATTAGCAAAGGTCACTGTTGATTTTGAAGGTTCAATCTTTCTATGAAACTGAGGTTGATCAAACTCTGCTCTCTTCTCTTGTGCTTCTTTATCATTTTTTTGTGCACTCAATTGACGTCGCCTACCAAATAAGAGTGCTATCATCATCACAATAAACAGTAGCAACAGTACAAAAATTTCACTACTATAATCACTATTTTGTTGTACTTCTACAGGAACTTTTACCAATAGATCTTCAAGGTTTATCCCATCTTTAATAATGGAGTACTTATCTTCATCAGTATAGAGGATTACTTCATAATCTTTAATGACCGCTTTTTGAAAAAGATCACTCTTTAAGAAGTGACTATAGGTTTGTAGATCAATCACCTTAGGTGATCTATTAAAATAAGCAATCGCAGAGAGTAATACCAAAATGATAAAAGCAATAAGAGGTATTAACCTTTTTTTATCACGTAATAGCGGCATAATTTCCCTCTTCTTTAACATGATAATCCTCTATCACAATCCACTCTTTTTGTAGATCTTTTTTACTCTTTATCAAGATTTTATTATAAAACTGATCATAACCGGCTTGATAACCATTTTTTTGCTCTTCTACTAATACCAAAAGCGGTTTTTTGTGTTGAGATTCTCTAAAACGATAATTGTTTGATTTGACAAGAGCTTCTAAAGCTTTCAGCCTTACTTTAGCCACATCACCAGTCACACGCTCTTTTAGTTTAGTAGCATGTGTACCTTCACGATCACTATAGGTAAAAGCATGTAGATGTGTAATAGGGAAACGTTTAAATGCTTCATACCCCTCCTCCCATCTTACAGTTGTTTCACCAGGATGCCCTACGATAAAGTCTGTACCTAAAGCATACCCTTTTTCACTGATAAACTCAAAGAGGGCAAGATCACTCTTTAGTGCATTACGACGTCTCATGATTCTCAACATCTCTTCGTTAGTATGTTGCAAAGCGATATGTAGATGTTTCTCCAACCAAGACTCATCTAATAACTCTTTAAAGGCATCATCAATTTGTACTGGTTCTAAAGAGCCAAGTCTCACCCGCTTCACACCTTTGATATAAGAGATCTTTTGTAAAAGTTTTGCAATTGAACTCCTTTTATCTTTACCATAACTACCAATATTGGTACCTGTAAGTACAAACTCTCCAAACCCATTCTCTGCAAGTCTTTGAATCTGATCAAGAATTTTTACTCCATTTTGGCTTCTTGCATTGCCACGTACAAATGGGATGATACAGTATGAACAACGAAAATCACACCCCTCTTGAATTTTGATAAATGCTTTAGTTTTTGCAGAAAAATCCTCGACAATAGTCTCATCAATACTCTTTAAATCTCCTAATTGGAAAAAAGGCGTTTGTACTTTTAAAAGTTCATTGATCTTAGATTTTTCTGAGTGTCCCATAACACCAAATACACGCTCTTTTGAAAAGAGATCTTCCCCTTTACTCAGTGCTCCGCAACCTGCTAAAATAACTCTTTTTTCTTGACGGTTAAGTGCATTGATATAGTGTCGTGCACTACCATCAGCTGAGTTTGTCACAGTACAAGAGTTGACCACCACAATATCTGCATCCTCTTCACTCTCGACTACCTCAAAGTCTTGAAGGTTTTGTATCATGATCTGTGTATCGTAAATATTTGTACGACAACCAAAGGTCTTAAAGTATACCCTCTTCACTCTCTCCCCTTGGTGGTAAATGCTGATCTTTTTTAATATTAACAATTTGTGTTGGATATGCGAACTTAATATCATCTTCTTCATTGATCGCATCAATAATATTAGCAAAAATATTACTTCTAAGCGTCAGTGTTGCATAAGAGTTTGTCATATACCAGCAACTGATCTTAATCCCATTCTCTTCCATAAAGGTATAGATTCGTGGTTCAACATTGATATTTTTCAGACTATACTGACTACGTAGCATATTGAGCTGTTTACGAGAGATATCTGTATACCCTTTAGAGTATTTTTTAACAATCTCTTTAACTAAATGTGTCGTTTTTTTATAGTTTGAATCAAAAGTAATTGTAAAATCTACACCATCCCACACTGTTTTAATCTTTCCATGTGTATAGTTTGCTAATAGATCAGTAAAAATATAGTTATTAGGAACAAAAACAATACGCCCTGCTCTTCTATTAGCCATATAGGTCGTTAATGTTACATCTTCTAAAATAGTCATTCTAAGAATAGAGATATCAACAATATCCCCCACATACTCTAATCCATTTTTCATCACCCGGATTCTATCACCCACATGAAAGCTACCACCAAAAACGATTACCATCCAACCAAGTGCACTCATAAAGAGATCTTTCATTGCAAAAGCAAGACCAGCTGATGCAAAACCGATGACAGTTACAAAATAGGAGACATTCTCTAAAAATGAGAAAATCAGTACCATCACAATCAAAACAAAGTTAGTAAAGTTAATCCCTTTATTTGCCATATAGTAACGTTCATTATCACTAATGGTCTTTTTGGCTAAATACTTAAAGAGGAAAGAGAAAAGTACAATAACCAAAATAATAATAGAGATATTAAAAAGTCTCTTCACCTGCTCTTTGATATCTGTTGTTGTTTTTAAAATGGTGTCATCAATTTTTTTTGCATAAAGCTTATAGGTATTTGTTGCGATATCATGTGTGGCGATAATCTCATCGAGTTCACTCTCTAGTTTTTCAATCCGATGTGCGTTATAATTACCCCCAAAGATCTGGTTGAGTCGTTTAGCATAACGTGCTTTCTCTTCAAGCTTCTTAATCAAAGACTCAAGTGATGTGATATTCTTTTGAAACTCATTTTTCTTATTTCGCATTGATTTAAGATAGGTAAATCCGTTAAAAATGTGAAAAGGGTTATTGATCTCAGGGGCTGCTATAAGGTCTTGTGGCTTAATCAACTCTTCAAATGGGGGTGTTTTAAAATCACTTAAAAGCTCCAATTGGTTTAAGAGTGCTTTATCTTGACGGCTATACTCTAAAAACTTTGTACTATCTTTCTTCGGATCAATTTTTTTAATCTGATCTTCAATGATACTAAGATCATTTTCAATATCTACGTAAATTTGGTGGTTATTATACTTGGTATACCAAATATCTCTTTTAAGACTTTGATCAATTTCCAATAACTTCTCATTGATCAAATCAACTTCGGCTTTAACTTTTTGTGCCTCTTCACGCTCATAGTTAGTCATTTTACGCGCAACAGTAACATTGGCATTTTGTTCGACTAAACCATCACTACTACTATCGTTAAAATCAGCCTGTAGGAAAGTTGAAAATAAAGTAAAAAATAGAGAAATTAAAAGTGTTTTCAAGTGCAATACCCATCTAAAACTGTAA
>JAHZKW010000013.1 GCA_022600175.1 Campylobacterota bacterium
CCTTGCACTCTATACGCATACCCTTGATGTGTTTGCATAATCTCAGCAACGTTATCAAGCAGTAGTTTACTCTCTTCGGTGAGTATCGCACTCCCTGTTTTGAACTCAACTTTTGAGAGCTTAAATGAGTCTACAATTTCCCCAATTACTAACTTCTTCGCACAACGCATATTTTCATTTTTTGCTTCTGTAAGCTTTGATTCAAGATTTGATCTTGCACTCATCTCTTGATTGACTTGCGCTTCCCACTCTGTGATCTTGATTTGTAGTGACTCTAAAGCAGTTTGATTTTTTGTATTAAGCGTTTTAATCTCCTCTTTGAGACGGTTGACTTCTGTCTCTCTATCTGCCCCTAGTTGCTGTGCCGCTAAAAGTGCAGCGGCTGCAGTAGCCATCTTCTCTTTAGAGAGTGAAGCATTTTGCGTTTGGGCTTGGGTAAGGTCTTTAAGCTCTTTATCTAATGCTACGGTTTTTGTCTCTAACATCTCACTTTTTTTAGTGAGCTCTGTAATCTGTAGTTTTAGCTTATCTCTATGTGCAACGAGTTTTGCTATCTCCCCTTCATGTGACGTAACAAGATTTTGAGATTTTTGGAGTGCAGCTTCGGTAGTAGTTAACTTCTCTTTAGAAGCAGAGGCACTCTCTGTTTGTGCTTTTTTGAGTGTTTGAAGCTCTTTTGCCAAGGTCTCATTTTTGTTTTTCATCTCTAACATCAACGTATCAACTTTCTCTCTATCTGCAGTGAGTGTTTTGATCTCTGCCATACGAGACTTCAATGTTTTGTCTACATCAAGTTGTGCTGTTTTTGAAGCTTCTAGTTTACTTTTCCATGTGGCTAACTGTTGTGACTGCTCACCTTTAAGCGATTCGATCTGTTTTACTAGTGCTGTTTTCTCTAAAAGCAGTGCTTCATTTGCTTTTTTCATCTTCAACGTCACTTTGATCGCTTCATCTCTCTCTTGGATGATCTTTGAGATCTCCCCACTCTTCTCTTTCGCAAGATTTGCAGATTGAAGCTGTAATGTTTTTGAACTCTCTATCTCTTTTTGTAGTACATTTTTTGTTTGTGTGAGTTTTGTGATCTGTCTATTGAGTGCTGATTTTTCAGATTGAAGCGTTTCATTTGCTTTTTTCATCTTCAACGTCACTTTAATCGCATCATCACGCTCTTTAGTCAAAGTACCGATCTCACCCTCAAGCATAGCGCTTCTCTTTTTTGCTGCTGCTATTTTCTGCTCTAACGTCTCAAGCTCTTTATGCAGTCCCTCTATCTTGGTTCTACTTTTAGCAGTACTCTCTTCGTTACTACTTTTGAGTGTTAAAAACATCTTTTGCGTACGTGCGTTTTCCTCTGCTAAACGCTTAGCTTCCCCCTCTTTATCAGCAGCAAGGCTTTTTGCCGCCAACAGCGCAGAGGCTGAAAGTGCAAGTTTCTCTTTAAAAGTACTCTCCCCTTTCTTTTGAGATGCTATGTAGCCTTTAAGTTCAGCAGTTGCACGCTCTTTTTCCTCTATCGTTCTTTGTAAGTCATCTTTAAGATGTACAATATCACCACTTAAACGATCAACTTGTCTATGATTTTCATCAGCTAATCGTATCGCTTCATCTCGCTTTTTCTTAAGGACTGTGATCTCTTCTTTGAGTTTAATAATCTGTGTTGTATTTTTGGTGTCACTCTCGTCATACCCTTTTTTCAATTCAATCAGTGAATTTTCAAATGCCTTTTTTTCATCCATCAAACGATCAATCTCTCGCTCTCTTTCAACCACTAACTTTTTGACATTTGCTAGAGAAGTAGCGGAGAGTGAGAGTTTCTCTTCCCATTCACTTTTCTCTTTTTTTTGTATCTCGATAGTATGTTGGAGTTTATCTATCGCTGATTGTTTTGCTTCCACTTCTCTTTTAACGTTATCTTTCATATGTCTGAGGTCATTGTGAAGCTTATCGAGTTCACGTGTGCGCTCTTCACCTGCTCTTTGCATCTTTTGTGTGGACTCTTCCTCTAAAGTCGCAAGACGCGATTGCAAAGTTTTTTGCTCTTTTTGCATTTTTAAGGTGACGTTGATCGCTTCATCTCGCTCTTTTATCAATTTTGCGATCTCTGTATTTTTATCCATTGCTAATTTTTCTGTGGCAACACTTTTCTCTTTTCTCAGTGATACTTGTTGTTTTTGTTCACCTATCAGGCGTTCTATCTTTTGTGCAAGATCTGACTTTTGCAACGCTAAGTTTTTATTTCTTTTTTCCAGTTCTAAAGAGAGGTTAATCGCACCATCTCGCTCTTGTATAAGCTTTTGTAGACGACTATCTTCTTCTCTTATATGAACCGCTGCGACAGGTTGTACTTTTTGCACTTCTGTCTGTACTTGATTATCTTTTACATAAATTGTTTTGGGGTTTGTTGCATTGTTTTCAATCGCTACTCTCTCTTCATAAGACCATTTTTGTTTATGAAGTTCTGTAGTTTCCATAGTACCATTCTGAGATGCCACACGGTCATCACAACCCGTTAAAACTACCAAGCTTGCCAAAGCAAGTACAGCTGCTATACTCTGTCTTATATTCTGCATTTTATACCTCCAAGTAATATTAGATTTTATTATAACTGTTTCTACTTCAAGTATAGATATTTTTTATATAAATCAAACTAAAAAGATTTAAAATTTATCCGATCTTCATAAAACACAACTCTATTATTGGAAAATTATGTTAAAAATCCTACTTTTATGGCTTACACTTTTCACACTACTCTCTTCCTCTACCATTTCACTACAAAAACCCAAAACATTTAGGGGAGATGAAATGATCCAAGGGTGGTACATGAGTGAAAAACTTGATGGTATTAGAGCCTATTGGGACGGGAAACAACTGCTAAGTAAAAATGGTAATAGCATTTACGCCCCACAATGGTTTACAAAACAGTTCCCACCCTTTAAACTCGATGGTGAACTCTGGAGTAAACAGGGAGATTTTGAGTTTATCCAATCTACTGTCTTAGACCATATACCCTCTTTAGCATGGAAAAAGATCACTTATCAGATCTTTGAAGTACCAGAACAAGAAGGAGACTTTCCTACAAGATTACAAACAGCCAAAGCATGGTTCAATCAGCATCGAGTACCACATGTAGAGATCATCCCACAGATCAAATGCCAAAACAAAGCACATCTAGATACTTTTTTAAAAGATATTGAAACACAAGGTGGGGAAGGTGTCATCATCAAAAACCCTCAGCTCTCTTACCATACAGGAAGAACTACACATATACTTAAGGTAAAAAACTTTAAAGATATGGAAGCAAAGGTCATCGCTATCCATAAAGGGAAAGGAAAATACAAAAACATAATGGGGAGTTTAACCCTACAGTTAGAGAGTGGTGTGACTTTTAAACTTGGATCAGGCTTCAGTGATGCACAACGCAAGTCTCCGCCTAAAATTGGAGATCAAATCACCTTTAAATATTACGGCTTGACTAAAAACAATAAACCAAAGTTTGCATCTTTTATGCGTATCAGAGACAAGGAATAAAAATTCACTCTAAAAAAAGCTCTTGTGCATTTTTAACGATATCTAACGAATATTTCTCTCTTAGTTTATGTACGCACTGTGTCATCTCTTTATGCTTTTTGTCTCTGTTAAACTCTAAAAGTGAGACTGATTTTCTATTTTGATCGCTAAAGTTTGAAACACTCATCGTGAGCTTGGTCACAAAGCCTCTTGAGGTATCAATTTTTTCAAACATCTCTAAAAACTGTGCTTTACAAAGCTTCTCATGAAAGAGTCTATCCACCGTTTGACGGTGTTTGACACGCATACCATAGTCATACCCTATACGCATATAGTACGTAGTAGGATTGACTCCTTGTTTAAATACCAGATAGACAATGTGTCGTGCAAGTATCATAATACGTCTTTTCACTTCATCACGTGATTTAATAGAGTCAAATGTACGACTAATACCAATAGATTGACGTGCTTTACTTTGTAAAATACCCTCGTTATCTTCACCAATAATACGCTTATAGAGCTGTATACCTGGCTTTTTCCACTGCTCAAACAGTACTCTATTTTCACTCGCTTCCCCTAGAGTGGTGATAAAGTGTGATCGTAACCTTTTGGCATACCCTTTGCCAATACCAGGAAACTCCTCTATCTTGATATCTTTAATAAATAGAGGGATATCCTCTTTTGTGACAAGATAAACCTTTTTGGGTTTGGCAAACTCTGTCGCAAGTTTAGCAATCCACTTACCTGAAGAGATACCAATAGAGATAGGCAATCCAAACCTCTGAGCAATTTGTGCTTGTAATGTTTGTGCAAAACTCACGACTTCATCTTCCTCTACCCATCCTGAGACATCACCAAAAAACTCATCGATACTGTACTGCTCAACATCTGGAATCTGTTGTTTTAAAAATATGTGTAATCGGTGAGAGAGATCATGATAGAGTAAATAGTTTGGTGGTATAACAATGAGATCAGGACAACGCCCTAAAGCTTCATTGACACTCATGCCTGTTTTGATCCCAAATGCTCTAGCTTCATAACTTGCCGTAGTAATAATTCCTCTGATCTTCTCTTTGCCATCTATGTGATCGACAAAAAAACTTTTAAAGTCACCAATATTATCACTATAAAAGACAGGATTGACAAAAGCTCCAGCGTTATTGTTATAGAGCTTGATACCTACTTTTTTGGGTTCAAATATCTTGAGGTTACTTCGTCCACCTACGGCAATAGGTCGATCTCTCAAACGTGAATCTATCGTTCTATGTGCAGAGGCAAAAAAAGCATCAAGATCCAGATGTAAAATCATCGGAGCACTCCTTTATATTTAATGTTATAATACTCCCATCATGAAAAAACGATCAATAACATTACAAATTGAAATATTTATATCACAAGAAATTTCAAAATGAAATTTACTTTTTTAGGAACGAGTGCGGGGAAACCTACACGTGAACGCTATCTCTCCGCGATAGGAATAGAGTTTGACCAAGATAACAAGTGGTATCTTTTTGATTGTGGTGAAGCAACACAGTTTCAACTACTCAAAAGCAGACTCTCTATAGGTAAACTAGAAGCGATCTTTATCACCCATCTGCATGGTGATCACTTTTATGGACTGCCTGGACTATTGGCTTCTAAGAAGATGGATGATGCACTACGACCTTTAACAATTTATGGACCTAAAGGAATTGCAAAGTTTATCGATGCGGTACTCGATGTCTCTAAAAGTGATTTGGGCTATCCTCTGACAATCATAGAGTATGAAAATGAGCAAATATTTGACTTTGATAAATTTACTATCAAGGTACTTCCTGTAGTACACTCCATGGATAGCGTAGCTTTTTATATCCAAGAACACACTATCAGTAACAAACTCGACGAACAAAAACTACGTACAATAGGCCTACCCCCTTCTGCACGCTATGGAGAACTCAAACGTGGACAAACAGTCAACCATGAAGGCAAGATTCTTGATCCTGTTGATTTTATGCTCGATCCTATCCAAGGAAGATCCGCTATTGTCTCAGGGGACAATGCTACGCCAGAGATTTTAGGAGATTATCTACACGATCTTGATCTACTCATCCATGAATCAACCTATACACAAGAGGTCTATGACAATCTAGCAGTCAAAATACTTCACACCACGGCACATGACTTAGGCAGTGCTTGTGCGAAATATAGTGTCAAAAATCTCATTGCAACCCATATCAGCCCACGCTATCATGCAAAAGGAAAATATACAGTAGAGATGCTTTATGAAGAGATCAAAGCAGTCTATCAAGGTACCACATTTATCGCTGATGATTTGGATGAGTTTTATCTCGAAAAGAGCCAAGATAATGGTAATCAAACACTTTCACTGACATCTTCTCAAAAACAAGTATAAGATTTTATAATTTTACTGCACTTTGTTTACAGAAGTAGGCTATAATAAAACAGATATCGTTTATATCAATTTAATAGACTAATAAAGTAAAAGAGATGAAGAAAAAAAGTATCCTTATCATTGAGGATGAGGAAGAGATCGCTTACCTTATCAATAACAGGCTTGATAAATCACTCTATACGGTGACGATTGCTTTTGATGGTGAAGAGGCAATGAAACTGTTACTAAAAAACAGTTATGACCTTGTCACGGTAGATATTATGCTTCCAAAAGTCAATGGGCTTGAAATCTGCCGATATATAAGTAACCATAGAGCGGAGACTTTAATGCTAGTAGTAAGTGCTTTAAACCAAGAAGATGATATTGTCAAAGGGTATGACTACGGCGCAGATGACTATATTTCTAAACCTTTTTCACCTAAAGAGCTTGCACTTAAAATTCAAGCGATGTTTAGAAGAAGTGCCGTACAAAAAAATCCAAGCGTGGTAATACAGAAACATTTTACACTCAACGAAGAAGAGTTCTCAATCGCACTCAATGGATTTAACATCAAATTTACACCCAGTGAATACTTTATCGTCAAAACCTTAGCAAAATATCCACAAAAGGTCTTTAGCAGAGATGATCTTGCACAGGTCATTTATGATAATGGACTAGGAGAACTAACACATCGAAGTATTGATAGCCATATCGCACATATACGTAAAAAATGTCATGCACTCAATGCATCAAAACGCTATATCAAAACTGTACAGGGGTTAGGATACACTTTTCATGCACATTAAAAAGTTTTTAATCCTTGTCTATTCGACAGCAGGACTCATCATCTCCTCTATCACTGCGTTTGTAACGTTTTTGATTATACAAGAGCCTATTGGGATGAAGATGACGATGAAAATCATCATGACAGTCCTTGCAACTTTACCTATCGTAGTACTTATCAGCTACTATATCGGCGCACGTCTCTCCAGTAAAATTGTCGGAGTTGTTGATCATCTCAGGGATATTGAAAAAATGAACTTTAGAAGCAATAGTATGGACTCTAATATCTGTGAATTTCAAGATATTAATACTTCAGCCAATCATCTCTCTGAAAACCTAGAGCATGCTATTGATAAATTAAAAGAGCACAATAAACAGTTAAATCTCTTAATGACATCACTCGCGCATGACATAAAAACACCGTTGACCATTTCACGAGGTTACTTAGAAGAGGTCGAAGATGGGCTTATTGCAAAAGAAGATCTTCCAACAGTGATGAAAAAGCTCAAACAAGAGAACCAATTTATCAATGATATCTGTAACGATATACTAAGCTATCAACAATCTTTAGAAGTTGCAGCACCAAGTGCGAAAATGAACGTATACAATACCTGTAATGAAGTTTGTGAACTATTACAAATTAAGATAGATAACAAAATAGATAAAACGTTATATATTAACTTTGCACCTTTAGATTTGAAAAAAGTATTTTTAAACTTACTACACAATGCAAAGAAGTTCTCTACAGGTGATATCAGTGTTCAAACAGAAGGTGATCAAATCATCATACAAAATATAGGTGCACCAATTCCCAAAGAGTTTGCTACAGAGATATTTAGTGCATATTTTACTGTTGATTCAAGTAAAAACAGAAAAAAGAGTGGGTTTGGATTAGGACTTTCGTTAGTAAAAAATCTTTGTTTTCGTAATGGTTATGAGATTCGTTTAGATACCACGTTTGAACAAGGAGCTAGATTTATCGTTGTACCTAAGCGTTGAGTTATTCAACGCTTAGGACTTGAAGATTATTCGAAACCAAACGCATCAAGGACAACAACAAATCCATCATCAGATCTTGGATAATCAGGATGTGTTCCAGAAACTGTTACGTAGATTCTTGTAGCATCCCATGAAGTAGAGATACCATTAATTTTATTTGTACTTTGTGCATTAAGTGTACCAATACCATCAACAATCACACTTTTCTTTGCAATTGTCTTTCCTGTTTGATCGATTCTTACAATCGTGTTATCACCTCTGTTAGCAACATACATATCTGCACCTGCCGCCAGTGTTGTACCACTTGAAAAATCACCATTTGCAAACTCTGGTGTCGTTGGTGCTAAATCGATTGGCGTATTAAAGTCTGTAGATGTGAAGTACTCAACTCTATCATCTTTAATTTTAAAGACTGTGTTATCGGAAGAGAGTTTAAGTACTGCGATTCTATTGCCTAAAGGATCTGAGACATACAGTACTTTACCTTCAGCACCTACCCAGTTAAAAAGTACACCTACACGTGTAATTGCATTGATATCTTGATCATTGATAGATTTGCTTAATTCATCAGTCAAAGGTGTGATCGTATTTGCTGGTGCTAAACCATCAATTCCTTCAGCAACATGCACTTGTGCGATACTCCCATCACTATTGACCATTGCAAAATCTGCTCTAATATCATTTTTAGGAGATACACCCATAAATCCTGTTCCTACTGAACCTTCTGTTAAACTTCCCTCAATCACTTGTGGTGAACGCTCAGATAGACCACCTACGAAAGCACCCCCAGATTGTGCACTGAGTTTTGCTTCAAGTGGTTTTCCATCAGGGTCTACAACAGTTGAAGAACCACCACCTGTGATACCCTCAGGTGCATTTGAAATCCATGGTCTACCAAAAGCGTTGTTGATCGAAATCCCTGTAGGATAACTTACCGCTGTATAGTTTGCAGTTGCTGCTTCTGGACGGTTGTGATAGTTTGCATAGACATCATTATTACAAGAGTACATACGTACTAATCCATTTTGCTCTGCTGGTTGTACATTATTGTTACCAATAGTACTTGCAAAATCACTTGAAACCTCTATCGTATCATTTGACTCTGTTGAGATAGAGATAATTGCTCCTGGTAAGTGACCATTTGCAGCATCTGGAGCACCAAAGTTTGATGTACTTCCCACTAAAAGTCTATTTTTTCCTAATACTTGCCCATCTGCTTTATAACTGATAAAGAGAGGATTTAATGCAAAAGGGCTATCATGACCAGAATCTAAAAAAGGTCCTACCTGTCTAATGGCACCTGCATTTTTGATACCTACAGCAACCACATGTCCCTCTTCATGCACAACTGTAGAAGCAGTCTCTTCTATCGTTAAATCTTTATCACCGTCAACACACCCTGTAAAGAGTCCTAATAGAGCCAATACTGTAACTGTTACAATTTGCTTTTTCATCTTCATTCTCCTTTTAAAATTCCCATTTCACAAAACCGTTGAGTCTGTTTGCCGCCAATCTCTGATCATTTTTATACTCTGTCGCCCATCGAATCATCTCCATACCAAATGTAAGATCTTCTAGTGCTTTATAGTGAACTGTTGCCCATGTTGCTTCATTGAGTGATGGATAACCTGCAACAACTTGCTCATCATCTGGATCATCTTGACTATATCCTAGTGAAACATGAATCGCATCTGTCGCTTTGATACTTGACTCGATCCAATAACCTGTTGTATCAACCTCTTCATCTGTAATAGGATTTAGCCCTAGTAAGATACCACCTCTAAGATCTGAGATATTTTTACCAGAAAAATACTCACCTCTAAGTGATAAATAACTTGTAATAGGTAGTTCTAGCTCAGCAAATATACCTGTTTGGTCAAACTCTTTCTCTCCAAAACCTTTTTCAGCGATTGTCTCTGTTGCAGTATGATAACCTAGTGCAATATGCATTGGTTGCTCAGTCCAGATAGGCATACCAAAAGCAACTCTTCCTTGATAGGCAGGCTGACTACCGAAGTTTGTTTTTGCTTGACCTTTATTTTCAACTGTACCAATCTGTTGTAATGCTACTTCAAAATCTAACTTACCCTCTGAAGCAACTGGCAAATGATAAGCAAATCTAATTTGTGGTGAACGATCACCTGTATTTCCTGTGCCCCACATTAATGTATCTGCATTGACTGTAGGATACATTCTAGAAACTGTCTGCCATGTTTGCCCTGCCAAAATTGAGTAGTTATCTTTTTGGTATTCGATATAGGCATGTCTTAATCTTAAAAGTTCTCTTGACTCTGAACCACCATTTTGAAAATCTACTTCAACACGTCCATTGAGACTGCTTTCAGCATCTAACTCTTTTGAGATATCTACACCAAGTCTTGTCAATCTCGGATGAATTGTCAAACCTGTATCTACTTCACGACCTGCAGGTTGTTTTTGTACTAAAATCGGTGCTTGGTTGTTATTAAACTCTGCGCTATGACCAATTGCATCTACTCTAAGAAACCCGTATGGTTTTAACTTGATATCATCCGCCACTACTACTGTACTTGCAACTGCTAATGCCACTACAATATGATTTGTTTTCATTTTTTTCCTTTTCCTAACTTCTTTTTTTGAATTACCGCCAACTGCTTACTGTTATAATGTGTTTAAAAAATCTATAATCTCTCCTCTTTGCTCCTCAGATAATCTAAAAAACATTGTTTTAGAAATGTTACCTTCACCACGATGGTCTCGAATCGCTTCTTCTACCTCTTTGGTTCTAGCATCATGTAAAAAGTGTGTTCTTGTACGAAAGTCTCGTAGCGGTATTGTTCTCCAGTCTGGACCTTTTGCATCTCCTTGAACAAAGTTATCATTGAGACCATCGCCCATATCATGGAGCAGTAGATCAGAAAAGAGGTAGATCTCTTGCCCTTCTACTGTAAAGCTTGGTTTATGACACAAATCACACTTCACTTGTTTAAATAGTGTAAAACCATTGCTATCAAGTGAATCAGGTTTTTGTGTATTTGAAGGGAGTTGACGGATAAAATCAGCCACTTTAATCACAGCTTCTTCACTCATCTCTAATGATGTTGAGTATCCTACACACTCTTTGGCTTTTTGATCAGTTGAACGAAAGTTATCTGTTTTTGCAAAAATATTGGTCAAGCCCATTTCATTTCTAAATGCTTCTCCTGTAAACTCATCAAGATCTGCTTTATGTGCCTTCCATCCAAACTTACCAACAGCCTTTGTCCCATCTGGTGTCAATACCATGTTGACCTTACCATGGACACCATAACCTTTATCTTGAGCTTCAGCTTTAATCAAATCATCAGGAATTTTCTCAATATCAGCTAATCCTATTAATGATGATGCACTTCTCACAGAGACTACATTTGCATAGGCTGGTATCCCTTCTCTCACATCACAGTCATATCCTAACTCTGTCACAGAATGTGTTCTAGCTGTTGGTCCACCATGTCCACCAGATAGATCAGAGAAGACCCCATCCGCTAGATATCCTATACGAAAGCCTAGGTCATCATCATCACCACCCATACCTCCAACAGCAGGAACATCATGACACTTATCACATGTTCGTGCATTGAAATGTGGTCCTAATCCTTGTTCTACATTAACTTCTGTTGTAAAAATTTCCTCACCAGTCATGTTCTCACCTGTAAACAAGAACTTTGTTTGCTTCTCAGATAAGTTATTTTCAGAGTTATTTTCACTTCCTCCTCCACAACCCACCATTAACCAACAAGCTGATAGTAAAATTAAACTTTTTCCTAACATTTATACCTCCTTATTACACTGCATATTCACGATGAAATTATGCA
>JAHZKW010000117.1 GCA_022600175.1 Campylobacterota bacterium
GAAACAACAGTGTCATCAGATTTAACTAATTTGTCAAAATCATAAGCCCTAAAAAGAACACCTGTTGCCTGTGTTGCATATGTTAGATAATCATGAAGAATATGCGTACTTTTATGGTCAATACATGCTAGTCTAAATTGATATAGAAGTGGTAATACAATCTTTTGCACTTCAAAAAACTTCTGTTCAATACCACTTTCTATATCACCTTCAATTTCAAACTGAAAAATATTTGCAATCCCTTTTGGGTCCTCTACAAAATGACTGTTAGGATTTTTTTTCTCTAAGCCCAGCGAAGCACTAAGATCTCTTGAAACACCATAAACACTCAAACAATCACCACGATTTGCAGTTAACTCAATCTCAATAATATCATCATTTAAAAGTGTATACTCAGTGAGTTGTTTTCCAAGAGTAAGTACACCTATACTCTCATCTAATTCTAAAATTCCATCATTGATATCAGGTAAACCAATCTCAGTTGCTGAGCATATCATACCACTTGACTCAACACCTCTAAGTTTTGCCTTTTTGATTTTAAAATCATCTCCAAGCACAGTACCTATAGTTGCAACCGCAACATGTTGTCCTTGTGCAACATTTTTAGCACCACATACAATTTGAACTTCTTCATCTCCAAGGTCAACTTGACAAACATTAAGTTTATCAGCATCAGGATGTTTTTCACACGCTTTGACAAAACCAACCTTAACGCCTTCTGGTATACTAAGCTTATTGACTGCATCAACCTCTAAACCTATAGCATTAAGACTTTTACATATATCATCTGTGGTATTTCCATCAAGCTCTATCCACTCATTTAACCACGCTTTTGTTACGATCATCTAAACTGCTCCAATAATCTCATATCTCCTTCAAAAAGGCTTCTTAAATCTGGTATCTCATGTAATAACATAGCAAACCGCTCTACCCCTAAACCAAAAGCATAGCCACTTACATTTTCATACCCTACAGCTTTAAATACATTAGGATCAACCATACCTGAGCCTAACACTTCAAGCCAACCTGTCTTTGAACAGACACGACACCCACTTCCTTTACAAAAGATACAACTGATATCCACCTCAGTACTTGGCTCGGTGAAAGGGAAAAAGCTTGGACGAAACCGCACTTCAACATCACCAAACATATAGTGTAAGAAATCCTCAAGAATAAATTTCAAATGTGCAAATGAAACTTTATCTGCATCATCAACTACAAGTCCCTCTACTTGATGAAACATTGGCGTATGTGTCAAATCAAAATCACGTCTAAAGACGGTACCTGGGCTAATCATACGAATCGGTGGTTTACTCTGCATCATTGTACGAATTTGAACAGGTGAGGTATGCGTTCTAAGGACTGTTCCATCATTCATGTAAAAAGTATCTTGCATATCCCTTGCAGGATGATGCTTTGGTAAGTTGAGTGCTTCAAAGTTATGAAAATCGTCTTCAACCATAGGACCTTCTTGGATCGAAAAGTTCATACTGACAAAATAATCTATAATTTTATTCATCGTCTCCATAACAGGATGCAGTGCACCACTCTCATTGACACCATTAAATAACGTCACATCTATAGCACTTTTTTGCATTAACGCTTCTAATGCACTCTCTTCTAAAGTCTCTTTTCTCTGTTCAAATAATTCTGTTAACTTTGTTTTTTGAATGTTTAGATTCTGCGCAAATGCTTTTTTTTCTTCATTTGGCACACTCTTCATTTTTACAAATTCTGCAGCTAAAATACCTTTCTTGCCAAATATCTCTATACGTGCTTCTTCAAGCGTTTTAAGCGTATCGGCAGACTTGATAAGCTCTTCTAAATTTTTCAAATTTTTACCTATGTTTTTTGATAGGATTGTATATAAATCTTCATTAAAGGATGGTATTTAAGGGCAATTCCAATAAAATAATAAAAAAAAACAGGAGCTAAATATGTGTGTATTTTGTAAAATTGCAAAGGGGGAAATTCCTTCAAATAAAGTCTTAGAGAGTGATGATTTTATCTGTTTTCATGATCTAAATCCAAGAGCTCCTATTCATCTTTTAATTATTCCGAAAATACATGTGGAAAACTTTCAAGAGATGCCTAGCCAACTTATGGGAGAAATGACCTCATTTATTCAAGAAGTTGCTTCGAAAATGGGACTAGATCAAAGCGGATATCGTCTTATCACAAATAATGGAGAAGATGGGGGACAAGAAGTAATGCATCTGCACTTTCACCTCTTAGGGGGAACAAAACTTAGCTGGACACACTTTACTCCAGATGATACCCATAAGGCTCTTTAAGAGCCTAATAGGGCTTTTGCCCGATATAATTACCTGGCGTTTTATATTTACAAACGATCAATATATCCCCATTTGCATAGTTAGCTTTTGCACACCCGACATAGCTAGTCTCTTTCCATATAATCTGTGTATAGTGTCCACATGAATCAAATCTAACACCATCAATATTTTCACTATTTGCACTACAACTATTGCTTGCATAGTCATAAAAAGGTGCTTCTAAATTCCATGCATCAACCGCTTCAGTAAGTGAAACATTTTGCAGGGTAGACGTATAAAGGTTTTCACCATAAGGACCATTAGCATACTCCAAACCAAGATGATCAAAAACACCTCTTTGCACTAATGTATTTGCAGTATCTTGGGCATCAGTAGCCACTTGATCACTCCACTGTAATGTAGCACCACTGAAAACCTTTGCACGTATTTCATTATGTCGATCAACGACAGCTTGTGCCTCACTTTGAAGGTTAATAGTATTTGTCTGTTCAGCCTCTTCTTCTGTGATTGTGTTGTCAACAACTTCTTCTACTTCAGTCTCCTTCTTATCTAAAGCTTCATCAATCACATCTTGAACTTTAGAAGATGCACCACATCCAACTAAGAGTAATCCAGCTATAAACACTAAAGCAATTTTACTTTTCATTATCTTCTATCCATTTTTCAAAATAATCGATTTGCACTTGTGTACTTTTTGTAGAAGTTCCACCATACGAATCTCTGGAGTTCATAGAGTTCCTCAAATTTAAGTACTCTATCACATCCTCACCTATTCTATTATCGGCAACTTTAAGCTCCTCAATACTCATATCACTCAGATCAACACCTAACTTTTCTGCTTGTACAACAATAGCCCCTGTAATCTTATAAGCATCTCGAAAAGGGATATCACACTTACTTGCAAGATAATCAGCAAGATCCGTTGCACTCAAATGTCCAACTTTACAAGCTGATTCCATTCGGTTCACATTGACACTCATAGTATCAATGGCTTCGTTTAAGATACGTAATGAAATATCCGCTGTTTTCACACTATCAAAGACACCCTCTTTATCTTCTTGCATATCTTTGTTATACGCAAGCGGTAATCCTTTAAGAACAGTCAAAAGAGAGATGAGATTTCCATATACACGTCCTGTTTTCCCACGTAAAAGTTCAGGAACATCAGGGTTTTTCTTTTGGGGCATAATAGATGAACTAGTTGAATACTCATCACTGAGAGAAATAAACCCAAACTCACTACTTGACCACACAACCAACTCTTCAGAAAGTCTTGAAATATGAGTCATAAGTGTTGCAATATTGAACAATATCTCTAAAGCAAAATCACGATCACTAACAGTATCAAGACAATTGACAGTAGGTGCATCAAAACCTAATGCTTTTGCTGTATGCGCTCTATCGATATTATGAGGCGTACCTGCTAATGCAGCACATCCAATAGGAGAAAAATTGTTTCGCTTAAAACTATCAGAAAAACGCTCCATATCTCGTTTAAACATTGACACATAGGCAAGTAAATGATAAGCAAAATTGATCGGTTGTGCGTGTTGTAGATGTGTCATACCTGGTAACATTGTTTTGTCATGAGCTTTAGCAACCTTGATCAATGTTTTGATCAGTTTAAAGGTCAGTGATTCTAAGTTTTTATTATTTTTCTGTACATAAAGTCTGAAGTCTAAAGCAACTTGATCATTTCGACTTCTTGCCGTATGAAGTTTTTTACCAGTATCACCAATCAATATTGTTAACCGTTTTTCAATTGCCATATGTATATCTTCATCAGCAATATCAAATATAAAATTTCCTGCTTCAATTTCCGCTTTTATTTTGACTAAACCACCCTCAATCTCTTGAAGTTCATCATCACTTAAAATACCTTGCACTGTAAGCATTCTTGCATGTGCAATAGATCCTTCTATATCTTCAGCGAAAAGATTTTTATCAAACATTAACGATGCATTGAATTCATCTAATAGTTTTGAACTTTGTGCAGTTACCCGCCCTGAAGCCAACTTTGCCATTAAATCTCCTGATTTTTTTGATGATTATAGCCAAAAGTGGTTAATGAAGCGTTACCTATTAAAATGAATTGAAAATAGATAAATGATGAGATGAAAGAAGTTTTTTGAGAAAGCTAAACAGGTGCAAAAGCACCTGTTATATTTTAAAGTTTTGGACCTGCAACAGAATAATCAAATTCTGCATCATCTTGAAGATATTTTTTAAAATTTTCGATATAAAGCTTTGCTAAATTATCTCTAGTTTTAATATAAGCCTCTGTATCTTCCCATGCGTTTTTAGGATTAAGTACTTTTGAATCTACACCTGGAAGACTTGTGGGATAGTGAAAACCAAAAGTATCCGTGATATCAAACTCACTCTTTAAAATTGATCCATCCATAATTGCATCAATACAAGCACGTGTCGCTTTGAGGCTCATTCTTTCACCAACACCATAGGCACCACCTGTCCAACCTGTATTAACTAGATAAACATTTACATTATGTTTTTCTATCTTATCACCAAGTAGTTTCGCATAGACCGTTGGATGAAGTGGCAAAAATGCTTCACCAAAACAAGCACTAAATGTTGCTACAGGCTCAGTAATACCTCTCTCTGTACCTGCTACCTTAGCAGTATAACCACTCAGGAAATAGTACATCGCTTGCTCTTTAGTTAACTTACTTACAGGAGGCAGTACCCCAAAAGCATCAGCACTTAAAAAAATTATATTTGTGGGATGGCCAGCTTGAAGCGAAGGCTCATGATTAGGAATATGTTCAATAGGATAAGAGACTCTTGTATTTTCTGTTTTACTTGCATCTTCATAGTCTACTACACCACTATCATCCGCAACAACATTTTCCAGAAGCGCATTCTCTTTAATTGCACCGTAGATCTCAGGCTCACTTTCAGCATTTAGACCGATACATTTTGCATAGCAACCACCTTCAAAATTAAAAACTCCCTCATCGTCCCAACCATGTTCATCATCACCAATAAGGTTTCTTTTAGGATCGGCTGAAAGCGTTGTTTTACCAGTACCAGATAAACCAAAAAATAGAGCAGTATCCCCATCTTTACCTACATTTGCTGAACAGTGCATAGAGAGTTTCCCTTCCAGTGGTAGCCAATAATTCATCATGGAGAAGATACCTTTTTTCATCTCTCCACCATACCATGTACCACCAATAATTGCAATGTTTTCTTCAACATTAAAAACAACAAAGACTTCTGAATTTAGACCATGTTTTTCCCACTCATTATCAACAACCTTGCAAGCATTATAGACAACAAAATCAGGTGAAAAACCTTCCAATTCTTCTGCTTTTGGTCTAATAAACATATTTTTCACAAAATGCGCCTGCCATGCTACCTCTGTCACAAAACGTACATTTTTCTTACTTGTAGCACTTCCTCCACAAAAAAGATCTTGAATAAATATGTTTTTATTTGAGAGTTGCTTTGTTGCTTTTTCAAAAAGGTCATCAAATACCTCTTTAGAGGTTTCAAAGTTGATATCTCCCCAAGCAATATATTTACTTGAGGGATCTTGTTTCACAAAAAACTTATCTTTTGGACTTCTCCCTGTAAAAATACCAGTATCTACCATCATAGCACCATTACTAGCTACTTTTAAACCGTCATTTTTTTCATGAACACGAAGTTCTTCATAACTTGAATTATAAAAAACTTCTCCAACATTTGATAAACCTAACCCCTTCAAATCTTCGGCCGTAACCATTATTTTCCCTTATATATTAATCTATAGTCTAAATCGGTCAACTATAAATATTATTTAAAAATTGATATTAAGACACCAGCTGCAACGGCTGAACCGATTACACCTGCAACATTTGGTCCCATTGCATGCATCAATAATACATTTGATTTATTATACTCTTGACCTACTTTACTTACAACTCTTGCTGCCATTGGTACTGCTGAAACACCAGCTGCTCCAATCAATGGATTGATAGGATCTTTACTAAACTTATTCATTACTTTTGCCATAAGTACACCTGTTGCTGTACCGACTGCAAATGCAGCAAGACCAATAATCATAATACCTAGTGTCTCTGCAACTAGGAATTGATCAGAAGCAAGTTTAGAACCAACACCTAAACCTAAGAAAATTGTCACTACATTGATTAATGCATTTTGCATCGTATCACTTAATCTATCAACAACACCTGTCTCTTTTGCAAAGTTACCAAAACAAAGTGCACCAATAAGCGGACTTGCATCAGGCAATACTAAAATTGTTAAAGATAATACAATAAGAGGGAAAAGCATTTTTTCCATCTTTGAAACATTTCTTGTTGTTGTCATTTTAATAACACGCTCTTCTGCTGTTGTTAAAGCCTTCATAATAGGAGGCTGAATAACAGGTACAAGTGCCATGTAGGAATATGCAGCAACTGCAATTGCACCTAATAACTCAGGTGCCAATTCACTTGCTATAAAAATAGAAGTAGGTCCATCAGCACCACCGATAATACTAATCGCAGAACTTTGTTGTAATGTAAAATCAAAGATTCCCATCTGTGAGAGTGATGCAGCAGCAACTAGTGATCCAAAAATACCAAACTGAGCAGCACCACCAAGCAGTGCAGTTTTTGGATTAGCAAGCAGTGGACCAAAGTCAGTCATCGCACCTACACCCATAAAAATAAGTAGTGGAAAGAACTCATTTGCAATACCCATGTTATAAATAATACCAAGCATTCCATCATCACCTGCAAGATTAGCAATTGGGATATTGGCCAAAAGACCACCAAAACCGATCGGAATAAGGAGTAACGGCTCAAATCCTTTTGCTACTGCAAGATAAAGCAGTACAAAACAGATAATAAACATAATAATACGTCCAAAACTTTGTGCAAAAACACTCATCTCATCACCGTGTGCAGTTTTGATACCCTCTTTTGGGTTAATAATTGCATTTAAACCTGTTTTATTATAAAAACTTCCAAAAAGCTCACCCATTGATTTTGACTCATATGGTACTACTTCTTCAGCGACAGCTACTTCACTAGTAGCTCCCCCACCCGCATTAGCAAACGATGGAAACAGTACTGCTAATGCCAAAATAAAAGTAAAAAGAAAATTACGCATTCGCATATGTTTACTCCATAGTTGCAAGAAGCTGACCATCTGTCACAACATCATTTGTATTGACCTCTAAGCTTTTAAGTACACCATCTTTAGGTGCTGGGATATCAATCTCCATTTTCATCGCTTCTAAAATCATAATTGGATCACCCTCTTTAAGTGTATCCCCTATATTTGCAACAATTTTCCAAACATTACCAGGTGTTTGAGAATGTACTTCCACACTACCTTTTCCACCACTTACAGCTGGAGTTGGTGCTACCGCTGCTGCCACTGGTGCCGCATTTGTCACTGTCACTTCTCCGTCATGTCCTTCAACTACATCCACATTGTATTTCGTTCCATTCACCACTACGGTATATTGTCCTGCCATATCACTATTTCCTTTTGTTTGATTTACCGGATGTTCACAACTTTTCCCCTCACCGGCTTCGAGATCTACTTTTCTTACATTTGCTGTCGCTTCACCTTTTAAGAAAGCAATACCTTTTACATCACATGCTGCTGCAATAAAAATATTTTCATCATTAACTTCTAAATTATTTTCAACAAGCATATTTTCAAAATGCTTCAATGATTTATTCTCATCAGCATCTGCAATTTCTCGTGCACTTTTTGTTGTTGGTTCTAATTTTAACTGTTCACTGGCAAGTGCTATAACTTCGCCATCTGGAGCAGATGGTGTCTTTCCAAAATAACCAAGAACCATTTTCCCATATCCATCAGCAATTTTTTTCCAAGGACCAAACATCACATTATTAAATGCTTGTTGAAAATAAAATTGAGAAACTGGTGTTACCGAAGTTCCATAACCACCTTTTTCAACAACCTCTTGCATTGCTTTAATAACTTCTGGAAATTTATGTAAGATATTGTTATCTCTCATCATCTGTGTATTGGCAGTGAGTGCACCACCTGGCATAGGAGAAAAAGGAATCAATGGTGAAACTTGTGTCGCTTCTGGCGGCATAAAATAATCTTTTAGACAACCTTGCAGTACATCTTCATATTCTAAAATTTTTGATGTTTCAAGACCTCCAAGATCAAACCTTGTCCCTTTAGTTGCATGCAAAAGTGTTAAAATATCTGGTTGACTTGTACCGCCACTTACTGGACTAGCCGCTAGATCAATACCATCAGCACCTGCCTCAAGTGCTGCTAAATAACAGGAGACACTGACGCCTGCAGTTTCATGCGTATGAAGTCTTACATGGACATTTTCAGGTAATAACTTTTTCGCCATTGAAATTGTTTCATAGACTTTATGCGGACTTGAAGTTCCACTTGCATCTTTGAAACAGACACTATCATATCCAATACCTGCATCTAAAATCTCACGTAATGTTTTCTCATAAAATGCTACATCATGAGCACCTGTACATCCTGGAGGAAGATCCATCATAGTTACAACTACTTCATGTTTAAGACCATGCTTTTGAATACATTCGCCACTAAACTTTAGATTTTCAACATCATTCAGTGCATCAAAGTTTCTAATTGTTGTTGTACCATGTTTTGCAAACATCTTTGCATGTAAATCAATTAAATCACTGCTTCCAGTATCAAGAAGAATTGTATTCACTCCACGTGCAAGTGTTTGAAGATTTGCTTCAGGTCCTACAATCTCTCTAAATCTATCCATCATATCAAATGCATTTTCGTTCAAGTAGAAAAAAAGGCTTTGAAATCTAGCACCTCCACCAAACTCAAAATGACTAATTCCCGCATGTTTTGCCGCTTCGACTGCTGGGAAAAAATCTTCCATCAACACTCTACCTCCAAAGACAGATTGAAATCCGTCCCTAAAAGTTGTATCCATAATATCAATTAATTTTTTTGCCATTTTCTACCTTATTTTTTTTTAAATTCAGTGATTGCAGCGGTAATTGCAGCAATGACAGATGCGTCATCTTGCGTTGTTTTAGAAACAGTTGGTACTGCAGATTTTGCTGGGGTTTTTTCTTTCTGAGGAAAGTATTTTTTCATAAGACTCTCTTGCAGTCTTAAAATATAAACAAGTACAAGTAAAAATAGAAAAACTGTGCTCATACCAAGTAGCATAAACTTCAATCCTTCGGTAATATAATTTACCTCCATCGGCACTCCTTTTAGCGTGTGTAATTCAAAATGATAACATATGCAATATTAAACAGTACTAATAAATTCAAACAATTGTGTGAGTTCTTCTTCAAGAAATTGTTGCATCTTTTTTCTTTGTAATTTACGTGCATAATCAACAGCACTTAAATTCATACAGTCACGCGTAGTTATGTCTGCACCATGGGTGATTAAGAGCTTCACAAGTTCAATGTTTCCATAGCATGCTGCTTGTATCAGGGGTGTCAATCCACTTTTTCTTTTAGTAACATTGGCATCCATATTATATTCATCTAACAAATAAGTGATCAACTCTATATTACCAGAAACAATCGCTTCATCTAATAATCCAACACCTTCAGTATCGATATACATGATATCAACACCACTTTCGATCATCAGTTTCAGTGTATTAAAAGAGCATTTTTTATGTAGTGCATAGAATATGAGACATTCATCATTTTCATTGTCTTCGTTTTCGATGATTTGGTTAAGATCAATGCCTGATTGAATCTCTTTTTTGATTTGTAGGTAGTTGTCTTCTCGGATTGCGGCCATAATATCAGACATATTGTCCCCTTATATCTTAAATATGGGAAACATTATAACGTATCTTATTAGAAAATTTTATAAAGAGAAACTTTGTTTTTAGATGAGATAACCTTGACTTCCCTAAAGGAAGTCAGGTTAGGAAAGATTACTTAAGACCTTCGATATAAGCAGAGACTGCTTTGATATCATCAGCACTATATGAAGCTACTTGACCTTTCATAAGACCTTTCATTGCTCCACCATAAGAACCATCTTTATAGCCGTTAAGTGCTTTTTCTGTTTCAGCAGCAGCCCAACCAGAGATTACCTGAGATTTTCCAAGTGCTTTCTTTTCACCTTTTGCACCATGGCATCCTGCACATTTTTTAAAAAGTGCTGCACCATCTGCTGCAAATAGACTCATTGCACCAATTGTCATTAATGATAATACTACTTTTTTCATATTTTTCCTTTTTTAAATTTATACGTACGTTAAATCGTCATTTCTATCTTGAACTTTAATTAGCAAGAAGGAACATTTCCTGAATCACTACCATATTCATAGAAGAAATCAAATAAATCTGGAAGGTACTTATCTTTTACATCTTTTACATTTGGACAAATGTTCTTAATCTCATCTTCAAGTGTTCCAGCATCTTTAAACTCTTCCCATTCATCTTGTGTATGCTTACCAGCCATTTTTGCACCGTTTAAACCACAACCTTTTTTTAACTTTTTAAGGTATAACTTTTGACCTTTTGCTGGATCCGCGGATACTGTTGTTGTTGCTAAACTTGCAAGTAAAACTGAACTTGCTACTAAACTTAAAACCTTTTTCATGTTTTGCTCCTTGAGTTTTTGTTACATCGTTATTGTAAACTACAATTGTGAAGTAATCGTGGAGATTATACCATAAAGTATAATAAAAAATAATTTATTAGATTTTTTATTACCACAATTTATCACTGACGTTATAGCGTTCCCAGTAAATATCTATCGCTTCTTTTAATTCAGAATCTTGCAAATTTGTTTTTGACTTTACACCCAATAAACGGAGTTGTTCTGAAGACATGGCAGAGGTTTGTTTATTAGGATTTTTAAGAAAATCTATCAAGGCAGACTTCACTGAGATCTCACTGCTATACTTTATTAGATAGCGAAAAAAGATCTTATCTAATCCAATAGAGAGAGGTTGATGACAAGGTAAACAATTTTTTTCATATATATTTTGTGGCATCTGATCTTCACTCCATGCAAAACTTCCCAAAAGCAGTAATACAATCAATCCTTTTTTTACCATAAAACACTTACCTTTGTACCCACTTTAGGTGTTGATTCAACATTTAATTTTAAATCATACTCATTTGCAATTTCCATAACAATATTAAGTCCTAATCCAAATCCGCCTTCACTCTCATCAAATCGCTCATATCTTTCAAACATCTGCTCAACCTTATCTTCTGCTATACCAATACCACCATCTTCAATCGCAAAATAGCCCTCTTTAAGTGTTACCTTGATAAAACTCTGTTTTTTATTGTATTTAATTGCATTGGAAATTAAGTTATCAATGAGTCGTGTAATCTTATGCCTATCAATATAAAGTGTCACCTTTTCATCTAAATCTAAAATACACTCTAGCTGTTTTACATTTGAAATCACTTTAAAAAACTCTGTCCTTTCTTTAATCAAAGTGGATAAAATAACTTCCTCATTTTTAGATTGTAACTGATTACCAAGTGCTATATACGTCAAATCATTATATAGATTTGAAATTGTGCGTGATGCAATATCAATACGTTTAATCTTCTTAGCACTTTTTTCATCAAGCTTTGCAGTATCAATCATCTCTATGTTAGTAAGTATCGCACTCACAGGGGTATTGAGCTCATGCGTCGTATCTTTGATAAAACGATCTAAAAGATAGATACTATCCCGCATAGGTTTTAACATAAGATTTAAAAGAAAATATCCAGCAAAGAGGAGAATCATAAAAAGGGTAATACCATAAAAGATCACTTTTAATTTGACAAAACCTAGCCACTCTTCATCATCACTAATCTCAATCACTACATACATAGCACCTAAATAGTAGGACTCTAATAAACGGACATAGTGGATATTGTCATTAATTTTATAGATAGTACCCTCTAAGTTTACTTTTTCATCTTGCAGTGTTGAAAAGATGAGTTTTCCACTACTATCATAGATGGCAGAATTAAAATAGACAAAGCGTGGATAAGTCTGACTCTTTTCAAAATTATTGTGTAAATAGCGAATTTTTGAAATTAATTCATAAGAGTACTCTTTAAACTGTTCATTTCGATCTTGTAACATATCATCTTTTTGCAAGTTATAATAGATAAATGCGGAAAAAGCCAATATTACAATCGATAAAAATGAGTAAAGTAACAAAAAGGAGATCAGTGTTTTTCGCTCACTCCGTAGTAAATTTGTACCCTTGTTTTTTAATACTAACAATTTTCTCTTTTCCTAAAATTTTTCGGAGGTTTTTAATATAGGTTCTTAAGCTTGCTTCTGAGTAAGTCTCATCATACTCCCATAATGTATCATAAATACGTTCATGAGAAAGCACTTGATTTTGATTTTGGAGAAAAAGCTTTAATAACTTGGTCTCTTTATTATTTAGCGAAGCTTCTATATTATCAATATATAATAAATTTGCATTGATATCGTATTCTATATTTTCAGCAATAGTAATTTTTTCATTATTATTATGGAAAAATTCTCTCTTTAAAATGGTTTCAACACGCATTAAAAGCTCTTTGAGTGCGAAAGGTTTTCTAATATAGTCATCGCATCCACTTTCATACCCTTCACTAAGATCGTTGATCGAATTTAACGACGTAATATAAATTGCAGGCGTCACAATATCACGAGCTCTTACCTCTTTAAGGAGATCAAAACCACTCATTTGAGGTACTTTAACATCTAATAATAAAATATCATAACTATTTTCATAAATTTTATCTAATGCTTCTATACCATCATCTACACCATCAACATCATACCCCAACTCTTCAAAATACTCTGTAACAGTTTCATTTAATGTTAAATCATCTTCTAAAAGCAAAATCTTCTTCTGTCCCATGCGTATCCTCTCATATTCTTCATCGCATACAATTTACATGATAACAAAAACTTAGTTTAGTCTATATTTGCTATAATCATTTAATATCTTAAAACTTGTGAGTAAAAATTGAAAAGATCAGCATTTACCCTTTTTGAATTAATGGTTGTTGTCATGATCATTGGTACTGTATATGCCTTAGTATTAGGAAGCTTTGATCCTAAAAAAAGTGTTCAATTAGTGACGATGCAAAACCTCAAACAATCACTACTACCACATTGGCACAAAGGAACCAAACTTGATCTTATCATATATGATAAGTGTAGTGAATCCATTTTACTCAAAAATAATGAACCCATAGAAGAGGTAGAGGTTGATCTCAACCTCAATATATTTCAAAAAATTAAGGTCTACAAACTTGATGCATATGGTGGGAAGAGAGAAGTTTCATTTTCCCCAATACCTATTGATAAAAAATTACATAAAGTCTGTTTTCAATACACTATTTTTCCAAATGGCAGTAGTTCTTCATATATGGTAAAGAGTGGAAAATCTTTTTATACTTTTTTCCCTTATTTTCAGCCAACATACATCACGACAACACTTGATGATGCTATGGATGAGTATCTGAAGACAGAGTACACAAAAATTGAGATTCGTGATGAATAAAAAAGCATTTACCCTCATAGAAGTTCTTGTCTCTGTTGTTATTCTAGCGACAGTTGCTGTACTCCTATTTGAAATTAGCTCAAACAGTAAAAATAACTTTTTAGTTTTACAAAAGAGAATTGACTATGTCACACTCTCTTCTTTAGCACTCATACATAATGATCAAAAATATCATAATAGTGACAAATCACTCTATGACTTTATTCGAGAAGATTATAACATTAGTGATTATGAGTTAAGAAAATATCTCAAAGATAGGAAAGTCCACTATAGCCATGAAGAGTATACAACATTTTCACCTTTTAGTGAAGGTGGAAGTGAACAGAACCAAAGTATACTTGACTTTACAATTGTCTTTGATAAAGTTTTCACAACAGATAAAAAGCACTCTTCCTTTGCTTATAAAATATACATCAAAGGCAATTAATGCAAAGAAAAGCATTTACACTTGTTGAATTACTCATCTCTGTCTTTCTACTTGGATTGATAGTCAATTTTTTATATACAGCAGTGGATAACTTACAAAGAACAAATACACTCTTCCATCAAAAAAGTGACACTCTACAAAATAAACAGAAAATTTTTGACCTTCTCTATGACGACCTCTTCTCTGCACAAGTGTTAAAAATAACAGGAAGAAAAAACAGTACTATAGATATGAAAACGCGTAACTCAATATATGATATAGAGTCACCTTATGTCACTTGGCTATTACATCGGGAAAACAATACATTATTGCGATTTGAATCGACGAAACCATTTTCAGATATGCGCTCAGACACCACACACTTTTATCACATCAGTAAAGTTGGTAAAGATTGTGAACGTTTTAAAATCTATCAATCAAATAACCACAATACCGTGCTCGTACATATTAAATTTAAGGATCAAGAACCAATCATTTTTGAGTTTTTCAAACCTATGTAATATTTACTATTTTAATCTTTTGCAGTAATATCAGAATCATCACTCTTATGTGTGATGCTTGGTCCAAACACACGCTTAACAACGGTTTTCAAACCTATCTCATTATCCTCATATTCCCTCTCAGCTTCTTGAAGTGAAAGTTCCCATCCTTGAGCAAAACCAGGTGCTTTAATCATCATTTTACGAAGCGCTGCATCATAGATATTTAAAAGTCTTAGTTCGTTTCTTCCAGGCTTTTGTCCTAAAGTTTTTACAGTGATTCTAAGATTTTCGTTCTCTTTACGAAGCTTTTCTGTCTCTTCTGTAATATTCTTTGTACCCTCTTGGGTAATCTTCATTTGTGTTGCTAAATGCCCTTTATATTCCGCTAACTCTTTTTTATACCCACGCGCTGTAAAAAAGCCTTTAATCATAAACAACAATGCACCAATAATTAAACCTATAAAGACTGAAATCAAATCAAAATTAAAGTTTTCCATACTCACTCCATAAAATTATATTTAGAACCATTTTAGCATTAATAGATGTAATAGAGTTTAGTAGAGAAATCTTTGTTATATTTTTTAATAAGATGTAAAGATTAGGAACATGAAGAAATGGTGCGCCCAGCAGGAGTCGAACCTGCGACCTTTGGTACCGCAAACCAATGCTCTATCCAGCTGAGCTATGGGCGCAAAACAGTTGAGCCGAGATTGTATACAAAACTTGCTTAAAATTAATAGAAATATAAATGAAAACCCGATAATATATTTTTTAAAATTAAATAAAATAGTTA
>JAHZKW010000118.1 GCA_022600175.1 Campylobacterota bacterium
ATCTGTTCTGCACAACTACTTTTTTGACTATGGTGGTTTGCACATCTATTTTCTCCTCTGTTACGGGAAGTGATTTTGTATTTGAAGTAGCCTGATCTTTTTGTAGAGGTTTACTTACCTCTTTAGAAGCAAGTACTGTCTGTAAAATGTTCACTTTTTGATTACTTTTTTGTGTCACTTGGTTTGTATGTGTAAGTTGATGCAATGTTTTTTCTGTTTTGGTTTCTATCTGCTTCTCAATAAGTTTAAAGATATCTTCACTTTTAAGTTGTTGTACCATCTTTTTATCACTTGGATTAAGTGCAGCACTTTCACTAAAAAATTGAAAATTTTTTACTTCAATATTATTTTTTTTCGCAATATCAAGTAAATCTTTAATATTTTTTGCATCTTTGAATTGTTCAGTGACATCTGGTTTTGTTAATGCAAGTTTGAGACTTTGTGAATCTGTTGGAAATGTTGCAACATCTTCATTATTTTTAATTAACATCGCAACTTTTAAAAGATCTTGAATTGAAATTTGTTCTATTTGATGATCTGTGAAAAGTGTACCTTGAGAAAAGTCTGATATAGTCTCTTCTTTTTTTTCAAATTCACTGGAGAGATTTAAAAGTTTTGCGAGTAGAAAATTTTTATTTTCACCCTCTTCTACATCAGAAATGATATTTGAAATGATATTTTCAAAAAAATCTTTATCATCAGTAGATTTAGTATCCAATACTTTTTTATCTATTAGTTTAATATCTTTACTTTCTGTTTGAGGTGCTTGCATCAATACATTCATTGGTTCCCCTGTTTTCTTATTTTAGTTAGAAATATTAGAGCAATATACGTTCCAATTTTTGATTTTTGAGTATTTAGGATATAATCCGCGAAAAAAGTATAGGGATCACATGAAAGAGATTAGAAATATCGCTGTTATCGCGCACGTCGATCATGGTAAAACAACACTAGTTGATGAGCTTTTAAAGCAATCTGGTACATTTGATGAGCATAAGCAAGTTGATGAAAGAGTTATGGATAGTAATGATCTTGAAAAAGAGAGAGGGATTACAATTCTTTCCAAAAATACTGCCATTACCTATAAAGATCATAAAATTAATATCATCGATACGCCAGGCCATGCTGATTTTGGTGGTGAAGTTGAACGTGTTTTAAAGATGGTTGATAGTGTTCTTTTACTTGTTGATGCTCAAGAGGGTGTAATGCCTCAAACAAAGTTTGTTGTTAAAAAAGCGTTAGAACTAGGTATAAGACCACTTGTTGTTGTGAATAAAATTGATAAAGAAGCAGCAGAACCTGATCGTGTTGTTGATGAGATATTTGACCTGTTTGTTGCACTTGATGCAAATGAGTCTCAGCTAGAATTCCCTGTAATCTATGCAGCTGCTAAAAATGGTTATGCCAAACTTGACCTTTCTGATGAGAATAAAGATATCACACCGATCTTAGATACAATTATAGAAGAAGTACCGCCTTCAAAAGGGAGTGTTGATAATCCTTTACAACTGCAAGTCTTTACACTTGATTATGATAATTTTGTAGGAAAGATTGGTATTGCTAGAATTTTTAATGGTAAAGTGAGCAAAAATGAAAATGTTACACTTGTCAAAGCCGATGGTGAAAAGATCAATGGACGTATCTCAAAGCTTATTGGTTTCCATGGTCTTGATCGTGTTGATATTGATGAAGCCGTAAGTGGGGATATCGTAGCAGTTGCTGGGTTTGAAACATTAGATGTTGGTGATACACTCTGTGATCCAGATCATCAAGTAGGACTTGATCCACTTCATATAGAAGAGCCAACACTTTCTGTTGTTATGGCAGTTAATAATTCACCACTTGCAGGTACTGAAGGAAAATTTGTTACATCTAATAAAATTGTTGAGAGACTCGAATCAGAGATGCAAACTAATATTGCAATGAAATATGAGAGTAGTGGAGAAGGTAGTTTTAAAGTTTCTGGTCGTGGAGAGCTTCAAATTACGATTTTGGCAGAGAACATGAGACGTGAAGGTTTTGAGTTCTCTCTTGGCCGTCCAGAAGTAATATTAAAAGAAGAGAATGGTGTGAAGATGGAACCATTTGAACATCTAGTGATTGATGCACCAGATGATTGTACAGGTACGGTGATTGAAAAACTAGGACGTAAAAAAGGTGAAATGACTAGCATGACACCAACAGGAGATGGTCAAACTAGATTAGAGTTTGAGATTCCTGCACGTGGACTTATCGGTTTTAGAAGTCAGTTTTTAACAGACACAAGAGGTGAGGGTGTAATGAATCACTCATTTTTAGAGTATCGTCCATTGACAAGTGGTGTAGAAAATCGTATGAATGGTGCACTTGTCTCTATGGAAGATGGTATTGCTCTTGGATTTTCAATCTTTAATCTTCAAGAACGTGGTGCAATGTTTATCAAACCTCAAGATAAAGTCTATGGAGGTATGATTATTGGTGAACATTCAAGAAGTAATGACCTTGATGTGAATCCTATCAAAGGTAAACAACTTTCAAATGTACGTTCTTCTGGTGCAGATGACGCAATTAAACTTGTACCGCCACGTATTATGACACTAGAGCGTGCACTTGAGTGGATTGAAGAAGATGAACTTGTAGAAGTAACGCCTGAGAGTATTCGTGTACGTAAAAAGCATCTTGATCCAACAGTGCGAAAAAGACTTGCTAAAAAAGCAAAAGCTGACACATGAGTAAACTTTTAAAACTACTAAAATACTTGCCAATGATTCTTATGATTTGGCGAAAATTTAAAAAATAGAGCTTAGAGAAATTTCTCTAAGCTTAAATAAAAACCTTAAAATTATATTTTATTTCTAATATCTTCTTCCATTAATATTTTTTGCTATAATTGATTTGAATACAACTATTTTAAAGGAGATTATAAATTATGGATATGACAGATATTGTTAAAATGGGAACACAACTTTTTCAAGATAAGCTTGGTGATCAAGCTGAGAATTTAGATAATGATAGCGTAACAGATGCCTTAAGTGGACTGCTTTCAAATGAAGAGGGTGGATTAGATCTTGGTAATATTATCTCTTCAGTGACAAATAGTGAGGGTGGTTTAGGTTCTATCGTCTCTTCATGGTTAGGAGATGGAGAAAATGCTGCTATCGATCCGAGTCAATTAACAGAACTTTTAGGTAGTGATCAAATCTCCTCATTTGCTGAAAAATTAGGTGTTGACAGTGATACTGCACTTAGCGGTTTGAGTGAAGCAATCCCCAATATTATTGATAAGTCAAGTGAAGGTGGTAGCCTTGTTGGTTCACTTTTAGGTTCTGTTATGGACTCTACTGAGGGTTCAGCAGGTGGGATTATGGGTCTTATTGGAAAAATTTTCGGTAAGTAACATGTACTATATTTTGGGGCTTTTGAAAGCCTCAAGTACCTCTCTTCTTTTTTTCGTTTAACATTTTTCCCATATTTTACGATATAATTAAAGCGCTTATACAATAGGCGAATAAAATTATCAAAGGAAATTTAATGGCTTTATATGACAGAGATTATGTAAAAAACAACACTGTCGCCAGAGAAGAACAAGAAATCCAAACGAGACAAGGTGATCTTGCTTCATTTATCAAAGCAACTTATCAACTGTTTGCTGCGACGATGATCTCAGGTGCAGCTGGTGCATATGTAGGTATAGGTATTGCAGGTGTTATCGCTGCAAACTATTGGTGGATTGCAATTCCATGGATGCTATTTGGTATGTTTGGTTTAACAATGGTGAAAGACAAGTCACCAATCAACTATATCGTGCTTTTTGCTTTCACATTTGTGGGTGGTATTATTATGGCACCACTACTTAGTAATGTGCTTGGTATGAATGGTGGTGGAACATTGGTAGCAAATGCTTTTATCACGACTTCTGTGATCTTTGGAGCATTAAGTATTTATGCGATGAACTCTAAGAGTGATTTCTCTAGTTGGGGAAAACCGCTTATGATTGCACTGTTGATCGTTATCGTTGCATCTTTATTGAATATTTTTGTATTTAAAAGCCCAATTATGCATGTAATTATGCTTGCTGGTATTGTGCTACTTATGAGTGGTTTTGTATTGTTTGATACGCAAAATATCATCAGGGGTGCGTATAGTACGCCTATTGAGGGTGCTTTTTCACTTTATCTAAACTTCTTTAACATGTTTACTGCGATTCTTCAAATGTTTGGAATCTTTGGTGGGGATGACTAACAAACTGCATCGTCTTATTGATGCAAATCTTAACCGTCTTCGTGAAGGCATACGCGTTTGCGAAGACATTGAGAGATATATCAATGACAACAAAACACTTTCTAAAGAATTAAAATCAATTCGTCATAATTGTCGTATAGATAATTATGAAATATATTTGCAGTCTCGTGATATTGTTGGTGATGTATTGAAAAAAACAACAGATTCAGAAGCTTCTAGAAGTGATATTAGATCGATTCAAGTTTCAAATATAAAAAGAGCACAAGAGAGTGCTAGAGTGCTTGAAGAGAGTTTGAAACTCATTAGTATCGCTGATGCAGAAAAATTTAAACAGATTCGTTATGCACTTTACGACGTAGAAAAAGCTATCTTTTAACTTTTCCCCAGACAAACATTACTTCAAATTCCAGATAATCATGTGGATATTTATTGATCAATTTTTTAGTATCTTTATAGCTTAGTTTTCGTTCGCCTCCACTTACGCCACTATTTTTGATATAACGAAACTTTGAGAGATTGTCTTCAAAATCAAGTTTGTAGTGAACAACTTCATGTTGATATTCAAAGTATTGATTCAAGAGTCTATGTAAATAGGACACATTTGGTAGAAAAGTATTAAGGCCAGTAATTTCATAAATTGTTTTAAATGTACCATCACAAAAGATAGCAAAAGCGACATCTTCTGTATTTGAACTAATTTTTGCAAAAAGTGTTTCTAAATTTTTTGCCCATTGAAGTGCAGATGAGGAAATGATCATATCAAACTTCTCAAATTCATTATAATTTAAAGATTCAAAATCTTCATTGTAGAGTTTAATAGATCTGTTTGAGGGATGAAGTGTACACATATTAGGTGCTTTATCAACACCAATAAAAGAGTAAATTGGCCAATCAATAAGAGTATAAACTGCTCCACTTCCACACCCAAGATCTAAAATTTTCTCTGGTTTAGAGTCAATAGCATTAATAAGTTTTTTAACAACTTTTTTTTGGATGACATTATGTTGCGTGTAAGATTTTGCACGTTTTGAAAATTCATTAGTATGATTTGAAGGCATTTAATAGGGTTTCTCTTAACATTACTTTTAAAAAATTTAGGTATAATCGCGAAATTATATCTAAAAAAGGTTTTACTTTATGACATCTATTCTTTTAATACTACAATTTGCACTTGCCGTGATCTTAACTATTGTAGTACTATTACAAAAAAGTTCATCTATTGGTCTCGGTGCTTATAGTGGCAGTAACGAATCTGTATTTGGTGCTAAGGGACCTGCTGGATTCTTAACAAAAATAACATTTGCACTTGGACTTGCATTTGTGATTAATACACTTGCACTTGGTTATTTTTATAATCAAGAGAAAAAAGCATCTATCGTTGATAATGTACAAATTGAGCAAAACGTTCCTGCATCGCCAGTGGCTCCAGTATCACCAATATCTACTGCTCCACAAGCTCCAAGTGCACCTGATACATCAGCCGTACCTGTAGCTCCACAAGCTGAGACAAATCAATCAAATTAAAAAAAGAGGCAATCTATGGAATTAAATAAAATTTATGACCACCAAAAAGAGGGAAACAATAAGGCAATAGAGGCATTAAAAAGAGATTTTATGACATTAAGAAGTGGAAAAGTGTCAACAACTATTTTAGATAATGTAAAAGTCGATTATTATGGAAACCCAACACCTTTAAACCAAGTCGGTTCAGTATTAGCAACTGATGCAACAACTATTACAGTATCTCCTTGGGAGAAGCCACTACTTGGTGAGATTGAAAAAGCGATTCAGAGTGCAAATATTGGGGTGAATCCAAATAATGATGGTGAAGTAATTAAACTATTTTTTCCACCTATGACAACAGAACAGAGAGAAGAAAATGCAAAAAAAGCAAAAGGTATGGGTGACCATGCCAAGGTATCTGTAAGAAACGTGAGACAAGATGCAAATAATAAAGTAAAAAGTCTTGAAAAAGAGAAAGAGATTACTGAAGACGAGAGTAAAAAAGCACAAGATGATATTCAAAAATCAACAAATGATGCTAACGCTAAGATAGATACGCTTGTTAAAGAGAAAGAAGCGGAGCTTTTAAAAATATAATGAAAAGTCTTGAAAAGATATACAGAGAAGCAGGTGCATACTTAGAAGGTCATTTTTTACTGAGTAGTGGTAAACATTCTCAATTTTATCTACAGAGTGCAAAGGTACTTGAAGATCCAAAAATAGCTGGACTTCTTGCAGATGAACTGGCAAAGATGATTCAATTATCAGATATTAAAGTAGATACCGTTTGTTCTCCTGCACTTGGTGGTATTTTAGCTGGTTATGAACTTGCGCGTGCATTAGGAGTGAGATTTATTTTTACTGAGCGTGTGGATAAAGTGATGACACTTCGTCGTGGCTTTGAGGTAAGTGAAGGTGAAAATATTCTTATATGTGAGGATATTATTACAACTGGTGGATCAGCACTTGAAGCAGCACGAGCAGTAGAGTTACAAGGCGCAAATATCACAGCATTTGCAGCACTAGCAAATAGAGGTTTTTGTAAACGTTCAGGTAGTGATCATAATCAAAAAAGTGAGTGTAAACTTCCTGAAAATTTACCATTTTTTGCATTGGATGATTTTATCTTTGAAATTTATGATGCAGATAATTGTCCTTTATGTAAAGATGGCTCAAAAGCTTATAAACCAGGTAGTAGAAGTAATTAAACTACATACTAATTCATTACGAAGTTCTAAAGATTAAGAACTTCGTGAAAACTTCCAACTTCAAATAATCTTTTTTATGGAATAATAATTGCTATATACTTATTTAATGAACATATATTAAAGGAAATAAATGAATATTTCAGTCATTGGCACAGGGTATGTTGGATTAGTAACAGGAACCTGTTTTGCAGAGATGGGGAATAATGTTATCTGTGTTGATATAGATAGAAAAAAAGTTGAAGAACTTAAACAAGGTATTATTCCTATTTATGAACCAGGTCTCGAAAAGATGGTCCTTAAAAATTATGAGATTGGTACATTAAATTTCACAACAGACATCAAAGAAGCTTTAGCAAAAACAGATATATGTTTTATTGCAGTGGGTACACCAATGGGTGAAGATGGTAGTGCGGATTTGCAATATGTTTTAGCTGTTGCAAAAAGTATTGGTGAAAATATGGCACATCATATGTATGTTATTGATAAATCTACAGTTCCAGTTGGAACAGCAGATAAAGTAAAAACAATGATACAAGAGACATTAGATAAAAGAGAGAGAGATCTAACATTTGATGTTATTAGTAATCCAGAGTTTCTTAAAGAAGGTGCAGCAGTTTCTGATTTTATGAAACCAGATCGTGTGGTTATAGGTGCAGAGAATGAAGAAGCATTTGAAATGATGCGTGAACTTTATGCTCCATTTACACATTCTCATGATCGGTTAGTGACTATGGATGTTCGTTCTGCTGAAATGACTAAATATGCAGCAAATGCAATGTTAGCAACCAAGATATCATTTATGAATGAAATGGCAAATATATGTGAACGTGTAGGTGCAGATGTAAATCAAGTGCGTCATGGTATTGGAAGTGATACACGTATAGGATATAGTTTTATCTACCCAGGTTGTGGATATGGTGGAAGTTGCTTTCCTAAAGATGTACAAGCATTAGCAAAAACAGCAAAAGATTATGGATATGAACCACGTATTTTAGATGCAGTTGAAGCAGTAAACTATGATCAAAAAAGAGTTATAAGTGACAAAGTGATTAAACGTTTCGGAGAGAGTCTTAATGATAAAACATTTGGAATATGGGGACTTGCTTTTAAACCTGAAACTGATGATATGCGAGAAGCGAGTTCAATTACAATCATTAATGAACTAACAAAAAGAGGTGCAAAGATCAAAGCGTATGACCCAAAAGCTGAACATGAAGCAAAAAACCATTATTTAAAAGATAATGATAATATTGAATACATGGGATCAAAGTATGATGCATTAACAGATTCAGATGCGATGATTCTTGTCACAGAGTGGAAAGAGTTTAGAAGTCCAGATTTTGATGAAATGAAAAAACGACTTAAAAGCGCAGTGATATTTGACGGACGAAATCAATATAATAGAAAAAGAGTTGAAGAGAATGACTTTGAATATTTTGAAATAGGTGTATAATTTTTGAGAGGTTGGTTAACCTCTCTGGTTTGATTACAAAATAAATAAAATATACTTTCACAAAATGTACCTACATATTCTTCCCTTTTTTATCATTTTTTAAATCTCTTAAAAAGAGTAAATGGCTCAATATAGGCTTATTACAATTAAACAAATTATATTACTAACCTTATGGGTAAAAGTAAGTGGATAAAGTTAAAAAATAAAAAAGGTAATTTCCCAAATATTTAAGTAACTTTTAAGGAGTGGTTGTATATAATTTCGGCTCCCAACAAGAAAGGGACGCTTTGAAAGACCGATATTACG
>JAHZKW010000119.1 GCA_022600175.1 Campylobacterota bacterium
ATATTTCATTGCTCTCTTTGACGATAATCCAGTTTTTCTCAAGGTAGCTGATATAAAAGTCTTTTACTTCACTATTACTCTCTATCAACTTTTTATACCCTTCAAAATCTATATAGACCAGTGTACAATCTTCTAATGCTTCTATGTTTAAGTAGGAGTCTTCTTTGGTTAAAAGTGACACCTTTGAAGCACTAAAATAGTTCTCACTAAAAAGGTTTTTAGTATAGATATCTCCACGTTCATTGAGATAGTAAGTTCTAAGTATCCCCTTACAGATAAAGTAGATATATTGTGCTTTTGAGTAGGTGTCTTGTAATATGTCGCCTTTTTTAACCTCTTTGACAAAACATATCTTTTTAAATGCTTCAAAGCTTTCATCACTAAAGTCATAATACGCGCTACACGCACTTCGTAGCTGATCGAAATATGTATCCATAATGAAGTTATAACCAAGAGTATCTTTAGCGTTGATTATCTCGTATTGGTATGTTTTGTTCAAAATCAACCTATGTACATGACAAGTTTTGTTGAATATCTTACTATGTCACTAAAAAGGAATATCAATGAATCAAACATTATATGCACACTTAGCTGTCGTGCTTGCAACTTTTTTAATCGCTTTATCTTTTATCATATCTGCAAAACTCTCAGGGGTAATTGATCCTATATCACTAACCCTTTATCGATTTGTATTTGCATCTATTGTTTTAGCACCCATTATATTTTTTAAGCAGAAGTATCGTATTAAAATAAAACAGAGCTTTAAAAAGGCTATGATTATAAGTTTTTTTTACGCTCTGTATTTTATTGGATTGTTCAAAGCGTTAGAGTATACCTCTGCATTAAACACAGCCACACTGTTTACACTTACTCCACTGATCACTGCAATCTTCGCAGTATGTATATTTAAACAACATATTTCACTAGCCCAGTTTATAGTTTATCTTGTTGGTATAGTGGGAACTTGTTTGGTGGTATTTAAAGGTGATTTAGCGTTGTTTTTAACTTTTTCATTAAATCATGGAGATATTATTTTTCTATTTGCACTTATCTTTATGTCACTATATTCTATCAGTGCAAAGTATCTTTATCAAGATGATGATGAAGTATTGACTTTAACCTTTATGACACTTGTTGGTGGATGCTTTTGGATGGCAATGGCGTTAGGTATTTTACATATTCCTTTAGGATGGGATAAGATAGAGGGTGAATTATTTTTATATATTGTCTATCTCTCCATTGGTGCAACACTCTTAACAGTTTATCTTTATCAAAAAGCAACAGTGACAATAGGCCCAAAAAATATTACGGCGTATATCTACATAAATCCTACTTTTGCGGCAATGATACTTTTTGTTTTTGAGGGAGTAAATCTCTCTTTTGGAAGTATAGTCGGTATTTTACTATCTTTAGTTGCTACAGTGATACTTTTAGTCAAAGAGTAGCTTTTTAGTAGTGTTACTGTAGGAAGTTCTTCCTGTTAGTAGCATTACTTTTTGATTAGTTCTTCTTTTAGTTGTTTGACTGTTTTACCACCAACAGCTATATCTGTATCTGGTAGTTCATGGATTGAGACAAAAAATAATTCTTTTGGGATACCTGTGACCTCTACAGAGACATCTGTTAATTTTTGAATAAGCTTGTTTTTTATCTCTGGTGTTAACGCTCCTGATTCAAATGTGATTAATGGCATGGTTATCTCCTTTTTATTTTTATTGCAAATGATATCTAAAATCAACCTATGTAAATGACAAGATTGTTAGATGTTGCAACTATTTTAAAACGATAAAAATAAAAGGAATAAAATGGAAAACAATTTTTCAAAAGCGATGGCTTTTAGACATGCTTGCAAACTGTTTGATGAAAATAAAAAAATCTCTGATGAAGATATGAGATTTATCTTAGAGGCTGGTAGAGTTTCACCTTCCTCTTTTGGTATAGAAGCTTGGAAGTCTTTAGTGATTACTAATGAGTCCTTAAAAGCAAAAGTGCGAGCGCAGTGTTGGGATCAGGTACAAGTGACCTCATGTTCTCACCTAGTTATCCTTCTAACGGATATTGAAGTGGCAAAAGTTGAGAGTAGGATACCCAAACAAAGATTTATGCGATATGGTTTAGAGGTTGAAAATTAGAGGGCTTAGTTAATATTTATAGTGATCATTTAAAAGAGACACTGAGTACAGATGAAAATATCCATCACTGGACCTCAAAACAGATCTATATAGCAGGAGCGAACATGATGACGGGTGCTGCTTATATCGGGATTGATTCTTGTCCTATTGAGGGGTTTGAAAAGCAAAATGTTGAAAAAGTTTTGGCCCTAGATACTGCAAAGTATCAGCTAGCTATGGTCTTGCCTTTTGGGTATAGGCAAAAGGCACAAAGAGAGCAACATAGGTTAGGTTTTGATGAGGTAGTGGAGTTTATACAGTAACTTCAAAGGGGTTTAGATATCAAAGCACGCTGTTTCAGGGATATGACAATTTGGTTAAATTTATCACTCTCTTCAATGCTGGGTTCATGTTGCGATGTTTCAAAACAGATAAGTTTTTTATCTGAGGCATGAATTGTATGAAAGTATCTTTCTACCAAAGAGTAGGGTGTGGTATAGTCAGATCTACTATGTAAAAAACATAGGAATGGAGAACGTTGTTATTTGCTCATAAAGCTTGATTTTCTGAAACATCTTGGGAATCATCTTGATAGCAGAGTATTGTTGTCTTATAAACCATGAGAGTACATCAAAAAGGGTAAACTCTTTGTTGAAGTACATTTTTTACTCTATCTTGACTATCTGGGTTCCAATACCCATAGATTTGATAGAGTGCTTTACGCGCTTTTTTGTTATTTGTTTTTTGTGCAGTCTCTACGCAGTAGAGATAAGATACTTTTTCATTTTCTTGAAAATTGAATACTAAAATAGTACCTGTTATTAATGTAATCATATCTTATAAAAATAAAATAAGGAAAAAATGAGATTTTTTAATAATTTTTTGGTTGTATAACCTCCATAAGCTCAGAGCTTCCACTAGACATATCATCACATAACCATTGCCAATTTTCAAACAGTTTTATTCTACCATCACTGAGGATTTTAGCTTTTGAGAGACACTTTCCAACTTTTAGTACACCATTTTTATTTATATGATGATAAACAAAATCAAACTTACCATTATCAAGTTGCTTACCTACTAAATGACCTTTGATGATTTGTCCACCACTATAATCTGCTGAGATGATATTTTTTTCTTGTGAGTAATAAAAAAATGTCTCTTTGTTCACTTCACCATTGCTACTATTTGCATCTGTTGTAAAGATCTTTTTATTTAAATTAATCATATCTGTTATGACTCTTTGACCTCTAGTTTTACGAGTATCTTATTACAAATTTTTACGATTTGTGCTTGTTCCTCTTCACTTAGCGCAATCTTACACTCCATATCTTTAAAGATGTGTGCTGTTTTCTCTTTTAAGTTGATACCTTCTTCTGTCAGTTGTATCAATTTTGCTCTCTCATCCTCTTGTGATGCGACTCTTTTGATATAGTTTTTACTCTCAAGCCTTTTTAAAATAGGGGTTAACGTACCTGAATCAAAAAATGTCTCTTTACTTATCTCTTTAATCAAGATAGCATCTTCATTCCATAATGTCATCATGACCAAGTACTGGGGATAAGTGAGGTCAAACTCTATGAGCTGTGGTCTATAGTCTCTTATCATTGCATTTGATGTGGAGTTTAATAAAAAACATACCATCGTCGAGAAATCAAACTCTTTTTTTGCCATAACTGACCTTTTATCTATTTTAGAGTATTGATTATAACACAATGAAACTTGTGCACAAGATAGTTGACAAGCAAATTGATTTTGGCTATAATTGATTTGTGCACAAAATATTTGCTAGCAAATTAAAATTATAAGGATAGCGTAATGAAAGAAATAAATTTAAAAGGAACAATCTCTGTATCATTGGATGATATTCAACCCATTGAGATTGCTCCAGGTTTGACACAATATATTTTATGTGAAAGAGAAGGGAATAAAAAAAACGCCATATATAAGTTTGAAGCAAATTCAAAACTACCATTTTTAGATTTTCATGAGGATTATGATGAACATGTTTATGTATTAGAGGGAGTATTTCAAAACGGGGAAAATGACTATGAAAAAGGTTCTTATATCATAAACCCTAAGGGTACTTATCATATACCACAATCTACTGTGGGGTGTACGGTTTTGGTTGTACTCTATTAATTTTTGATGAACAGCACTTAAACAAGTGCTGTTTATCTAGGGTAGGAGCAGTTATTGATATCGGTAGTTGTTCCATTGATATATTCTGGACAATCTATTGCTAACCATACAATTGTTTTAGATATCTCTGAAGCAAGTGCAAATCTACCACTCACAACAGTTTTTTTGAACTCTGCTTTTCTCTCTTCTGAGTTATCATTTTGCATATCAGTCTCTACAGGACTTGGTGCTATGCAGTTGACGACGATACCATCTCCGCCTAACAGTTTCGCATAGATTTTTGTGGCATTAATCAGTCCCGCTTTTGCGATACCATACCAAATATCAGGATGACCTATCTGTCCCGCGATGGATGCGACATTGACGATACGACCAGATCCTTTTTCTTTCATACTTTTGGAGCAGAGCGTCATAAGCTCAACAGGAGTATATAAGTCCACATTCATAATCCTCTCTTTTGCCTCTACGGGATAGTTATCATAACTGTATTTGGGTTGCATAAATCCAGCATTGTTTATCAAGATATCGATATCTCCTACTTGATCTATCAGTGTTGGCAAATCAGTGACATTGGCTAAATCATATGTAATGGTTGTGAGATTTTCATCTTCTATAGTAAAGCTAGAAAAATCACGCGCCACTACAATAACTTCAAAACCTTTACTTAAAAACGTTTTGGTCACTTCAAGTCCTATGCCTTTATTTCCACCTGTAACTAATGCTCTTGTTGGCATATATTTCCTTTATGTTTGTCCTATAATATTTACTATAAAGTGTAGAGTGATGTGCCTTTTGAACTACTGAAATATAGGCAAGATTATCAATATATTATGCTTTTGATTTGAGATACTTTAAGGCTTTTGTGGTTAACGATTCTGTGTAGGTATTGATCTTGTAGTGGTCAGGACTCCAACCTTTGATAAAACGTTGAAAGTCTGCCCACGCTACAGCAAATAAGACTCGCCACTCTTGCTCAACTTCTTCACTCTCTATGTGCGGTTGGTAATGTGCCAATGCCTCTTTTAATTGGATAAAATAAGTATCAAGAATCCACGTTTGCATCACTTCACACTGCTTAGGCTCTATCGCACTACTCATAAAATAGGCAACATCTTTCATCCCACAGCCATGACCGACATACTGGAAATCTACTGCTGCACATCGGTTTGCATCATCGTTGAAACAGAAGTTTGCAAGCTTAGCATCACCATGTACGATGGTTTGGTATTTTGCTTTTTTCAGCGTAGTGTCGATACGTTGTGCAAAGTTTTTGAGTTCACCTTCCTCTAGTACTTCAAGCTCATCTAAACGTGTCTCTAAATGCCAATAGGTTCCTACCTCCCAGACTAGAGGAGTTTGGATATGCATATAACGTGCATGAAAATTTGCCAACCAGCAAAGAGAAGCATTCAAATGACTTTTGTCTGCAATCATTGTCGTATGTCCAAATCCAAGTGTGGCTAAATCTTCCATAACAATCAGCCATTCATGTGGTGTTTGAAAACATTTAAGCCCTTGTGGAATAGGGCAACGCTCATCATGAGGTATACTAAAGTTTTGATACCAGTTGACCTCTACTTGATAAGAGTGGAGTTTTCGTTGATGGGAGTGATCACTATTCCATCCACGTGGATGATGTGAAGGCTTAGGCAATTTAACATGTTTAATGATGATACATGTATCTGAAAATATCAGACGAACTAACTCACCATAACCACTCCAGAGTGTTTGGATGACATCAACATGTATGAGTGTACCAAGATTTAGGTCATCACCAATCTCTTGATATAAAGGTGTGTTTTTTGGTGTATCAGGTATCTGCATCATTTGCCTGTATAGTTTGGTCCTTGGATCTTCTCTTCTGAAATCGTATGTGCAACGAGGGTACTATGGATAACAAAATAGAGAGTAGAAAAAAGAGTCTTTTCATTGTTTACTTTCATGCATGTTTAGTCGGTAAATTATAACTAAAGATTATTATACTGTCATATTGATTAGCTATCTGGATAACAGCATACCAAAGTTTAAAGTCACTACGTTTTCAGGTTTGTATTGGTTGGATCTACGTTTTTTAAACTCTGGAATCAACTCGATAAAAAACCACTTGTTAAAGCGGTGAAAATACCCTATACTACAGCCAAAACTGTCTTGTTGTAGATGATCTATATCGTCATAGGCAGTTGTATAACTTGTTTTATAAAAAATTCTATTGTTAAGATCTAAAATTTGATACAAAGTGAGGTTGTGACTCAAGTAGATACCATCTTCAGGCTCCCAGTAGAGTCTGTTTTGCTGTCCTATCCACCAATCAATAGTGATAGGTTTAAAAAATGAGACAGCAGAGGACGCTGCAAATTTATTGTCGTTGATATAGTAGTAGAGTCCATGGTTGAAGAGTGTCTCAAAATCTTTATGGAGATAACTTTTATCAATACCGATCTTGGCATAAAGTCCAAATGGCGAACGTAGTTTGAAACTAAGCTTTCCATAGGCTTTACTTTTTTTCTCTTTGTAGAGATAATATTTCAGCCCCACATGAAGTTTAGAGTCATCGATGACATCATCATAACCGCTGTTGATGTTTTGGTTGTCTATCTGCTCGTCATCATTTTGACTAAAAGTCAGTTCAAATTTTTCTTTGAGTCGAGGTAGCACAATCTTTCCCCGTAAACGAAGTGCGAGTTTTGCAGAGTCTTTGGATATATCTTTAGCTGAGATGATGATTTGAAGTTTATGTTTACTGATCTCTTTATAGTTGCTTCTATTTGTATCATTGTAGTCAGTTAAATAGCAGTCTAGATTGTTTAAAGCACCATAATAACCTAGTGTTACCACTTTTCTAAAGTTGTCAATCTCTTTTTTAGTTGCATTAAAGTCTGCAAAAAGTGTGAGATGTATAAAAAGAGATAATAGAATGATGCGCATGTGTCTCTAGCTTGTATGATTTTATAGATATAGTATGATACCTAAGTTTTTTTGTACATTCAAAATAATCCTTGGGAAAACCCCCTCTCTAAGAATCAAAAAGTTTAATACTAATGAGTGAAAGCAAAGATTTTTTACGTGTCAGAGTTGAAGAAGATTAATCAGTAGGTTGAAGTAGCAAAACATATCTATTCAATTGATTAATTAAATTTTCCATCTTTTATCCTTTGTAAACTGCTATAGAAATGTTGATGTAAAAATTAATATTTGTGTTGTATAAAAATCGATCCAAATCCCTACTTTAACCTTGATAATAGCTTATTTTTCTTATCAAGCTAAAATATTCTGTCTAAGATGCAATAAGCACAAGTAGGATAAAATACAACACTTATAGAAGTCCAAAAATCAAAATGAAGTTTGTTTAAAAGGTTTAATAATAATGAGTGAAAGCAAAGATTTTTTACGTGTCAGAGTTGAAGAAGATTTAGAGTCAGGCAAGTATCAAGAGGTGACGACACGGTTTCCTCCTGAGCCAAATGGATTCCCTCATATCGGACATGCTAAATCGATCTGTATTAACTTTGGTATTGCACGTGATTATAAGGGACATTGTAACCTTCGGATGGATGATACTGACCCTACTAAAGAAGATACAAAATATGTTGAAGCACTTAAAGATGCTGTAGAGTGGCTTGGATTTGATTGGGAGGGTAATGTACGTTTTACTTCTGATTATTTTCCTAAACTTTATGAGTATGCAGTAGCACTGATCAAAATGGGTAAAGCATATGTTGATAGTCTTACGGAAGAGGAGATACGTGAGTATCGTGGGACTGTAACAGAGGCAGGCAAACGTAGCAAATATGCTGATAGAACGGTAGAGGAAAATTTAGCGCTTTTTGAGCGCATGAAAAAGGGTGAATTCAAAGATGGTGCGCATGTGTTAAGAGCCAAGATTGATATGAGCGCTTCTAACATGAAGATGCGAGATCCACTGTTATATCGTATCAGACATGTGCATCACTATAGAGCAGGAGATACGTGGGCGATCTATCCTATGTACGACTTTGCGCACTGCTTGTCTGATTATATCGAAGGTGTGACACACTCGATCTGTACGTTAGAGTTTGAAAACAACCGTGACATTTATGATTGGGTACTGGATACACTTGGGCTTACCACACCTCGTCCCTATCAACATGAGTTTGCTAGACTTGGTATTAATTATACCGTGATGAGTAAAAGAAAGCTTTTAGAATTGGTTGAAAAAGGCTTGGTCAGCGGTTGGGATGATCCTCGTCTTCCGACAATTGCTGGATATAAAAGAAGAGGATACACACCAGAGTCAATACTAAATTTTTGTGACCAGATTGGTATCGCAAAAGCAAACTCCATGGTAGATGTTGCACAACTTGAATTTGCCATCAGAGATGATCTTAACACCAAAGTACCGCGTGTGATGTGTGTACTTGATCCACTTAAAGTGACGATTGAAAACTATGAAGGGAGTGAAGTTCTTGATGCTCCATACTATCCAGATGATGTACCAAAAGAGGGCTCAAGAAAACTCCCTTTTTCTAGTACAATCTATATCGAGCGTGATGACTTTATGGAAAATCCTCCAAAGGGGTACTTTCGTCTCACTCCTGAACAAAGTGTACGTCTCAAACATGCCTATATCATCACATGCAAAGAGGTGATCAAAGATAAAGAGGGCAATATTATAGAGATAAAAGCAGAGTATCATCCTGACTCAAAAAGCGGTTCAGATACCAGTGGTATCAAAGTCAAGAGTGCAATCCAATGGGTGAGTGCTAACGAAGCTAAAAAAGTGGAAGTAAGACTTTATGACAGACTCTTCAAAGATGAATCACCAGAAGGATTAGAGGATCTCAATCCTGACTCCTTGAAAATTATCAAAGATGCGCTCATTGAGCCAGCAGTGATCGTTGAGAAGCCTGATGAGAGATTTCAATTTGAAAGGCAGGGGTATTTTTATGCTGATCCGATTGACTATAGTGATGAAAAACCTGTGTTTAATAAAATCGTAGGGCTTAAAGACTCTTGGGCTAAAAAGAAACAACTCCCTAGGAGAGCATCAAAGTCTGAGACTAAAAAAGTACAAATAGATGGTGAAGTAGCACCTATGAGTGAGGTTGAACAATCACTGTTTGATAAGTATATAGGTGAATTGAATCTCAATAGTGAAGTAGCCAATACACTTGCACGTGATGCAAAGCTTTCAGGGTTCTATGAAGAGGCTTTATCTCATCATCATAGTCCTGTGGGTATCGCTAACGTGGTTGCAAATGAAGTTGCTAGGGAGCTCAAAGAGAAAGAGGTCAATGAGGTAAAATTTAACACAAAGCAGATCGCTGAACTGGTCAAGATGGTTGATGATGAAACGATCTCTACGAAGATTGCAAAGCAGGTGTTTGAAGAGATGATAAACAGCGGTGAAAGTCCAATAAAAATAGTAGAAGCCAAAGGACTTATACAGATAAGTGATCCAGCCATCATCGGACCTATCATCGATGAGGTTATCACAAAAAATCCAGAGAATGTTGAAAAGTTTAAAGCAGGTAATTCAAAACTTTTAGGATTTTTTGTAGGACAAGTACTCAAAGCCACAGGCGGTAAAGCAAACCCAAAAGTGGTCAATGAACTGGTAGCTAAGAAGTTAAAGTAAGAAAAGTATAGTACCTATTTTTTGCCATATTTAATATGAGAAGTTTTTTCAGTAATGATTCCTTTACAAGAATGTGCTTAGAAGGTAGGGGAGGTACTTTTTGATGTGTGTGTTTATGGTAAGTCATTGACTTTGCTAATTATCGTTAATAAATTACCAACTATACTCAGAAAAATGACAAATGAGCTATAAAAGAGAGTATTCCATCTCATCCTCCAATGGTCACCAAAAATGAGAACTAATACAATGGGGATAAAAAATACATATCCAAAAACATATGATATTGAGCCTTGACCAATAAGATATGCAAAATATGTGTTGAATATGAGTATTAAAGAAGTCAGAATGATAATAATGATATTTGGTTTTACATTTGCATCCATTTTAACTTTATTTTTTCTTTTAAGATACCAAAGACTAGGTAAAACAGCAAATATTAAAATAATTACTAAGAAAATTATAATTTCTACCATTTTATAAATGTTTCCTATATAGTGACTAAAACGATTGTATTTTTCTTACGTAATATGCTAATCATCATCTTCGAATTCACTGAGATCAAACTCTATTTTAACAGGTTCTTCGATGACTTCTTTGATGTCACTGATAGCTTCAGAAGAGATATTTAGTGCTATCGCAACAAATGAGGCTAAGGCATTGTCATCTATAATCTCTTGACACTCTTTAGAGGTATTGTAAATAGTAAGTATACCGTTGTTTGTGAGTACATCTCTCGTACCGATACCTAGATCTACTGCTATCAGATGTAAATCTGGACGGTTAAGATGTACTCCATCAACTTTCATGCTAAAGCCTGTTCGTATCTTCGCTCCTGGGTGCATTTTTATTCCTTATGTTTTGCGTTTATAGCATCTTTTATTTTTTGAGTGAGTGACTTAAACGACTTCATAATGAGACATTGTAAAAGCATTCCAGTTGATAAAGTGGTTCTTTTTGTAAGTTTTTTAAAATTTGGCTCTGTACATTTTTTCATATGATCATGATAGCACACTTTTTTACTCAATAAAATTGCCGTTGGGTCCATAGATAATTTTTATATATTTAGATTTGATATCATCTAGTTTTTCACTTTTTTCATCATCTCAAGCCAGTCGTGATCAAAATTACGTAATATATAATCTTCATCATGCGGTATGTTGCATCCAGAGCAGTCTTGGTGCACTTGATTATCTGTATAAGCGCGTTTGCCTCGTTTTGAGTTGATGGAACAAGTAGAGTGGAACTCTAATTCATCTTCTATGAGAGGAGATTGGTAAAATTTAAAGTGCGGACATCCACACATATAACAGTTAAGTTCATACATCTCATGACATTTGGTATTTGTAGCGTAAAGTTCACAAAAGTCTGGTTCTTTTTCTACCATGTTTTCAAAGATAAAGTACTGGACGATGTCATATTCATCGAGTCCCTCAAGTTTTTTCATAATCTTTGCATGCTTTTTAGCATGTGCTTCAAACCAATCATTGTATGTCATGTGAATCCTTGTAAAACTTTTTGATATACATAAATAATGCTATTATTCCTACATGACACTAAAGTTTGGTTGTTTAGTATCATTATTACCTCCAGTGTCTTATAATTTTAAAGGAAATACTTATGTATAGCGTACAAATGCAAAAAGAGTGTACATGTTTTAAAAAGAGTGAATACTGCAATAATATGACATTTGAAAGACAAAAAGATGCCTATCAATATGCCAATATCGTAGCAGAATTTATGAATGAAGAGTTTTGTAGTAAACATACTTTCAGTACCCAAAGAGTTGAAGGTGGTAACATGCTCATAAGTGTGGCTATAAATGTTGATGCAATACCAGGTTATAATCCTCATATTAGCTGTGATGTTGGTTGTAACTCTACTGATAATTGGTCTCTGGAGTCTACAGAGAAAGTGAAGGATGATAACAGTTAAAGCTACAAAACTTTTTTATCTGCCTTTAGGTAAGTGTAGACTCTATCTTAAAACGTTAAAACTCAATCTCTGTTTCTTTAGATTTTTGAATATATAAAAGGACATTTGTAAAATTGTATTGATCAATCTCATCTATACCTTCATGATCGTATTGTAATAAATAGTCAATTCCATCTAAAGCGATGTTTTTCACTTTTTTGAGGTGAATAATATGGAGTAACAAATCAGCTAAATCGCTTATGGGGATTATTTCTCTAAAATCTTTATTGAATTTACTGATGTACTCAGTACATATATCTTCATTTGACATAAAAAGTATCCAAAGTATAATATTGTCTATATTTTGGGGTGGATTAACTTGGTTTAAAAAACTGTCATATAGCGCTTTATCTTGAGCTATTTCATCAAGCTGTTCATTGGCTTGAGTGATTAGAGAGTTGATTCTCTCTTCACCAAGCTTATTATTTTTATACTCATCTAATAGTGACTCTGTAATTTGAAGTGTATGCATTATTTCTCTTTTTTATTTGAATGTGGAATTGTACATGATATCAGGAAATTATGTAGTGTTTTCTGATAAGAGATTTGATGCATCTGCTCTTTGTATTTGTACAGGCTTACATTCAATGCGGTGATTTTCAATTGGTTTCATAATCAATAATTTCTCTACGAACATTATCTATATTTTTAGAGCAATTACCAATAACGTAATTTACATCAACTTTTATTATTCTTGTCGGATAATCAAAACCGCAAAAGTCTAAATATTTATTGATCTCTTCTGTGTTATCAATGATAGTGGCAAGACCATTAACTTTATATCTCACTCCTGTTATAAAATCAATAAATAACATAGCTACATTAGGATTTTCCATCATGTCATTAATACCATGTAATATGCCATTTCCGAGTAAATCTGGAAAGATAATAGTATTTTTATCTAAGACATGAACAAAGCCTTTATCTCCACCCTTAAAATTGATATTTGGTTGACCATCTTTTGAGGCAGTTGAAAGAAAAAAATAACTGCATTTACTAATAACAGATTTTACTTGGTTTGAAATACAAGTAGTATCTATAGAACTTAAAATTTTTGAAGCTTGCTCTGTTGTTGAATATTTTTTTTGTGCTTTATTCTCTATATATGCCATTTTGACTTATTTCCTTCGTGTGTATAACGTTCAAGTCTAAAAATAACACGTTTTCTTTGAAAGTCTTGTTTAAACTTATAGATTGATAGAGTAATTTAGCCTAGATATTTATAGACTATTGATTTTTTATGAAAAATATTTTGAAACTGTTCTATTTCTAATCATTTTGATGATTCAGTTTTATCTGCTATAGTGTAAAATAAGATAAAATAACTCCTAATTAGAAAGGAAAATCAAAATCTATGAAAACAACTAAAGTAGAGTCACTTGAAGATCTCATACCATTCGCAAACTATTCACTTGTCAATACGCTGAGTGTTGACCCTGAAGCTACCAAAGATGGTGTAGATCATCATCCACGGCAAGTGTTCAGCGGGCACTTTGTTCCTGTGAATCCTACACCGATTGAAAACCCTAAATACATCGCACATAGCAAGCAGTTTTTTAGTGAGCTTGGCTTTGAAGACAGCTTGGCAACTTCAGAACCGTTTATGAAAATGTTCAGTGGTGATACTACTATGCTGCCAGAATCGATGCAAAAACAGGGGTGGGCTACAGGCTATGCGCTCTCTATCTATGGAACAGAGTACTACGAACAGTGTCCATTTCGTACCGGCAACGGATATGGTGACGGTCGTGCGATCTCTATCTTAGAAGCTGTGATCAAAGGAGAACGCTGGGAGATGCAGCTCAAAGGCGGTGGAAGGACGCCTTATTGTCGGGGTGCAGATGGTCGTGCAGTGCTTCGCTCAAGTGTACGTGAGTTTTTAGCGCAAGAGCATATGTATGCCCTAGGCATTCCTACGTCGCGTTCTTTGACGCTCTATACCTCAGAAACTGAGACCGTAAAGCGTCCATGGTTTACAAACGGGTCGTATTCTAAAGATCCTGAAGTGATGATAGACGAAGCGGTTGCGATTACCACACGGGTGGCGCCTTCGTTTCTTCGTGTGGGTCAAATTGAACTCTTTGGTCGTCGTGCGCGAAAAGAGGAATACCCAGATGCGATGCAAGAGCTTGGAAAGATCGTGTTACATGTCATAGATCGTGAATATAGTGAGGAGATCAATCAGGATCTCCCACTGAAGGAAAAGGTAATTTTACTCGCACTTGCGTTTCGAAAACGACTTGCTTCGCTTGTCGCAAACTGGGTTCGTGTAGGGTACTGTCAGGGGAATTTTAACAGTGACAACTGTGCAGTAGGTGGTTTTACACTGGACTTTGGTCCTTTTGGATTTATCGATATGTTTGATCCAAGATATCAGCCGTGGACAGGTGGAGGTATACACTTCTCTTTTCTCAACCAACCCAAAGCTGCAGAGCGCAACTTTGAGATGTTGTGCATTGCCCTTATGCCACTGCTAGCAGCAGATAAAAATGCACTCGATACTTTAGAGAAAATTAAAAATGACTTCCCACAAGTGATGCAAGCAAATATGATTAAAATGTGGGCTTCCAAACTGGGGTTGCAAAAGCTTGATACCACACTCTTTAATGACCTTATGACGCTTATGATAGAGACTTCTGTAGACTATACGATCTTCTTTCGAGAACTTTCACACATACCAGATGATATCGCACCACTTGCCAAGAGCTTTTATGGTGAGAAGGTGCATGATGAAGCACTTATGGAGCGCTGGACACAGTGGCTTGAACAGTGGAGAACTGCTACGGGTGTGACGACGCGAGAAGAGCGTAAAGTACTCTCAGAACAGATGAAAGCTGTCAATCCAAAATATACTTTGCGTGAGTGGTTTCTCGTCCCTGCATACAAACAAGCTGAGCAAGGAGACTATAGCTTGATCCATGAGCTTCAAGAGGTGATGAACAACCCTTATGATGAACAGTCTTCTGAGATAGAAGAGAAGTACTACAGAGAAAAACCTGCTGAACTCTTTGATATCGCAGGTGTTTCACATGTGAGTTGTTCATCGTAGCGTGCAATAATTGTATGTTAGAAATCTGCTATTTTTTTGTACTTTGTGTACCTGACCTCTCCTTTTTGGGTTAAGATAGCTACAAGAGGAGTTAGCTTAAGTTGTTACTGTACCTGCCCCCCCTAAGCTCCAGCCTGTTATTTCTTTCCCACAATGCTTCATTTGTGAAACATAATGGGGATGAAAATGAAACACTACTTGACAGACTGGATAATCTCTATTAAAAAAGGAGAGAAATACTTTGTTTCTTAGTCACAATCTTTATCTACATACTCTCCTAATTGATCAATTGATTCAAATCCTAAACTTCGAGTAGCGTTTAAATTATCTTTATGAATCAAGTATACATTTATACGACCTGTATTTTCTCCACATTCATCAGTATAATTTAATCCATCATAATTTTTTTGTGCACAATAAACCGTAATATTTAAGTCAATCAATTCTAAAGACATTTCATTCAAAGAGCTACCTTCACTAAAACACTTGATTGATTCATCATATTTATAAATTTTTACTTTATTATATGTTTGATGCTTATCATCTGAATTACAAGCAATAAAACCTATTGAAATAATTAAAATAATGAATACTTTATATAAAATATTTTTCATAAATCTACTTTAGAAATATCTCAATTTTTACCGGTTAAAAAAGTTCTAAATCAAATACTTCTTCAGCTCGTTCTATAGGTGTAAAGTAAGCGCGTGTCGAACTGCTTCCACTATGAACACCCCATGCCTGATTACCCCATGACCAGCCTCCACCACTATCTCCACCTGTAGTATTACTATTGTTGGTTACTCTAACTAGGTTCCCTACTTGAGTACCATTAGAATAAGTTATCACAACACCTGTATTTAAAACTTCATGATTACATGAACGCGAATTTGACGTACGTCCATATACACATACCGATTCTCCGACCATATCTGCTATGGCTTCTCTCCCCGAAGTATATCTAATCTCATTCGCCCTCGCATGAAATTCATATTTTTCCTGAGTAGTAGGTGTTGTGTTAAAACCAATATCTCCATCTAAATTAAATATAAAATTCCCAGCATTCATTGGATATTCTATACCATTTTTATGATCTTGTATCTCATCAACATCTCGACCTATGTTATCCATACAATGTCCAGCAGTTAAAGCTGCTAATCCAAAACCTGGAACTATAACTGACCATCCATTTGTACACCATTCTCTATTATCAGCTAACAACCTTGAGCCTCCTCTACTTGCGTCAGGAGTATATATTGGTTCTGAGTCTTCATATATGTTAAAGTCAATATGCCCTTTACGGATTGTTTTTAAATTGTTTTTTTCAAATTCATTCTGTACAAGCTCCAATAAACTATCTTCTGACAGTTTTTTCCCTCTATAGTGTGATAGCTTTTCATATCCATAGGGTTGTTGAATATTGACTTTGATTTTTTTGTCAGAATGGCTGAAATATACTTCAGAACTTCCATGTTGAAGTGTCTTAGAAATGCTTTTTGCAACTTCCTTTACTCTATTCAGACTCTCTTTTACCGTGAATTCACCGTCTCCTGTAATAATTATTTTATCACCTTGATTATTCTTTTCAACAGGTAAAAGTACCTCTTTAGGAACTTCACCTATAAACTGTATGTGCCCTTTTTGTTTAGGAATCCTCTCTAAGTAGAAAGATGAAATTTTGTTTGGATATTTTTCCTTTATGTTCTTGAAATACTTTTTAAAAGCCTTTTGAAATAAAACAGACTTTTTCACAACCTCAAAATCTAAATTCATCTCTTTTGCTAAAATACCGATATCTGTATCAAACGCTTTTTTAGAGTTTTCAAATATCTCTTTATTAAAAATCCCTTCTTCTTTCAATTTCAACTCTTTTATATCCCAAAACCTTGTATCATCTTCTACCTTTTGTGTAAAAGTAATTGCCGAGATATCTTCATTCGCTTTTAGACTAGAAGATATAAAAAAAGTTAAAAAAGTTAAAACTATAACCATATGTTTTTTATGTTTATACATTGTATTTCTCCATTTGTAATTTTTAAACAAGGTTAATTGTATACTAAGAAAAATTAAATAATTATTAAGTTGATAATCATTTTTATTGATAGTTTAATGCCATAGGGTAATCTTCTCAATTTCTAATTCTTTTAAAAATAGAGATTGAAGCTACAAGAGATTATTGTTAAGGTATGAGAAGTATATGGTACAGGCTCTGTTTTAAGAGGTTGACATTGCTTAGTAAAATGATGGTTTTTTGTTTCATGGATGGGATGTGGTGCCCATCCCCTTGTATGTTTCTATATTTTTTCGTAAAAATTAGAACTTAATAATAGCATCTAACTGCACACGCTCATAGTCTGCTTCTGTATCTGTACTACTTTTGCTAGCGTCAATTGTATTGAAGAAGAAGCTACCCGCTAAGTAAACTTTATCATACATTTTGTACTTTGTTCTTATTGCATGTCCTTTTGCAGCAGTTCCGCCACCAAAGTTATCTGAGTCACTATAGGCACCAAAAGATGCATCAGCCTCAAGCATCGTGTATGAGTATTTCAGTTGCCAGTCGCCAACGTTTTTAGCTTTACCTAGCTGAAGCCCTAGGTCATAACCAAAGTTCTCATCATCTGCACCAAAGTTATAGACAACACCTGCAGCAGCTTTAAGTGGCTTACCAAGTACATCTTTAAACTGTAACTCACCAAATGCTTCTACAAGGTGGTAATCATTGGTATATAATCCATCTACTTTAGTGTTACCTTTACTACTTCCAAAAAGCATGGTGTTACCTTTGAGCCCATCATAAATGTAAGCACCAGCACCTAAGTTAAGCTTGGCATTGTCAAGTTTTGACGTATGTACATATTGTGCTATGAGGAGATTAACAGTCTCTTTTGCCTCTGCTTTTTCTTCTAACGTTGGTCTGTTCAGACCTAGGGTAATTGTTTGTGCACTATCTTTATACTGGTAGTTCACACCATTCATCGAAACGTCATTATCCCAAACAAGCTGAGATTTAATAGGTCTGTACATCATGTACGGCTGTCTACCTATCTTATAAGTAGCGTTATCAGAGGTATACTTTAGACCTAAAATATTAAATCTAAGTGATTGAAAAAAGTAGTCACTCCAAGGCTCTTCTTCAAATGTCTGGTTACCTGAAGTGGGATTTGCAAAACCACTTCTCATCCCAGTCTCCAGTTGAAGATCATCTAACAAATCAACTTTTACCCCTAGTCTTAAACGGTATCTTGTTCTATATTTGTCATCTTTATCATCTCTTTCAATTGACTCATATCTTAGCCTCATGTCATTTTTAGAGTGAAATCTATCCAAAAAACTACTTTTAGATTCTTCAGCTTGTGCTACTGGAGTATCTATAGTACCACTAGCTGTTAATATGCTTGTTAGTAGTACTGACGTAAGTAATACTTTTTTCATTTTTGTTGTCCTTGTGAATTTTAATTTTCGCGCATTTTATTACAAAATGGTTACAAATATGATTACAGATGGTAAGCATCCCTAAAAAAGTAGTACTAAAATGGAATGATTCTGATAAAGTAGATCGGTCTATATACAGAGTTTTTGTTCTTGATATCATTTGTACCGATGATTATTGACAGCACATCTATTTGTTACTATGTTTAAGTAGTATTTATTTTGATTATTTTCTTTAATAAAACCTCTTCAACACTTTGTCTAGAATCAATAATAGCCATGATATATACTGTATCTGTACCAACTTGATGGATAATTTTCCAAGGTGTAGCTATAACGTCTCTATAAAGAGTAATACCTTCTTTGTGAAGCTCAGGTACTACTCTTCCTTTCATCGGGAAAAAATTGCTAGATTTTGCGTTTTCTTTAATCTTTTGATAAACACTTTTTGCATTGCTTATGAGCATTTAGCTGCGAAATTACTTGTGTTTCAAGAAGATACTTCATAGACTATTTCCTCTCCTAGTATTTGTTATGTGTTTTCTCATCTGTTGCCATAAAATTTATAATTAAAACACTATACAGTACCAATAAATTAACTCTTTGAAATAATCCAGTATATTGTAAAAAACCTGTTTCAATATTTTCTGATGCAAGAAACAAAATAAAAGTTAATAACCCAAATACAAATAGTACACTATTTAATAATTTATATTTTCTAAATTCATCAATAAATGTGGCCCATAGTGGATTAAAAATTAAAAATATCAATCCTATCGCTGAAAAAATACCATGCATTTTATCTGAGATACTCTCTTGCGTAAGTCCTTTTGAATCTTCAGGAAAAATTCCTGCTATTATAGTACCTACTCCAAAGATAAAAATTCCCAAAAAATACCGTCTAGTATATTTACTGGTAATTTTAAATCTATTATTTTGTCCAAATGAGAAAATTATATATAATATACCAATCACTATGAGATTTAAACTTTCTTGCCAAGCAACAGGACTATCGTTTGAACCAAGTGCACTTATGGTATCTATAAGATGGTTATAGCCATCATATTTAAAGCTCAA
>JAHZKW010000120.1 GCA_022600175.1 Campylobacterota bacterium
AGGTACACTAAGAGGTTGGCTGCCTATACTTCAAGCTGATATTGAGTCACTTAAAGAGACATTAGATCAAGCAGCAAAAGAGAACCCTTTTGTTGAGATCAAATCAGGCAATGAAGTCAGAGAAAATGGTACAAGGCAGAAATCTTCTTCTAACTATAGAGAGGGCGTTAAAAATGCGGTCTCTTCAGAGATTGAAGCGTTAACTATGAGTCAAAAATCGCTTTATGATAAACTACATGAACAGATTGTTGCACCACTGTTTCCTACGGAGAAATCAAAAAATATAGCCAGGGTCATTATTGATAATATCAATGATAATGGATATTTTGATGCAGATATGACAAAGATTGCTAAAGAGATAGGGGAAGATGTGGGGACGATAGAGCGTGTGAGACAACGGTTTCAGTATCTAGAACCTAGCGGCATTGGTGCCATTGATCTTTTAGAGTCATTTTTATTTCAACTCAATGATTTTGATCTTGATGATGGTGTCTATAAATGCTCAGTACGTATGATAGAGGATTTTGAAAACCTTGAGAAGTATCAAAATGAAGTACATTTTACGGCATCACTACGTGTAATTAAAAAGTTTAAAAACCCTCCTGCTCTTGATTATCAAAAAGAGCAGGTACAGATTATTCCTGATATTTTTATTAATGGGAGTGGTGGAAAGATTGAAGTGAAACTCAATGAAGCTTATTATCCTGATATCGTTTTAGATTTAGGAGGTATTGATGAGAAGTTTGATTTTGTGAAATCAAAGATTAAAGATGCGACTTCCTTGATTGATGCATTGGATATGCGTAAAGCAACATTGACAAAGATTGCATTGATGATAGTAGAGTATCAGTATGAGTTTTTTAATGGTGGATCAATCAAACCAATGAAGCTTGATGATTTAGCTGGTGAGCTTGAACGTCATCACTCTACCATCTCTCGTGCAATCTCAAATAAATATCTCTCATGTGATCGTGGTGTCTTTCCTATCAAAAGCTTTTTTGCTGTTGCTTTGGGAGAGGATGGAGAGGTCTCAAATAGTGAGATTAAGACATTTATACAACTTTTAATTAAAGAAGAAAATCATGCAAAACCACTCAGTGACAATAAGATTCTTGAACAAGTGGAGAAAAAGTTTGATATTAAAATCGGACGCCGTACTATTACTAAATATCGTATGCAAGCAGGTATCGCAAGTTCCAGTGAGCGTAAAAAACTCTATACATTTGCTTAAAGGGAGGGGATAATGATTGAGTCAGATAGAGTAAAGTACTATTTTTTTTATCTTTCTGCTTTTGTAGTTATTATTGGTGGTTTGAAGATGGCAAGCCAAGCCGTGGTAATACTTTTTTTAGCGATCTTTATCGCCTCAATTCTCTCTCCTGTACTCTCTAGATTGCAACACTATAAAATACCCAAGTTGATTGCTCTGATATTAGTAGTTTTTATGATTCTTCTAATACTCTTTTTTGTGGTCTATATCATCAATAGTTCACTTAAGGATTTTGTGAATAATGTACCATTTTATGAGGAGAAGCTTCGTGTCTTAGTCCTTGATGCATTAGCTTCTTTAACAAAGTTAGGATTTGAGATAGAGCCAAAGTCTATCCTAGAAGGGTTTAACTTTGGGGCCTTGTTTAATTTTACAGCTGGTGCAGCAGGGAATATTGGGATGTTTTTTTCGAAAACACTTTTAGTACTCATTGGTGTGGCATTTATTTTGGTAGAATCAAGTAACTTTGAAAGAAAGCTTGATATCATCTTTAAACGGGATAAGGATGCGCAGAAGAATTTTGCACTATTTTCTCATAATATTCAAAAATATTTTAGTATTAAAACACTGACTAGTCTTTTAACGGGCTCAGTGATTACAGGGACGTTGATACTGTTTGACATAGACTATCCAGTACTCTGGGGATTTTTAGGATTTATCTTAAACTTTATTCCTGTGATTGGATCCTTTATTGCTTCTATTCCTGCACTTTTGCTCTCTTTAATACATCAAGATCTTATGACTACTGCTTGGTTAGCATTGATCTATCTTATCATCAATAATGTAATCAGTAATGTTTTGGAACCAAAGTTTATGGGGCAAGGTTTAGGACTCTCTGCTGCGGTCATCTTTTTCTCCTTAATCTTTTGGGGATGGGTTTTAGGACCTGTAGGGATGTTTCTAGCTGTACCACTTACGATGACACTTAAAATTGCTTGTGATTCTAGTCCACGTACACAGTGGATAGGTATATTACTCTCAAATCTATCCCGAAAAAAGGGGCTTTGAGAGAGGAGTATATAATATTCTACTTCAGTCGATATTCTCTTAGATAGAGTGAATAGCTTGACTTAGGATAGGAAATTGAAAAAAATTGCATTAGTCTGTAATACTTCATGGGGAATGATGATGTTTCGTCTTGGTTTGATGAAACGTTTAATTCATGAGGGGTATGATGTGACTGTTTTAGCACCTTATGATGATCATAGTCAAGAGATTGAAGCATTAGGGTGTCGATATATTGATATACCAATGGATAATAAAGGCTCTAATCTTATTAAAGATTGGATACTTTTTCGTCGACTCTATAAACATTATAAAGAGATACAGCCTGATTTGATTTTTCATTATACGATCAAACCAAATATATATGGCACATTGGCTGCAAAATATGCAAATATAAGGTCTATTGCTGTCATAACAGGTCTTGGATATACTTTTATTAATAATAATATTACTTCAAGAATAGCTAAAAAACTCTATAAGTTTTCACTTAAAAATGCGAGTAAAGTATGGTTTATCAACCATGAAGATCGTAAAAAATTTATTAAAAAGAAACTGCTTTCCCGTGATTTGATGGAGATACTTCCTGGAGAGGGTGTGGATATGGATAAATATGCACCACGCGTGAAAGAGAATCAAGATGGTATTTTTAGATTTGTTTTGATTGCAAGATTGTTATGGGATAAAGGGGTGGGTGAATTTGTACAAGCAGCAAAAGCGATCAAAGAGATATACCCTCATGCAGAGTTTCAACTTGTGGGTTTTGTAGATGCAAAAAACCCACAAGCCATTAGCAAAGAGCAGGTTGAGGCTTGGGAAGCTAATGGTTGGATAAAATATATGGGACCTACAGATGATGTACCTAAGTTTATCGCACAATCAGATTGTGTGGTGCTTCCCTCTTATCGTGAAGGTGTGAGTAAAATTTTACTTGAATCTGCTTCAATGGCAAAACCTATCATTGCTTCAAATGTTCCTGGGTGTCGTGATATTGTTGAACATGGAAGTAGTGGATATCTTTGTAAGGTGAAAGACTCTTATGCTTTAGCACATAAAATGTATAAAATGCTAAATCTTTCAGAAGCAGATTTACAGAAAATGGGTATGTGTGGTAGAAGGCATGTACGACGTGAGTTTGATGAAAAGATTGTGATTGCTAAATACCTTCAAACTATTGAGACCTATATGCTTGAATATAGTAGTAGCCGTTTTGTACAAAAGTCGAGTTAAAAACTTTTTTGTTTTTGTCGATTTTCTCCAATAACTATAATTTATGGTGATTGATAACTTAAAAGGTATAAAATGACAGTTGAATTTGAAGGCAATTCATTAAGTTTTAAAAAGATTATTACTGCATTTTTTAAATATAAATGGATTAACTTATTTCTAATTATTGTGAGTGTATGTTTAGGCCTGTTTTATTATTATTTGGCACAACCACAATATGAATCAAAAGCAACATTAGAGATCAGTACAAACCCGCAAGAAAATCGTGTGGATTTTTTTGGAAATGCGATAGGCAGAGCACATGGTACTGAGACAGAAATCGATATTTTAAAATCAGAATTTCTGCTTAAAAAGACGCTTCAATCAGTGGATAGAAGTGTAGATTATTATAAAAAAGTAAATTTAAAAAAGACGATGTTGTATCAAGAAACCCCATTTCAAGTCTCCAATGTTGTTGTAAAAGATGATAAAGTATTTGGATCGGCTTTTATTGTTAAATATGTTGATAAATTACATTATGAAATTGCATTAAAAAACTCTCTGTTAGCAGAGATGGCTAAAAATATTCCACAATCTTTAAAACCTAAGAAACTTGCTACTTCAAAGCGTTATACTTTTAGATATGGTGAGCGTGTTTCATTACCACATTGCTCTTTTGTGATTCATAAAAAAGGGAAATTTCAAAGAGCTGAATATGGGTTTGTTTTGAATGCGTATGATGAAGTATTACAAAAGATTAGGCAAAGTTTGAGTATTAAACCTGCTTCATTTAAATCATCAGTTTTAAAAGTGACTTATAAAGATACAATTGCCAAAAGAGCCAAAGATTTTTTAAATGCTTATGTGTTGAACTATCTACAATACAGTAAACGAAATATGGTAGAAAATGATGCTAAGACGCTTGACTTTATTACTGAGCAGTTGGGACAGATTAGTGGAAAACTTGAAAACTCTGAAGACTCTTTGCAGGGCTATAAAAGAACACATAATATTTCAGATCTTGCAGCACAAAAAAAACAGACAGTTGAAAAGCTCAATGATTTTCAGGAAAACTTGAAAATAGCTGAGATGGATTTGAGTGTTGTAGAAAAACTTTATATAAGTGTAAAAAGAGGTAATTATAATGCTATCACTTCAGTTGCTACTAACTATCCAGTTTTAAACTCACTGCTTCAAAATCTTGAGGATGCAAAGATGGAGAAGAAGAAAAAGTTAGTAGTATTTACTGCTAATCATCCAGATGTTGTGAGTGTTATGGGTAGTATTGAAAACATGGAAAAGGCGATAGAAGATATTGCTAAAGGGATTTTAGATAAAGCAAAATCTCAAGTTTACTTACTGAAAAAAGTTGTTAATGAATATACACAGCGTTTAAAAGAACTTCCAAAATTAGAGACAGAATTGGTCAAACATGAGCGTCTTTTTACAGTAAATGATAAGGTCTATAACTATTTATTACAAAAACAATCAGAGTTATCAATTGAGAAAGCAGCAAACTCTTTAAATAAAAAAGTACTTGATTATGCTAAAGAGCCTAGACGACCACTCAGTCCTAAACTTGGTTCGATACTCTCTATTAGTCTTTTTTTAGGGTTAGTACTTGCACTCCTACATACACTTTTACGTGTTAAGTATGATACGAAGATTAAAGATAGATATGATATTCACACTCTAACAGATCTTCCTCTTTTTGGTATGATTCCTTTTGTCAAAAATGCACAAAAATACAATACTGCCTATGTGCTTGATGAACCAAATTCTGCAGCGAGTGAATCATTTAGAAGTATTAAAAATAATCTTGAATATGCAGTTACAAAAAGCAGATGTAAGGTTATTTTAGTCACTTCCACTGTGCCTAATGAAGGAAAAACGACAATTTCTGCAAACCTTTCTGCGGTACTTGGTATGGGCGAGAAAAAGAGTATTATTCTCTCTCTTGATTTACGCCGTCCTGAACTACATCACAAATTTATGCTCTCAAACAAGTTAGGTATGAGTGATGTTCTCTCTAATAAAGTAGATCTTAAAACGGTTACTTGGGAGAATGAGAATTATCGTAATTTCAATATCGTGACTTCTGGTGGAATTCCTCCAAATCCTGCAGAGCTTTTAGCATCAAGTCAAATGGAAGAGGTGATTGAGACACTTAAAAGTGAATATGATTATATTGTATTAGATACACCTCCTTTTGAGTATGTGAGTGATGCATTGAGTTTGATGAAATTTGCAGATGTCACACTTTTTGTAGTGAAATCTGAGTTCTCTGAGGCTAAATATATCAAAGATATCGATAAATTGGTCGAGAGAGTAGGGATTGAAAATGCAGGTATTATATTGAATTCAGTGAAAGCAAAACATTATGTAAATAAGAAGTTTGATTATAAATATATTTACCATGAAGCCTAGCAGTTAAGGAGTATTAATGTGTGGAATTGCAGGGTTTGTAGATTTTTCTAAACGATCTGAAGAACATATTTTGAAACAAATGACTGATATACTTCATCATCGAGGTCCAGATGATAGCGGATATCACTTTGAGGGAAGTGATGATTTACAGCTTGGACTTGGCCATAGACGTCTCTCTATTTTAGATTTAAGTGCACATGGACATCAACCTATGGATTTTGAAGAGGTGGTTATAGTCTATAATGGAGAAGTTTATAACTTTGCTGAAATTAGAGTTGAGTTAGAAAGATATGGATATTGCTTCAATTCACACTCTGATACAGAAGTAATTTTAAAAGCCTACCATAAATGGGGCATAGATGCGATACACCGATTTAATGGAATGTTTGCTATTGCACTATATGATAAAAGTCAAGCTAAATTTTATCTCATACGTGACAGGGCAGGGGTTAAGCCATTATTTTGGTCTTATCAAAATGATCAAGTTCTATTTGCAAGTGAATTAAAAAGTTTGCATCAACATCCTGATTTTATCAAAGAGATCAATCATGATGCTGTAGCTAAGTTTTTACAACTACAATATATTCCAGAGCCATATTCAATATTTAAACAGTGTTATAAGTTACGTGCTGGACATATACTTGAAATAGATCTTAAAAGCCACCATATTGAAGAGAAACAGTATTGGGATGTCATCGATTGTTATAATAAACCGAAATTAGATATTAGTGAAACTGAAGCATTGCACGAGAGTGAACGTGTGTTGAAAGAGGCATGTGAACTTCGTATGGTATCTGATGTACCTGTAGGAATATTTTTAAGTGGAGGTTATGATAGCTCGACTGTTGCTGCACTTTTACAACAAGAACGTACAGATAAAATCAAAACATTTACAATTGGCTTTCATGAAAATGGCTTTGATGAAGCACCCTACGCTAAAGAGGTAGCTTCCTATTTAGGTACAGATCATTATGAGTATTACTGTACCCATCAAGATGCATCAGAGATTATTCCTAAACTCTCTATGCTCTATGATGAACCTTTTAGTGATGCTTCTGCAATTCCCACAACATTGGTGAGTCAACTTGCCCGTCAGGAAGTAACGGTCTCTTTAAGTGCAGATGGTGGGGATGAACTTTTCTTTGGATATGATAAGTATGAAAGAGCCTTGAAGTACTATAAACGTTTCTCTAAGCTACCTACTTTTTTAAAAAAGCAAGCAGGTTCATTTTTAGAGTTATTTGATCCTCAATCGATACCCTATTTAAAAGATACCTATAATTTTACAACACGCTATAACAAGCTAGGTAATATGCTTAAATCAAAAGATATTATTGAAACTTTACAATATACCGCTGAGTACTGTACAGTACATAGTGTGGAAAAGTTATTAAAATATAGAAGTCTGGATCTAAAAACTAACTATGCACTCAATTACCTTATCGAAGAAGAGAATGATTTAATCAATCGTATGTTGGCTATTGATTATAAAACTTATATGGTTGATGATGTTCTTGTCAAAGTGGATCGCGCAACAATGAGTGCAAGTCTAGAAGGTCGTGAACCACTACTTGATTTTAGATTAATAGAGTTTCTAGCAACGATTCCTTCAGAGTATAAATATAAAAATGGTGTTAAAAAATATCTTTTAAAAGAGATCACACATAAATATATACCAAAATCAATGATGGATAGACCTAAAATGGGCTTTGGTGTTCCAATACAAGAGTGGTTTAAAGAGGAGCTAAAAGAGTATTTTTTACACTATCTTGATGTAACTAGGTTAGAAAAAGAAGATATTTTTAATACCCAAGAGGTGATACGGTTACGTGATCGATATTTATCAGGTGAGAAAGATAATGTTGATCTTTTATGGTCAATCTTAATGTTTGAAATGTGGTATGAAAAATGGATGTAAAAAAGAAAAAAATTATGTTTGTGATGCCCTCACTAACAGGAGGTGGTGCTGAAAGAGTCATGTTGACACTAGTCAAGCATATAGATAGAGAACGTTTTACGCCTATATTTGTCTTAACAAAGAAAGAGGGACACTTTTTAAGTGTATTACCCAAAGATATTGAGGTTATAGATCTAAATGCTTTACAAGCACGATATGCCATTTTTAAAATAGCAAAGTCCATTCATAAAATAAAGCCTGATATTGTCTTTTCAACCCTAGGATATCTTAATCTTCTAATTGCTTTGATTAGGCCATTTTTTTCTAAAGAGATTATCTTTATCTCTAGAGAATCTAATACTGTCAGTATCGAGAACAGACAAGAGAAATATCCTAAACTTTTTGATTGGCTCTATAAAAAAGTGTACAATAACTTTGATCTTATCATCACGCAATCAAAGTATATGCGTGATGATTTAGTAGCAAACTTTGGTACCCAGAAAGAGAAAATAGCAGTTGTTTATAACCCTGTAGATATTGACTTGATTCAAACACATGTAGATTCTGAAGAGAAGATAGTACTCCCTAATGACAAATATAACCTTTTAGCTGTTGGTAGACTAGCACCCCAAAAAGGTTTTGATCTCTTGATTGAATCTATGTATTATTTAGATGATAAATATCATTTAACGATTTTGGGAGAAGGTGATGATGAAAAGATCTTAAAAGAGAAAATTCATACATTAGGTGTGGAGAATAAAGTAACGATGGCTGGCTTTAGCAATAATCCTTATAAATATATGCATCTATGTGATCTTTTTGTATTAAGTTCACGTTACGAGGGGTTACCTAATGTCGTTTTAGAGGCAAATGCGACAAAAACGCCTTCAGTGTCGATGGATATGCCTGGAGGTACAGCAGAGATTATTGAAGAGGGTAAAACAGGTTATTTAGTTAAAAGTTTTGATGCTAAATCTTTGGCACAAAGGATAGAAGAAGCAAAAGAACATACTTGGGATGCCAATTATATTAAAAATTATTGTGAAACTAATTTTAAAGTGCGTAAAATAGTGAAAACGTATGAGATGCTTTTTTTAAAGGGTGTGAGGTATGATGGATCTTAGTTATTGTTATATTGATTATGGAAAAAGCCCTCACAAATCTTTACAGTTATCCGATACCAAGTTGCAATTAGAATATAGTTTTGAAACAGAAAATGCAATACTTTATTTTGGTATCTCTCAACAAACCTCTACTTTACAGTTAGAAGAGAATGCGCAGTTTATTATTCTACGCTCTGGTCATGTGGAATCAAACCTCTCTTTATTAGCAGTATTAAGAGAAAAAACGATTCAAGCTTGTTTAGAAGAACTTGAGGGGATTTTCTCTTTTGTGATCTTTGATAAATATACTAAAAGAGTCTATTTGACACGTGACTCTATGGGTATTCGACCTCTATATTACTATCAAAAAGAAGATTTTATTCTCATTTCAAATAAGATGGGGCTTTTCAGAGAGTGTGAAGCTTTTGAAAAAAAGATTAATTATCAAGCATTAGGGCAATATTTTCAGCATGGATATATACAGCAACCGTACTCAATAATCTTAGATTGTCATAAAGTAAAGGCAGCCCATTATGTTACTTTTGATCTCACTACAAAACAACAATACAGTACGAAATATTGGGATATTGCAGATTTTTATAATCTGCCTAGAGTCACTGAAAGTGAAGCCAGCATAATAGAAAAGACACAAGCACTTCTTTCTCAAACTATAACACAAAAAGTGAATAATCAAAAACATATAGGATCTTTTTTAAGTGGTGGATATGATAGCAGTACTATTGTTGCACTTATTAAGTCATTAACCAAGAATAATTGTCATACATTTACTGCAGGTTTTCATGATCAAAAGGTTAATGAAGCTCCTTATGCAAAAAGAATTGCCAACTATCTAAAATCTGAGCATCATGAATATTATGTTGATGCAGGTGATTTGGAGTTATTACTTAAAGATGTCACAAAAGTTTATGATGAACCTATAGGTGATAAAGCTGTTTTACCAACCATGTTGATTTTTGAGGCAGCCTCTAAAGAAGGTATTGAGATGATTTTCAGTGGTGAGGGCGGTGATGAGATCTTCGCTGCTTCAGGCTTTATGTCTAAGTTTCAATTTTTACACACTATCCCTTACCCCTTACGTCTCTTGATCTCTAAACTCTTAAAACTAAGTGTAAAATTAGGGCATAAAGAGCGTAGGCGATGTGAAAAATGGGCCAATATGTTTGCAGAAAAAGAGATTGCTCACATCTTAAAGTATAAAGATATAACTTTATCGTTTAGTGATATTCAAAAGTTACTGCTTGTTGAGATGAAAGAGCAACCTTTAGACTTTAGTGATACGCACTTTACTACTTCAACGCACTATATTGATGCCATTTTTGCATTAATTTTAAAGAGTTATGTAAGTGATAATCTTCTGACTAAAATAACTTCTGCTTCACATTACTATAACCATGCCGTTAGTATGCCATATTTGGATACAAAGGTACTCACCTTTTTAGCCCAAGTTGATTACAATTTAAAATCTAAGAATGGTACCAATAAATATATCCTTAAACAGATCTTATCACAACTCTTACCTAGTAGCTTAATTGAGAGACCTAAAAAAGGGTTTTCTGTACCTGTAGCAAAAATGCTTAAAAATGAGCTACGTACACTTTTAGATGATTATATTAACCCTGAACGTATTCAAGAAGAAGGGATTTTAAATGTTGATGAAGTGATGAAGATAAAGTCACAATTTTTAGCGAGTGACTCTTATTATGATGAACAAAATATTTGGAATTTACTTATTTTTGAACTTTGGTATGATGAGTGGTTTAATAAATAAGCGCTGAGCCACCTCTATTGGCCGCATGATAAATAACTGTATTATGTTTGTAAGAAAAGTAACGCAGTAACATTTTTTGTAGTGTTGGCTCTATCGAAGGTGTAAACCATGCATTGTTACTCATCGCAATCATGAATTTTGGATTTTTTGCATAAAGCTCTTCACGTGTTGCTTCATAACAGATTGCATTGCGAAACAGTTCACCTTTGATTTCAATATCTGAAGGAAGCTTGGCTGTTTTATAATCTTTAGCACCATTATAAAAGAGATCATTAATCCATTGATTTAAAAACTTAGGCAGTGGTATCTCTTCTCCAAAAGGGACTAACATCACTTTATGTGCTATCTGGATTTTTGTATCAATAAAATAGTAGGTAGAATTGTAACTATCAGTACCATCACTATAAAGTGCTCCTGCAACGATTGTAATCTCTTTAGAGAGTGACTTTAGTTTTTCAATAAGAAAAGGTTCCATATTTAAAAACAGAGCAAACGCACTCTCCGTGAGAATGACAATATCATACTCTTGATCAATTGCTTGATAGATGATGTTGAGATTATTTTGAATTGACTCCTCTTTGTACTTAGGATCCCACTTGATAGTTTGGGAGACTGTGGTATCTGATATATATATTTTCTGTTTTGAAAGTGGTAGCTTTTTATCTGGTGTAAAATTAAGACTGAGTATGAGTATTATCAAGGAGATTAATTTAAATTTTGATCTTAAGATGATAAAAAGTGAAATAGCGAGTAAAAAGAGTCCAAATTGCCATTTAGTGATACCAAAAAATGTATCTAAGAGTGTAAGCTCAGGTATGAGCCAGTTAAATTTTAAAGGGTGTATAAAACTAAAACTTAATAAGAGAAAAGCTCTCATAATTGGATGTTGGAAAATACCAATGATCCAAAAGAGTAGACCATAGGAGAGTGATACAAAAAACATCATCAATGGGATTGCATAAATAGCATCATAAAAACGAAATGAAAAACCTATCCAGTAAAACCAAAAAGTGCCAATAAAAAAACCACTCCAAAAGAGTACTTTTTTATCACTACTAAGTAAGAGATAAAAACCTATGAGTGCACTAAAAGAGTTGATCATTTTGAGGGTTGTTTCTGAAACGATTTGGTAATGTGAAAGATAGATAAAAAGCGACAATAAAGCAGCCACTAAAAAGCCTTCTATTATATAAGAAGTGGTAAAATATCTCTTTAAATTTTTAATCTTAAAGGATGGATATGCAAGAGCAAGGAAGTTTGATAGCATCGTTGTTACCGTTAATAGTTTTATTTGGAATTTTTTATTTTCTAATCATTCGCCCACAACAAAAACAGGCGAAACAGCATAAAGAGATGCTTGATGCACTGAAAAAGGGCGACAAGATCATCACTAATGGCGGCATGATTTGTGAAATTGTCAAGCCTGAAGAGGATTTTATCAAAGCAAAGCTTAACGAAGATACGATTGTAAAAATCTCAAGAGAGTTTGTTGCTAAGAAGATAGAAGATTAGGTATATATACGAATGAATTATAGACTTATTATCTTTTTAGTTGCCATTATTTTTGGTGTTGTGATGTCTATGCCGTCATTTTTGCAAACAGAAAAAGGTTCCAAAATCTCTTTGGGACTTGATTTGCAAGGTGGACTTCACATGTTACTGGGTGTAAAAACCGAAGAGGCGATCAAATCAAAGATGAAAAGTGTTGCATCGAGTATCAAGTTTACGACTGATGACAATGATATCATTATTGATGATCTCAAAATCAATGAAGAGTTTGTTACTTTTGAATTACTAGATAGTGATGAAACAGAGTATATAGACAAAATGTTAAGTGAAATTGAAGGATTAGAAATCCAAAAAAATGGACTTAACTATGAAGTTACACTGACAGAACTTGAACAACAAAATGTCAAAGAGTATGCTATTCGGCAGGCAATTGATACCATTCGTAACCGTCTTGATCAGTTTGGTTTAGCAGAGCCTAATGTGGCAAAACAAGGTGAAGATAAAATTTTGGTTGAACTACCTGGTATTAAAACAGCAGAAGATGAAAAGAGAGCACGTGAGCTTATTGCAAAACCAGCATATCTTCAGATGATGGCGGTAGATGAAAAACGTGCAGATCAAGTCTACACACTCAGTGATGCTGAAGCAGCAGAGTATGGTAATGTAATTTTAACGGATATCAATAAAAAAGAGAAACATCTTTTAAAAGAGGTGCCTATTCTTGATGGAAGCATGCTGACAGATGCAAGAGTTGCTTTCAATGAGTCTAACCAACCAATCATCAACTTTACATTAAATTCTGAAGGGGCCAAAATTTTTGGTAATTTCTCGGGAGATAACGTCGGTAATCGTATGGCTGTAGTATTAGATGGTGTTGTTTATAGTGCCCCTGTGATTCGTGAAAGAATTGGTGGCGGAAGTGGACAGATTAGTGGTGGTTTTAGCATACATGAAGCGCATGATGTAGCAATTGCGCTCAGATCAGGTGCACTTTTAGCCCCTATTAAACTATTGGAAAAGCGAAGTGTAGGACCTTCTTTAGGAGCAGACAGTATTAAAGCCAGTATGATTGCTTTGATCTCTGGCTTTGTGCTTGTCTTTTTCTTTATGATAGTCTATTATGGTTATGCAGGGTTGGTTGCTGATCTTGCACTTTTAGCAAACCTCTTTTTAATTATTGCAGTGATGGCAATGTTCGGTGCTACACTGACCCTTCCTGGTATGGCAGGTATTGTATTAACAGTGGGTATGGCCGTGGATGCGAATGTTATTATTAATGAGCGTATACGTGAACTTTTACGCAGTGGAGCTTCGATTAAAACTGCTATAGAAAAGGGATATGCAAATGCATTGACAGCTATTTTGGATGCAAATATTACGACGCTTATTGCTGCAGTAATCCTTTATGCTTATGGTACAGGACCAATTAAAGGTTTCTCTTTGACTATTAGTATTGGTATCTTAGCTTCAATGCTCACAGCTATACTTGGTACACATGGTGTCTATGATGCACTCTATGCACGTATCAATAAAAGTAAAGATTTACGTAAATGGTTTGGTATTAAAGAGGGGACGAAATAATGGAGTTTTTTAGATCAAGTAAAACCTATGATTTTATGGGGAAAAGTAAGCTCTTTATTGTGTTCTCTGTTTTTTTAATTATTGTTTCATGGGCATTAGTGATTGTTAAAGGGTTAAACTACGGTATTGACTTTGCTGGTGGAACGTTAGTTCAAGTGAAGTATACACAAACTGCTCCTGTAGAGGTAATACGAAATGCAGTGACTAAAGTACCAGAGTATAGTAGTGCAACAGTTACAGAGTTTGGTTCGCCTGAAGAGGTGATTATTAAGATCCCTACATCGAGTAGTTCTGTTGGCAGTGATATAGGTGATGAAGTCAAAGTTTTACTTGAGGGAAGTGGTGATTTTGAAATTAGAAGAGTTGACATGGTTGGTCCTAAAGTAGGAAGTGAGCTACGTGAAAAGGGCTTAATGGCGATGGGTCTTTCGATCATTGCAATTTTGATCTATATCGCATTTCGATTTGAGTGGCGTTTTGGTGTTGCTTCTATCTTTGCCTTGGTACATGATGTCTCTATCGCACTTGGGATGATTGCGCTGTTTGCAGTAGATGTTAACCTTGATATTTTAGCAGCATTGCTTACGATCATGGGATATTCTCTCAATGATACTATTATCGTTTTTGATCGTATTCGTGAAGGGATTCGTGATTCTAAGATTTTTGATCTTTTTAAGATTATTAATGTATCAGTAACTAAGACACTCTCACGTACAACTTTAACGTCACTTACAACATTTTTTGTAGTCCTGACACTTTTCTTATTTGGTGGTGAGATTATTAATGGATTTAGTTTCACAATGCTTGTTGGTATTGTGGTAGGTACGTATAGCTCTATTTTTATTGCTTCGCCATTTTTAAAATGGCTAGGTTTTGATGTAGAAGGATACAAACTCAATGAAGCACGTAAAGAGAAACTCAGAAAAGAGAAAGAAAAAATGCGTGCACAATTTGAAGGTGGCGTCGTATAGAGATGATGTCCCAAAAGGAGAGTTAGAATGGATTGGGGAAAAGTAATATTTATCTTTTTTGCGTTGATGAGTTTGACCACAACGGCAGGGTATCTATATGATCATAATACGACAGCACTTTTTATTGCTGCGAGTATCAATCTGGTTTCGACACTGTTAAAAATCGGTGTCAAAAATGTGCTTTCAGCTGAACTTTTTGCCTCTTCTTTAGTGGCAGATTTACATCTTATACCTGCATTTATCTATGCGCAATTGCTGGGTAATACAGAAACAGCCATTGCATTAGCAATTGGTGGTGTGATTGCCAATGTTTTCTCTATGGCATTGGTGTTAATAGAATCAGCAAAAACTGATGAAGAATTTTAGGAGTGTTAATGGATTATAATCCATCTAAGATTGAAAAAAAATGGCAACAGATCTGGAGTGATAAAAAAAGTTTTGAACCCTCTAGTGATCTTACTAAGCCCAAAAAATATATTTTAAGTATGTTCCCTTATCCTAGTGGTAGGATTCATATGGGACATGTACGTAACTATACAATTAGTGATGCTATTGCTAGACATCACCGCAATAATGGTTTTAATGTTTTACACCCCATAGGATGGGATAGTTTTGGTATGCCTGCTGAAAATGCTGCTATCAAACATAAACTACATCCTAAAAAGTGGACATATGAAAACATAGATTATATGCGTAGCGAACTTGCTGGACTTGGACTCTCTTTCTCCAAAGAGCGTGAGTTCGCTACCAGTGATCCTCTCTATACAAAGTTTGAACAAGAGTTTATTATCAAGATGTTTGAAGAGGGACTTTTGTATGAAAAAAATCAAAATGTTAACTGGTGCCCGCATGACTTGACCGTCCTTGCCAACGAACAAGTAGAAGAGGATAAATGTTGGAGATGTGGTACGACTATTGTGCAAAAAGAGATGCCTGGATATTATATAAAGATCACAAAATATGCACAGGAACTTTTGGATGACCTCAAAACACTTGAAAAAGGGTGGCCAAAACAAGTCTTAACCATGCAGGAGAACTGGATTGGAAGAAGTGAGGGACTTGAGTTCTCTTTGGCGTTAAGTGATAAATCTCAGCAAAAACTAGGGAAGAAGTTTGAAAGCTATAGTGTCTTTACAACCCGTCCTGACACCATTTACGGTGTAACGTATACGGCACTCGCACCTGAGCATGAGATAGTCAAATACCTTGTTGAACACAAACTTTTAAGTGATGAAAAAATAGAAGCGATCACCAATATGCAAAATGTAAGTGAACGCGATCGTGGAACAGGGGATAAAGAGGGCGTTTCTCTTGAGATAGAAGTGATACATCCGCTCACTGGAAAGATGATTCCTGTATGGGTGGCAAATTTTGTTCTTGCAGGTTATGGTGGTGGTGCTGTTATGGCAGTGCCAAGTCATGACCAAAGGGATTATGAATTTGCTACAAAATATAATCTTCCTATGCTTGAGGTGATTTCTTCTGAAAATAGTAACCTGGCTAAGGAAGCCTATGTTGATGAGGGTTTACTGGTCAATAGCGGTGAATTTGACGGACTGAAAAACAGTAAAGCAAAAAAAGCGATTATTCACCATTTTGAAAGTAATGATCTTGGTAAAAAAGTGATCAATTACAAACTGCGTGACTGGGGTATCAGTCGTCAGCGTTACTGGGGAGCACCCATTCCATTAATACATTGTAAAAACTGTGGTATTGTTCCTGAGAAATTAGAAAATCTGCCTATAACGTTGCCTGATGATGTTGAGATTACAGGTGAGGGTAATCCTTTAGAAACGCATCCAACTTGGAAACAATGTACTTGTCCCAAATGTGGTAGCGAAGCAACACGTGAAACCGATACTATGGATACTTTTGTACAGAGTTCATGGTACTTTTTACGTTACTGCACTCCTAATGCACAAAATAGTCCATTTGACGGTAATGATGCAGCTTACTGGATGGGTGTTGATCAATATATTGGTGGTATTGAACATGCCATATTACATCTTCTCTATGCACGTTTTTTTACTAAAGCATTGAGAGATTTAGGATATATTGAAATTGATGAACCTTTTAACAATCTTTTAACACAAGGTATGGTGCTGAAAGATGGTGCCAAGATGAGTAAATCTAAAGGCAATACTGTAGATCCTGATGAGTTGATTCAAAAATATGGTGCAGATACAGCAAGACTTTTTATTTTGTTTGCTGCACCTCCAGTCAAAGAGCTTGAGTGGAATGATAGTGCCGTTGAGGGTGCTTTTAAATATATTAAAAAGTTAACAGATCGTGCGAAAAACGTAACACCTACTAATAAGTTAGTGACGATTGATCATAGCACATTAGATAAGCAGGAAAAACTGGCACGTGCAAAAGTTTATGAAGCGCTTAAAAAATCTAATGAAGTCTACCAGGGTAGTTTTGCGTTTAATACTGTTATCGCTGCGACGATGGAAGCGTTAAATGCTCTGAGTGATCAAAAACATCCTGATGTATGGAGCGAGGGCTATTATGTATTGCTGAATATTTTAGAGCCTATTATCCCACATGTATGTTGGGAGTTGAGTGATACACTTTTTGCTTGTGAAAATTTCAAAGAGATTACAATTTTAGAGGAAGTTTTTGAAGTAGACAGTATCGTGTTGGCCATCACCATAAATGGTAAAAAAAGAGAAGAGATTGAAGTTTCTAAATCTTTAGATAAAGAAGCAATACTTGAAGCTGCTAAAAATGTAAGTGGAAAATGGCTAGAGGGAAAAGTGCTTATCAAAGAGATTTATGTACCCAATAAACTGGTCAATCTTGTTGTAAAGTAGGGGATTTTGAGAGCTTTTTTAGTTTTACCTCTACTTCTTTTGATGGTCTCTTGTGGTTACAAGCCTACATCACATTATACGCAACAAGTTCTAGGAGAGAAGGTTTACACTGAAGTGACAATCTCTCTAGAAGATCCTGAAAATAGTGTTTTGATTAAAGATGCTGTTAATGAGGCAATTGTGAATCAGTTTCATGCCGATATAGTACCTAAGGATCAAGCAGACTCAAAATTATATGTTACACTCAAGTCTGTCTCTTTTGTTCCTATTCAATATGATAAAAATGGATATGTTATTGCGTATAAAACATATGTAGGTATGAGAACAGACTATATTGATATTCATAACAAAAGACGTGTTATCAATACCAATGGTGATTTTGATTTTCCTATAGAGTCTAATTCGATTATCTCTGATGGAAAAAGATTTGAAGCCATTCGTTTTGCAAGTGAAAAAGCTTTTGATTCGCTTCGTTCAAAGATTGCAATAGGAGCGATTAAATGACGATTACTGATATTGTAAGAGAGACGCTCAAAACGTTAAACTCTAATAATACACCGCTCACGCCAGATAATTATACACAAACCTTTTGTAAGATTGCTTCTAACAAAGGGTTTGACCTCATTGATTGTAGTCGAAAAGATAAATTTTTAGGGAAATTAAATCCATTTTTAAAAGAGGATCTTAGTAAATATAATATCAACACAATGGATGAGTTTTTAACTTATTTGGTTGCTACACTTAATCGTATTACAGGACAAGAAAAAAATAGACAAAACTTAATTCTCGTAACATTGGTAAAACGTTTACTTCAGACGATATCAGAACTACATAATAAAAAAGCAAGTGATCTTGCTAATGCTTCATTAGAGCGTATTGAGTATTTGGCTGACTATAATACATTTGAAATTATTAAAGATAAATGGCTGGACTTTTTAACAAGTTATGATGCTAGTTTTTTAAGAGATTTAGATGATTATTGTCGTGTACATACAAATGATCTTGAATCGACAATAGATGAAATTGTAAAAGTATTAAGGATTGCCAAAGAAGATAATACACTTGATTCCATGGCCTCTATGATTGTGGCATCATTAACACCTTCATTGACAGATAATATGGATGATGATTTAGCAAGCCTTAGTTATGAGCTTAAAAATGCTCCACATATCATCAATGATATCGAAGTACAGAACCGCATTAAAAAGATGGTGCAAAAACGTATAGAGATTGATAAAGAAGAGGTAAAGACAAGAGTTCTCTCTTTAGATGAACTTTTGGGAGATGTATCTGAAAAGATTGTCAATCTTATTGATAATAGTAATTTAAGTCGTGAGCGTATTACTGATATTAAAAAAGAGTTACAAAGTTTTGATCATAGTAAACATAACTTTGAGACCGTACAAGCAAGATTGATCAAAATAGCAGAATCACTTGAAGTAGAGACGGACCTTTTAAGTACTAAGATGGAAAAAGATGATGTTGTCGTAAAGACATTACAAACAAAAATAAAGAAGTTAGAGAGTGCCTTGAGTGTGGCTAAAAAAGAGAGTAAAAAAGACTTTTTAACTTCAGTTGTCTCTAAACGGGGAC